>NZ_PSVB01000003.1:0-269095 GCF_002932165.1 Rathayibacter sp. AY1F8
GTCTCCGCCTCGTCTCCCGCTCAGGCCGCGAACCAGGCGGATCCGGTCGCCGGCGTCGGGAGAAGGGCGGGGGCGTCGCCGGCGACCGGATCCGCCTGGTTCGCGGCCTGAGCGGGAGACGAGGCGGAGACGTCGCCGAGCCCCCACGAGCCGACGAGGAGAGCGCCGATCGTCGCGAAGACGACGGCCCGCATTCCGAGGCGCGACGGCGATCGGTGCCGTGAGTGGCGGCGCCGCCGGGTCGTGAAAGCCATGGTTCTGCTTCTCAGTCGTGTTGTCGATCGTGGAGATGAGCGAAACGTCGACACGACGAACGACACGGATGTCGCAGCGAGTGCGGAGGCCCCAGACTCCGGAGGGGAGCACGCATTCCCCGCGGGCTTCCGAAGATGAACGTATAGGTCGGCCTCCCTCTCGCCATAGAGAAGTGAGCCCCCCTTGTCGGGGCCATAACCGATGAGAAAAGGACCGGGGTGAAGCCGAATATGGCGCCTTTTGACGGGTCCTCGCGAAGGAGTTCTAAGAAGTGAGCGCGCGCGACCGGCTCGGCTCACTCCTCCCGTCAGGTCCCGTGCAACGCTCGGGCCCCACCCGGCCACGTACTCGGTACACACCCGACCGACGAAGGATGGACCCGATGACGCGACGCACACTCGACGACCTCCTCTCCCGCAGCGACCCCGCGACCGACGACCGGGCGCCCGGCGTCCGCACCGCCCTGCACAGCGTGATCGCCGAGACCCGCGAACGCGCGCCCCGCCGTCCCGCGCGGTCGAGGGCGTGGTGGCTGGCGGCTCCCGTCCTCCTCGTCCCGGGTCTCGTGCTGGCGACCAGCGCCGGCACCGACGTTCGCTCGGTCCCCGACTTCACGATCCCGATCAGCTACACCACCGACTCCGGCGCGGCGGTGTCGTGCTCGATCGACTACTTCAACGGAGAGATCGACTACCGCGAGGTCACCACCTCCGCGACCGACTACCTGCGCGCGCAGGACTGGAACGGCATCGGCCAGCGGATCCACGACGACGCGCTCGCCTACACGACCGACCCCGCCTGGCTGGCCTCGGACATGAACAGCGACGGCCCCGGCCTCTCGGAGGAGACGATCCGCTGGCGCGCCTGGATCACCGCGGCGGACGACCACATCCTCGACACGATCCCCGAGGGCGTGATCGTCGAGGGCGACGGCGGCCTGGGCGGCAGCACCGACTGCACGGGAGAGCTGTGATGAGCGCCGGCGAGGCGGCGCCGTCCATCGCGCGCAGCGTCGTCCGCTCCCCCGCGCGCGACCGGGAGGCCGAGATCACGGCCCTGGTCGAGCGGGAGGCGCCGGACCTGCTCCGCTACTTCGCACGGCGGACGGCGAGCCCCGAGGACGCCGCGGACCTCCTCAGCGACACCCTCCTGATCCTGTGGCGGAAGGAGCGGTCGATCCCCGAGGACGAGACGCGCGCGCGGATGTGGGCGTTCGGCGTCGCACGGCGGGTGCTCTCGGGCCAGCGCCGCACCGCGACCCGGAGGAGCGCGCTCGTCGAGCGGCTGGCGGAGGAGCTCCGCATCACTCCGCCCGCGCCGGCCGACGACGCGGCCGAGGACGTCCGCGCCGCGATCGCGCAGCTGAAGCCCGTCGACCAGGAGATCATCACCCTCGTCTACTGGGACGGCTTCTCCCTCGCCGAGGCGGCCGAGATCCTGTCCCTCCGCGCCGCGACGGTGCGGAGCCGGCACGCGCGGGCGCGGGCGACGCTGCGGGAGGCGCTGGGAGCAGCGATGTGAGGAGGGGTGCGGGGCGGGCGTGCCGGCAGCACCATCCGGAACACGTGGGGCCAGGCCGGCACAACGCCCCCGCCACGAACGACGTCCGGCCCCGCCCCGCAGGCACCTAGTCGAGGAAGTACGCGTTCACCTTCTCGTCGGTGTCCAGGATCTCCTCCGAGGGCACCCCGACTCGGGCCGCGAGGTCGATCGCCCCGAGAAGCGCGACCTCGATGTCGGGAGAGAACGCCCGGTCGAGGATGTCGATGAAGTGCAGCATGCTCGTCTCGAGCTTCGCCAGGAGATCGGCGTAGTCGGCGGCCAGCTGTTGATCGAGTGAGCGCTGATCCTCGAGATATCCGGCGATGAGCGCTTCTTCCCGGGCGGAGAGCGAGGACGACGCGACGCTGAACATGACGGAGCCGACGGTGTTGCCGATGACGGCGCCGAGGACGGGGACCGGGATGAGCACCTGCCCGACGACCGAGGACAGCGCGCTGATGCCGGCCTGGAGGCAGAGGATCTCGGAGTTCTCGATGAACTCGATCTCGGAGATGTCGCCCGCTCGCAGCCTGCTCGCCTGGCCCGCGATCCCCAGCGCGGCGGTCGTGACCGTGTTCGCCGTGGCGGCCGACGTCGCAGTGAGATTGGTGAGTGAGTAGATCGTGAGACCGCGGACACCGCCCTTCACCGCGCCGAGACCGGAGGCGTTCGCGATGTCCTTCCAGTCGTCGGCCGAGAACTCCTTGAGCTTCGTGCCTTCGCGGCGCTTGGCGAGGACCGCGGAGACGAATGCGGTCCCACCCTCGATCCCGGCGGCGACGACGGTGGCCTGAGCGCCCTGGCGCACCGTCGCCCGGTTCTCCCGAACGGCAGCCGTGCGGGCGGCCTCGTCGGTCGCCGTGATCCTTCCCTCCTCCGCCGCGAACGTGTCGGCGTACGCACCGAGCTGCACGTCCCGGTACTCCAGCCGGGAGGGCTCGAGTGCCGCGATGTCGATCGTCTCGCTCGAGAAGAAGGCCTCCACACGGTTCCAGTCGCGGAGGGACGGGCCGTCCCCGCTGCGGGAGAGGAGCTTCGCTGCATCCTCGGCGGACATCGCGTGCAGCTTCTGGATGGCCTCGAAGTGGTCGCTCGGGATCTGGTACCTGCCGCCGTTCCTCACGAAGTCCGGGTACCTCTCGAGGTGCTCCGTGATCGCGCCGAGGCCGAACCGCCCGCCGGCGGTGGAGAACTTCTGCTGGATCAGCAGGCCGTTCCGCATGAGATCGACAGGGCCGTTGTCGTTCACCCAGGAGTTGCCGCCGGTCTCCCCGAGCACAGCGGCGCGGGCGTTGCCGATGCCGACCTCGGCGACCTCGGCGATGAATCCGTGCGCGCCCTTCACTCCACCGCGGTTCGACGAGACCACGTCGCCTATGTGCAGGAGGGCCGTATCCAGATGGTCGAGAGCCGTCGAGAGGTTCTGGTCCTGCCTGCTCAGGGCGCCCATGAGTCGATCGACGCGGACCTGGTTCAGGTAGCCCACCCAGGCGGCGACGGCCTGCTCGTGAGTGCTTCGGGCGACGTCGGCGAGATCAGGCATCGTCGGCGGCCTGCTCCACACGGGCGCTCAGCAGTGCCGCACTCGCTTTCGCGATGTTCACCAGCGCGCCGAGCTGCGACTGCTGAGCGGGAGCCAGGGTCGCGAAGTCCGCCCCGAAGAGCGGCAGCGCCTCGCCGTAGACCTTCAGAAGCAGCTCTCGAGTAGAGGCGGTGCGCTGGAGGAGGTCGTCGATCTGCGCGTCCATCGCCTGCACCTGCGCGATGTTCCGCATCACGGCGGTGAGCATCTCGTGCTTCGTCTCGCGGTTCTCGAACTTCTTCTTCGTGAACAGGACGACCGAGGTGAGGACGGCGGCGCCTGCGAGGCTCCAGCCGACCGGGCCGGCCAGCGCGAGCAGCGCTCCTCCCGCGACGGTCCCTCCGCCACCGGCAGCGACGGCCCCGCCGCCGAGCCATGCCAGGGCGGCCTGGCTCGCAGCGGCACCGGACAGGGTCGAGATCGCGGTCCCGGTCGACGCGGTGCCGAACGTGGTGGCGACCCACATGGCGGCGGTCGGCGCGACGCTCGCGATCGCCGCGCCGGCGGTGACACCGGCGCCCGCTCCCGCCGCGGACTTCCGTGCAGCGACGAGATCCGCGCGGGCGATCTCCTCGGCGTCCAGGAACCGGGCTCTGTCGAGCTCGATCTGCTCGAAGTCCCTGCTGAAGGACTTGGGCGTGTTGGCGATGCTGTTCACCACGAGCTCGACGAGAGCGATCAGGTCGGTGGAGCGCTCGCGTTGCCGGAGGAGGGAGAGCCCGTCGTCGCTCATCGCCGTGAAGGCGCGGTTGTATTCGGCCGTGACCTCCTCGTACGACTGGAGGCTCCTCGGGCCGAACTTCTCGGCGGCTGCTTCGCGGAGATCGCCGGCCTGCTCCATCACCTGCGTCGTAGCGCTCCGCGCACGCTTGCTCAGATCGCCGGCAGCTCGCGCGACTCTCTCCTTCGCCCTGTCCAACTCCGGTCGCTCGACCATCACCTGTACCTGTTCCCCGTAGACGCCTTTTCCCGGCTCGACACTATCCAGCCGCGTATCGAAAGGTGATCGGGAACACCGCTGCCGACGCTTCTCGGACACCCCTGCCGGATGAGTCGCCCCCGCCGCTCTTCCTCCGGCTCGCGGCCCTCCGCGCCCCTTCACCCGGCACCCCCGCCTGAGTAGCATCCCCCGCATGAGCAGGCTCGTCGTCTCCGTCCTCACCTCGCTCGACGGCCGCTTCGAGGGGCCCGGGCACGACCTCTCGGCGCTGCCGTTCGAGGACGCGTTCAACGACCGCAACCTCGAGCTGCTGCGCCGCGCGGGCACACTCGTCTACGGCGGCCGCTGGTTCCGCGACAACTGGGACAGCTGGAGCGCCGTCGCCGCGGACGGGACGGCGGGCGAGCGGGAGCACGAGACCGCGCGGCTGGTCACGTCGCTCGACGCGCTGGTGATCAGCGACTCCCTGGCTCCCGATCCGGAGGCGCCGTGGGCCGCCACCACCCGGATCGTGCCGCGGAAGCAGGGTCCGGCCGAGATCGAGCTGCTCAAGCAGGGCGACCAGGGCGACCTGCTGATGTTCGGCAGCGGCACCACCTGGAACCCGCTCCTCGAGCAGGGCCTGGTGGACGAGCTGATCGTCCTCGTCGGCGCAGGACTCGCGGGCGGCGGGACGCCGCTCTACTCCGGGGCGCCGCAGCACGGGCTGCGCCTCCTCGACGCGACGGTTCTGCCGGGCTCTGAGCTGGTGCGGCTCCGCTACGACGCGAGCGGGGCCGGCGAGCGGCCGCACAACCTCCGCTGAGACAGGGCGGCCTCCCTCAGGAGCCCACGCCCCTCCTCTCAGCTGACGTCGTGCGCGCCCGAGGCCGGGGCAGCTGCCGAGAGCGAGCCCCCAGCGGACTCCTCCGGCCGGCGGAGTGCCCGAGCGCACAGTCGGACCCCCAGAAGCGCAGTCGCCGCGCCTCCCGCCAGCATCCCGGCACCCAACGCCGTCCACGTCGTCAGGCTGGAGCTCGGCGCGCCGTGCAGACCGTAGAAGAGCCCGACCCCGCTGCCGACCAGAGCGGCCGCGACCAGCGGGATCGCCAGCGCCGATCCCTTCTCGGACCGCGTCCACGCCGAACTGCAGAGAACGGCGACGGCGCCGATCAGCCAGCCGACGCCGGGGATCACCAGCCAGCCGAAGGCGAAGACCAGGGAGGCCGCGACCGCGAACCACGGGCGGTCGAGGACCGTCCGCTCGTCACCGCGATGGACTCCGGCCTCGACTCCGCTCGTCATGCGTCGGAGCCTACGGAGACGGCCCGGACCGCGGCACGAAGTGGCGCGGGATCGGCCGGACGGCGCCACACCTGCCTCCGCTCGGTCCTGAGGAGCCGGTCCTGCCGAGCCGGTCCTCGAGCGCTGGCACCCGGCCCACCTGAGGCACGCCCCGCCCTCCGCTCACCCCGCGACGGTCAGCGACACCTCGACCGCCACGTCCTCCGGCCCCTCCCCCAGCACCGTCTGCCGCACCTCGACCCCGTCGAGCCGCAGACCGCGGTCTCCGGCGGCGTCGAAGAGCGCGACGATCGCCGGATGCAGGGTCCCCTCGGGCAGTTCCTCCCCGTCGCGGGGGCGCCAGGTGGCGACCAGCTCGGTGCGCGCCGGGAGGATCGCGGCGAGATCGGCGAGGTCGCCCTCCGCCTCCGCCGACGTCGGCCAGCAGCAGACGAGCTCCGCCGAACCCGGCTCGCCCGCCCGGAGCGCCGTCCAGAAACGTCCCGTCGGCCCGAGCACTGCCGCGTGCACTCGAATGGCGAGCACACCGAGGATCTCGTTCGCCTCGTCGTCGCCCGGCCCGTCGGCCTCGTCCAGCGCGATCGTGAGGACCTGGCCGACGTAGGGCTGCGCCGGCATCGTCCGCTCGGCGACCTCGACCGGCACGGCGAGCGCCCGCAGCGTCACCTCGGCGGCCTCGAACGCCCGGTCCTCCTGCTCCCGCTCCGCGAGCACGCGCTCCCTGTGCGCCAGCAGCGCCTCCGCCGCGGTGCCGGCTCGAGTCGCCGCCGCGGTGCCGGCTCGAGTCGCCGCCGCGACCTCGGGCAGCGGCACCCCCGCGCTCCGGAGGGCGCTGATCACGACTCCGGCCCGGACCTGGGCGTCGGCGTACCGGCGGTACGACGACCGCTCGTCGACCTCCGCCGGGACCAGCACGCCCTTCTCGTCGTAGTGCCGGAGCGCCTTCACGCTCAGACCCGTGATGCCTGCGTACTCCCCGATGCCCACCATGCCTCCAGCATCCCGTCTCCCCCGGCGGGAGGGTCAACGAGCGGGAGGGTCAATGGGCGGCAAGGTCGACCGGCAGGAGGGTCGACCGGCGGGACGGGTCGACCAGCGGGACGGCTAGCAGCGGAGCCGGGCGGGAGGTGACGCGACCGGCGTCGGCGGACCCGACCCCGCATCACGCCACGCGCCGACGCCTCAGCCCGCCCGCCTCACCGCGCGCTCACCAGCCCTCGGGCCCCGCGCTCCCCGCCTCGTACTCGTCCAGCGGAGCGTCGCCCGCGGCCCAGGCGGAGAGCACCGGAGTGATGATGCGCCAGCACTGCTCGGCCACGTCGCCCGGGACCGAGAGCAGGGTGTCGCCCTGCAGGATCCCGGCGAGGACCTGCGCGTAGGGGTCGAGCGTGGCCGCGCCGGGCTGCGCCGTCAGGGTGGTGCGCTCGAGATCGGTCAGCTCGTCGGCGCTGTTCACGACCAGGTCGAGGCTGACGTCGCCGCCCTTGAGGCCGATCCGGAGGACCGTCCCGGCGTCGCCCTCGGCCGCCTGCAGGCCGCGCGGGGGCGTGGCGGCGCGGAAGTGGATCGCCACCTCGCGGCGCGGGTCGCCGATCGCCTTGCCGGAGCGGAGGACGAAGGGGACGCCCGCCCAGCGCGGAGTGTCGACCTGGAGCAGCAGCTGCGCGAGGGTCTCGGTGCCGGTCTCGGGGTCGACGTCGGGCTCGTCGATGTAGGAGGGGAAGAAGCGGCCGTCGACGCGGCCCTCGGTGTAGCGGGCGCGGCGGGCGGAGGAGGGGTCGTCGCGCCAGAGCCGCACGGCGCCGAGCACCTCGGCCATGCGCGCGTGGACCTCGTCGGGCGCGACCTCGTCGGGGCGCTCCATCGTGGTCAGCGCGAGCACCATCAGGAGGTGGCTCTGCAGCATGTCGCGCAGCGCGCCGGTCTTCTCGTAGAAGGCCGCGCGGCCCTCGATGCCGAGCGTCTCGTCGTAGACGATCTCGACCTTCTCGATCCACTCGGCGCTCCAGCTCGCCTCGAGCAGGCTGTTGCCGAAGCGCAGGCCCAGCATCCCCAGCACGGTCGCGTTGCCGAGGAAGTGGTCGATGCGCCAGAGGCGGCTCTCGGGGAGGACTTTCGCGAACGCCGCGTTGAGGGCGATCGCGTCGTCGAGGTCCTCGCCGAACGGCTTCTCGATGGCGACGACCAGCTCCTCGGGCAGGTCGAGCTCGGCGAGCGAGGCGGCGACCTTGTGCCCCATCGCCGGCGGCAGGGCGACGTAGAGCACCGGAGTCGACGGGCAGGCGTCGAGGAGGGCCTTCAGCTGCTCCGGGTCGGAGGCGTCGGTGGCGACGAAGCGCGCGCGCGACGCGAGGGCCTCGACCGTGTGCGCGGCGACTCCGGCCGCCTCGAGGCTGCGGCGGACGAGGCTCTGCCACTCCTCGTCGGTCTGGGGCGTGCGCGCCGCGCCGATCAGCGTGAGCTCGAGGTCGCGCGCGAGCTCGGCCACCCGGCCCAGGCCCGGCAGCAGCAGCCGCTCGGTGAGGTCGCCGCCCGCTCCGAGGATCGCGATGCTCCGCCGCTCGCTCCCCAGTGCCGCGGCCTCGGGGATTCCGATCTGCTCCGTCATGGTGTCTCCCTCGTAGCCGTCGTGAGTCAGCCGCCACAGTACGCGCCGGGCCCTGGCGCGAGGCCGGGAGCCGGGAGGGGTTGAGGAAGCGGGCGCGGAGTGGCAGGGCGGCGCGGTCGGAGAGCTGCACGACCTCGGCCGAGAGGGGCCTGCCTGCCGTGTCGGGGCAGGGACCCCCTTCTCCGCCGACGTCGGGCCGCGACCCACGACGCCCGGCCCGCCGCAGCCGTCCCGCACAGCACGTCATCCCTCTCCGGTGCCGTCCGGCGGTACCCTGCCCGCATGCGCCTGCGCCAGGTCGTCCTCGACACGGAGGACGCTCGCGCCCTCTCCGCCTTCTACCTCGCCCTGCTCGGCGGCGAGTACCGCCCCGGCGACGAGCCGCCCGCGGACGGCTCGGACGACGAGGCGGAGTGGGTCGCGATCGTCACCGCCGACGGCGCGAAGCTCACGTTCCAGCGGGTGGCCGCCCTGCCGCGCGCGACCTGGCCGGAGGGGCCCGTCCCGCAGCAGCTGCACCTCGACTTCATGGTCGCGGACGCCGACGAGCTCGACCGGCAGAAGACTCGGGCGCTCGCCCTCGGCGCCGAGCTGATCGAGGACAGGAGCGACGACCCGGAGGAGGCGCTCCACGTCCTCGCCGATCCGGCGGGCCACCCGTTCTGCGTCTTCGTCGCGCCCGACTACCCGGCGGAGTAGGGGCGCGCGGCTTCAGCGAGCCGCACGCGTCGGATCACATGCCGGTGATCGTGACCGTCGTCGTCGCCGCGATCACCGCGGCTCCCGTGACGCTCGCGGCGGTTCCCGCGAGGACGGCGGCGGCCGCCGGCCCTGCCCAGTGCTGCGCCGCGAGCGACCGGATCGCCTGCCGGTCCGGGATGCCGGGCCTCGGCGAGAGCGCTCCGGCCGCGTCGAGCAGGCCGATGAGCGCCGCGTCCGACGGAAGGGGCGCCGTCCGAGCCGCGAGGACCTCGGCGACCCGGATCCGCAGCCGCTCGTCCTCCGCCGGCTCCACGGCGGCGACCCGCTCGAGGAGGGCGGCATGCAGCTCCCTCCGCGTGAGGCGGGCGATCCACCAGGAGACGCTGCGCGGTGCTCGCTCCGCTTCGATCCACCCGAGGGCCCCGTCGAGCACGGCGTCCCCGAGCGCGGACCGCTCCGGCCCGAGGGCGACGACTCCGGCGTCCACCTCGACGCGCCGCTGGAGGGAGAGCTCCGCGAGGACGGAGGCGGCCAGGACGGTGTCGAGAGCGCCCGACGAAGCCGCGGGCCGCCCGTCGCTCCGCCGCAGCAGGAGGAGGAGAGCGACGGGGAGGGGCGGCTGCCCGGCTCCGGGGGGCGCAGCGGCCGGCGGGGTGGTGGGAGCGGGCTGTTCCAAGGAGTTCCGTGTCGAGTCGTCCATCCCTCGAGCCTGACACCGACCCCTCGAGACCGCATCCGCCGGGCGACGGGTCCTCCGTCGTCCGACCGGCCGACCGGCCGGACACGCCCGAGAGCCCACGTCGCGCCCCGAAGCGGACAGCCCCTCGGCCCGTCCGGCATCAGACCACCCCCGCCGCCGTCCCCGATACGATCAGGTCGGCGCGGTCGCGAGTGGCCTCGATCAGCAGCGCGTTCCGCCCGTCGACCTCGGAGGCCCAGGCGGAGGCCGCCTCGGGGGCGCGGCCGAAGGAGACGTGGCGGTCGACCAGGCGCTCGAAGCGCTCGGTCTCGGGAGTCGCGCAGAACCAGGCCTCGTCGAACTCGGCGCGCAGCAGCGCCCACGGGCCCTCGTCGACGAGGAGGTAGTTGCCCTCCAGCACGACGAGCGACGCGGAGGGGTGCACCGCCAGCGCGCCGGCCACTCCCTCGTCGACGGTGCGCTCGAAGGTGGGCGCGTAGACGACGTGGTCGGTCTCGGCGCGCAGCCTCCGCACCAGGGCGAGGAAGCCCCAGCCGTCGAACGTGTCGAGGGCGCCCTTGCGGTCGTGGCGGCCGAGCTCGTCGAGCGTGGCGTTGGCGAGGTGGAAGCCGTCCATCGGCACGAAGGCGGCGGTCCCCTCCCCCGCGAGCTCGTTCGCGCGGGCGACCACGGCCCGGGCGAGCGTGGTCTTGCCGGCCCCGGGGCTGCCGGCGATCGCGACGATCGCGCGGCGGCCCGGCGAGGTCAGCGCGAGCGCGCGCCCGGCCAGCTCGTCGAGGCCGGGCCGCACCGCGTCGGGCGCGACCTCGGTCTCAGGCCTCGCCACGGCTGCTCTCCAGCGCGTTCACCAGGAAGCCGTGGGCGTGGCGGGCGAGCGCGGGGCCGTCGTTCCAGAGGTTCCGCCACACGGCCAGGTCGTTCGAGAGGGTCGGCGAGACGACGGCCGACGAGAACGACTCGAAGGTGATGGGTCCGCGGTAGTCGATCGCGGCGAGGGCGTGGAAGAACGTCGTGAAGTCGAGGTGGCCGCTGCCGAGGTAGCCGCGGTGGTTCTCGCCGATGTGGACATACCCGAGACGATCCCCGACCAGCAGCACCGGGCGGAAGAAGTCGTCCTCCTCGATGTTCATGTGGTACGTGTCCAGGTGGATCAGGACGTTGTCGGCGCCGATGTCGTCGGCGAGGCGCAGGGCGTCCGCGGCGGTGTTGATGACATTGGTCTCGTAGCGGTTGCAGATCTCGAGGCCGAGGGTCATGCCCTTCGTCGCAGCCTCGGCGGCGAGGTCGGTCAGCACCGAGACGACGTTCGCGCGGCCGGCGGCCGAGAGGGGCGCGCTGTACTTGCCGAGCGCGCTGTAGAGGGCGCCGGTGAAGTGGGTGCCGCCGAGCGCGTGGGTGGTCTCGAGGGAGTCGGCGAGCAGCTTCGCGCCGCGGGCCACCACCTCCGGGTCGTCGCTGGAGACGTCGGCCGAGAAGGCGAGGCCGCGCGAGCAGACGATGCCGAGGTCGTTCGCCTCGAGTGCGGCGCGGGCGGAGGCGGTGTCGAGGTTCTGCACGTCGTGCAGCGAGAGCTCCAGCAGGTCGAATCCGGCCGCCTTGGTCTGCTCGATCGTCGCGGTCACTTCGTCGGGGGTGGTGCCGCCGGCGAAGACGAGGGCGTGCACTCCGAGAGGGTTCGTGGTCATGGTGGTGCTCCTTGGTTCGAGAGGTTCAGGGGCGGCGTCGGGCCGCGGGGTCGGTGTCGAGCAGGTCCGCGAGGAATGCGTGGCCGGAGGTCGCGAGGGCGACGGGGTCGTGCCAGAGCTCGCGCCAGAGACCCATGCCCTCGGCCGAGGCCGGGGGCTGGACGGCGGGCGAGAAGCTCTCGAGGGTGAGCGGACCGCGGTAGCCGGAGTCGGCGAGCGCCGCCGCGAGCCCGGTCCAGTCGGTGCTCCCGGTGCCCAGCTCTCCGCGGTGGTTCTCGGAGGCGTGGAGGTAGCCGAGCAGGTCGCCGGCGTCGCGGACGGCGCTCGCGAGGTCGACCTCCTCGAGGTGGGCGTGGAAGGTGTCGAGGTGCAGGAGCACGTTCGGCGCGTCGAGCTCGCGGAGGAACGCGGCGGTCTGGGCGGCCGTGTTCAGCAGGTTGCTCTCGTAGCGGTTCACGTACTCCGCTCCGACGACGACGTCGGCGGGAGCGGCGGCCGCGGCGACCCTCCGCAGCACGTCGAGCGAGCGCGAGCGGGCAGCCGCGTCGGCCGCGTGCTCGTACTTGCGCATGGCCGAGTAGGTGACTCCGCCGACGTACCGCGCGCCGATCGCCTCGGCGAACCGCACGGCCGCCAGCAGCCGTTCCTCGCCGCGGCCGGCCGTGGCCTGGTCGGTGATGTCGGAGTCGGCGTCCAGCGCGAGCGAGACGACCGCGTCGATCCTGTGCTCGTCGAGCAGATCGGCGGTCCACGCGGAGGCGTCGGGGTCGTCGGGCGCCGGGATCTCGATCAGGTCGAAGCCGATCGAGGCGGCGGCGCCGATCGCGCGGCGCCCCGACTCCGGCGTCCAGTCGCCGACGAGCAGGCCCGCGTGGACCCCGATCGGCGACGAGCGCTCCGTGCTCCCGCGGTGCAGGAACTCGGGGTGCATCAGGCGGCCTTCGCGCCCGTGATCAGCGAGACGAGCTCGTCGCCGCTGGTCTCGGCGGTGCGGCGGCCGGCGACGGCGAGGCCCGCGCGCATCACCCACACCTGGTCGCTCAGACGCATCACCTGGTCGAAGTTGTGGCTGATCAGCAGTACGGCCACTCCGGCGTCGCGCAGCTTGAGGATGATCTTCTCGACGCGCGCCGTCTCCTGGACACCGAGCGCCGCGGTCGGCTCGTCCATGATCACGATCTTGCTGCCCCAGCCCGCGGCCCGGGCGATCGCGACCGCCTGGCGCTGGCCGCCCGAGAGGCGGCGGACCTTGCTGGTGACCGGCGGGACGTTCACGGCGAGGTCGCCGAGCAGCTCCTGGGCCGTCTTCTTCATCTGCGTGCGGTCGAGGAACCGCACCCCGGGCACGCCCTTGGTGAGCTCCCGGCCGAGGAAGAAGTTCTGCCACACGGTCAGGTCCTCGACCAGGGCGAGGGTCTGGTGCACCGTCTCGATGCCGCCGTCCCGGGCGCCGAGCGGAGTGGTGAAGTGCACCACGTCGCCGTCCAGGGTGATGGTGCCGGAGTCGGCGGGGTGCACTCCGGAGAGGCAGCGGACGAGGGTGGACTTGCCCGCGCCGTTGTCGCCGATCAGGGCGGTGATCTCGCCGCGGCGCATCGACATCGACGCTCCCTTGAGAGCGTGGACGCCGCCGAAGGACTTCTTGATGTCCCGCGCTTCGAGCAGGATGTCGCTGGTCATGGCTGGGCTCACTTCTTCTGGTAGCGGGTGATGAGGGCGGCGAGCACGACCACCAGGCCGACGGCGAGGGGCTGGTAGAACTGCGAGACGCCGAGCAGGGTCAGGCCGTTGGTCAGCGCGGTCAGGAGGAACGCTCCGATGATCGGGCCGACGATCTTGGCCTTGCCGCCGGTGAGGCTCACTCCGCCGAGCACGACGGCCGCGATGGAGTTGAGCAGGTACTGCGTGTTGATGGCCGGCTCCGCGGCGCCGACGCGGGCGACGAGGAGGAGCGAGCCGACTCCGGCGAGGACGGCGGCGATGATGTACACCGCGATGCGCACGCGTCCGGCCTTGATGCCGTTGGCGACCGCGCTCTCCTCGTTGCCGCCGACCGCCTGCACGTGCAGGCCGAAGCGGGTTCGGAACATGACGACCCAGGCGACGACTCCGATGACCGCGGCCAGGATGATCGGGTAGCCGATGATCCCGATCGAGCCGGTGGTGAGGCGGAGCAGCTCGGGGCTGCCGACCGTGATCGGCTTGCCGTCGGAGACGATCAGCGCGAGGCCGGTCGCCACCGAGAGCGTGCCCAGTGTCGCGATGAAGTCGGTGACCTTGCCCTTCGCGATCAGGAAGCCGTTGATCACTCCGATCAGCCCCGCGAAGAGCAGGGCCGCGAGCGCCGAGAGCCAGAAGCCCCAGCCGGCGCTCCAGCCGATGCCGAAGCCGACCGCTCCGACGGTCATCGTCGCCGAGATCGAGAGGTCGATGCCGCCGGTGGTGATGACGAAGGACTGGCCGATCGAGAGGATGACCAGGATCGCGGCGGCGACGAGCATCGCCTTGATGTTGCCGAGGCTGAGGAACGTCGGCGTCGCGATCGAGAACACGATCACCAGGGCGACGAGCCCGATCGGTGCGGCGTTCTCAGCCCAGAAGCTGAGCTGACGGAGGTTCGCCAGCAGCGGGGAGGCGCTGGCCGGGGGTCGGGCGGTGACTGAGGTCATGGTCGCTTCCTGGGTTGCCATGGGCGGGAGGTCCTACTTGCTGGGGACGAGCGCGGCGAGCGGGTTGTCGAACTCCTCGAACGGCTGGGGGAAGGCGCCGAGGGCCTGCTCCGCGGTCTCGGAGGTCACGAGTGCGGTGGGCGACTCGATCTCGGCGGGGATCTCCTCGCCGGCGCCGACGGCCTCGCACGCCTGCACGCCGAGCTGGCCGATCGCGTAGGGGTACTGGGCGACGGTGGCGGTGAGGCCGCCGTCCTTCACGGACTGCAGCGCGTCCTCGTTGCCGTCGACGCTGACCACCTGGACGGAGCCGGTGAGGCCCGCGTTCTCGACGGCCTTGACGATGCCGAGGCCCATGTCGTCGTTCGCGGCGAAGAACGCCTTCACGTCGGGGTTCGCGGCGAGGATGTCGGTCGCCTTGGTCAGCGCGACCTCGCGCTTCCAGTCGGCCGCGGCCTCCTGGACGACGGTGAGGTCGGAGCCGATCGCGGCGGTGAAGCCGTCGACGCGGGCGGCGCTGGTGACGTCTCCCGAGACTCCGCCGATGACGGCGACCTCGGAGCCGGCGGGCAGCTGCTGCAGGAGGAAGTCGCCGGCCTTGCCGCCGGCGGCCTCGTTGTCGGTGCCGATGTAGGTGGTGACGTCGAGGTTCGCGGCCTCGACCGCGTCGGGGTCGAGCGGGCTGTCGATGTTGACGATCGTCTTGCCGGTGGCGGAGGCGAGGGCCTGCACCAGGTTCGTGCCGCTGATCGGGTTGACGATGAGGCAGCCGAAGTCCTGGCCGGCGACGGTGGTGAGCTTGTCGGCCTGGCCGGTGGTGTCGCCGATGTCGGCGGCGGCCTGCACCGAGACGTCCACGGAGTCGTCCTTCGCGGTGTCCTCGATGCCGTTCTCCATCGCCTGGAAGAAGGGGTTGTCGAGGCCCTTGATGACCGCGGCGACCTTGGTCGATCCGGAGCCGCCGGCGGCCGTGTCGCCACCCGAGGCGCAGCCGGTGAGGAGGAGTGCGAGGGCGCCGACCGGTGCGAGAACCGGGAGGAGGCGGCGTGCTGTGCGGTTCATCGTCATCCTTGAGGATCAGTGGCACCACTGCGTGCCGGTGTGTGAAAACTACCGGGGCTTTCGCGTTACCGCAATACGAAAGTCGGGGAACTTCAGGTTTCCCGTCGGCAGGCATGTACGCTGACCGTGACAAGAGGGGGAGCGATGACGGGGTACTCCACCGGCGAGGCCGGTTCGCACGTGGCCGACGTCCTCGCGCTGTTCCGCGAGCAGGGCGAGATCTCGCGCAACGCGGTGATGGAGCAGACGGGGCTCTCCCGCTCCACCGTCAACCAGCGCCTCGCGACCCTCGTGGAGCTCGGCCTGATCGCCCCCACCACCGGCGGCGAGTCGACCGGCGGGCGCCCCTCGAGCATGTTCGCGATGAACCTGGTCGGCACCGTGTTCCTCACCGCCGACATCGGGGCGAGCGGATTCGTCGCCGCCGCCTGCGACCTGCGCGGCACCCCCCTCCGGCACGAGAGCGGCGTCGTCGACGTCTGGGAGGGACCGGACGCCGTGCTCTCGCTGGTGATCGCCGCGTTCGAGCGGCTGCAGCAGGGCGACGCGGTCGCCGGCATCGGCGTCGGAGTCCCGGGGCCGGTCGAGTTCGCCGCCGGGCGCGTGCGCAACCCGCCGATCATGACCGGCTGGGACGACTTCGACATCGCCGGCTACTTCGCCGAGCCGTACGAGGGCGTGCAGGTCGTCATCGAGAACGACGCGAACGCCCGCGCCCTCGCCGAGTCGCGCCACCACGGCTCCGACAACCTGATCAGCCTGAAGCTCGGCACCGGCATCGGCTCGGGCCTCGTCTTCAACGGAGCGACGATCCGCGGAGCCGTCGGCGCGGCCGGCGACATCGGCCACACCCGCGCGGTCACGGGCACGGTCGACGCGGATCCGCTGCCCTGCCGCTGCGGCAACGCCGGCTGCGTGGAGGCGTATGCGAGCGGCTGGGCCCTCGTCCGCGACCTCTCGGCCGACGACCCCTCGATCAAGCACGTCGCCGACGTCACGGCCCGCGTGCTCCGCGGCGACATGCGCGCCACCCAGGCGGTGCGCCAGGCCGGCCGCGTCCTCGGCGAGGCGGTCGCCGACCTCGTCAACATCCTCAACCCGCGGACCATCGTGATCTCGGGCCAGCTCGGCGACTGCGGCGAGGTGCTGATGTCGGGCCTGCGCGAGCGCGTCTACCTGCGCACCCACCCGCTCGCCACGCGGCACCTGACCATCCACACATCGGACCTGGGCGAGCTGGCCGGCGTGATCGGCCTCGCCCTGACGACCGCCGACCAGGTCTTCAGCCGCGAGCGCTTCGACCGCGAGGCGAGCGCCGAGAGCCCCCGCGCGGCGGCCGCCGCGAGCTGAGCGGGAGCGGGTTCAGTGACGCAGGGTCGCGGTGATCCGGCAGAGCACCTGGACGTGGGACGGGGCCTCGGGGTTCACCTTCTCGGCGACCGCCTCGACCTCCCATCCGGACGCCATGAGCGCGGCGACCTCACCGCACAGCCAGTCCGGCACCCATCCGATCCGCTCGCCGGACACCGAGGCCACCTCGTAGGCCTCCGGGTTGCGGAGGTTCGAGGCGTCGGGCACGAGGACCAGCCCGTCGCCCTGCTCGAGAGGCAGCACCGGAAGCGGGAGCTCGGCCCGATGGCGGACTCCCGCCACGAAGAAACGACTGATGAGGGTCTGCGCGGTGCGGAGAGGCTTCTCCACGACATGGAAGGTGTCGGTCGCTCGCGCCGCGCCGGTCCGGACCATGATCTCGACGGGGAGGTCGGGGGACGCCGCCTCGAGACCGAGCCACCCCAGGTACTCCTCGTACGAGCCGCGCTCGGACGACATCACCCTGTTGGCGAAGAACGGCGGAAGGGACGAGCTCCGGTACTCCGCGTCCACACGGGGGAACTCCGCGAGCGGGAAGAAGTCCTCGTCGGCGACAGCCGCCGGCTCGTACCGGAAGAGGAAGCCGTCGACCCCGACGGACAGCACCGCCGCGCGGAGGAACCGGCGAGTACGAGGGTTCTGCCAGACGAGCAGCAGCTCGCGGACACCAGGGGTCGGACGCGGCGCCGGTCGATCAACGAGGAGAGTCATCGAGGATCCTCCTCCGTGTCGCTGCCAGCAGTCCTTCCGTGAAACTAGCGCACGTCTCCGACATCAGGGTCGGAGGAACCGCCGCGAGGACCTCGCGGACCGCAGAGGGATCGACCGCTCGGAGCCGAGCAGGCCAGAACGCCTGCGCCTCCGGAGAGGCCGCCGCGAGGGCCTCCGCTGCGAGGTCGACCAGCAGCGGTCTTCCGGCGAAATGGTGACTCCTTCCTCTCCGCACCCACCGGTCGAAGAGAGCCTCATCGGCGATGCAGGCGGCGCGCTTCTCCTCGGTCTCCTGGAACCCGAGGGCGTTGCCGTGATCGAACGAGGGCGAGAGGGTCCGATGACCGCGTCCGGCGATGACGGCCCAGTTCTCGTCGTGTCGATCCCGTCCAGCTACCCAGGCATCGAACAGCAGGTAGCCCGCCCACACGTCGAAACCGCTCAGTCCGGCGACGGCGTCGAAGCCTGCAGGAGCGTCGACGCCGTCGAGAGCACGTCTCACCGCATCGACGGTGTAGCGGTCGTTGGGCCGCCTCCGAGCGTGGTCGTAGTGGCGATCGGAGTGGCGCAGCAGGCTGTTCCCGATCTCGAGGCTCTGGATCTGCTCGCGCTCGATGACGTTCCTCGACATGATTCCGCGCCGACCGCCCACCGTCGCAGGTCGGACCTCCGCGCACGGGACGTCGAGCATCCGCGCGAGATGGAACGACACCCACTCCGCCCAGTCCTCACCGCGGGTCTCGTCTCCTCGCTGGCGGGCGAACTTGAAGAGCCACAGATCGCCGTCGGCGACGAGCCAGAACTTCTCCTTCGTCCCCATCGGCTCGTCCGACCACCCCTCGTCGAAGGCGCGCTCGATGGTCGTCGACTCCCACTTCGGCTGCATCCGGTCACGGTAGCCCGCGTGCTGCCGGCCGCGGCGGTCCTGTCGCGTCTCGCGGCCGCGACCCCCTCCGCCCCGCGCACTGTTACGCCCCGCGACGAAGGGTTACGCCGGGCGACGCGGGCCGGGACGGGCGGGCCCGCGGTGCTCCATCATCGTGTCCGGGACGACGCGGAGAGGCCGCGGCCGCCCGACCCGTCCGAAGGAACGCGATGATCCGGCTCGAGCAGCTCAGCAAGTCGTACGGTCCGGCGACCGTGCTCGACCGCCTCGACTTCTCGGTCGCGACCGGCGAGATCTTCGCCGTCGTCGGCCCGAGCGGTGCGGGCAAGAGCACGCTCGCCGCCTGCGTGAACCTCCTCGAGCGGCCCACCTCGGGCACGGTCGTCGTCAACGGGGAGGCGCTCTCGCAGCTCTCGGAGGAGCGGCTGCGCGTCGCCCGCCGCCGCATCGGCACCGTCTTCCAGTCCGACGGACTCTTCAGCCGCCGCACGGCCGAGCAGAACGTGGCCCTGCCGTTGGAGTACCTCGGCGTCACCGCCGCCGAGACGAAGCACCGCGTCGCGGAGCTGCTCGAGCGCGTCGGCCTCTCGGACCGCGCCCGCTACTACCCGCACCAGCTCTCCGGTGGTCAGCGCCAGCGCGTCGGCATCGCCCGCGCGCTCGCCCTCCGCCCCTCGGTGCTGCTCTCCGACGAGGCGACCTCGGGCCTCGACCCCGCCTCGACCACCGCGATCACCACGCTCCTGAAGGAGCTGCGCGACGACCTGGGCCTCTCGATCCTCTTCATCACCCACGAGATGGAGACGGTGCGCCAGGTGGCCGACTCCGTCGCCCGCCTCGACCACGGCCGCATCGTGGAGTCGGGGCGCCTCGTCGACCTGCTGCGCGACCCCGCGTCCCCGCTCGGCCTCGCCCTCAACCCGGTGCGCCCCTCCGTCGCGCCCGGCCCGGGTCTGGGCGAATGGGTGGTGGGCTACTCCCGCTCCGGAGTGCCGACCGACTGGGTCACCCGGCTCGCGGAGGCGGTCGGCCCCGTCTCGCTGCTCGGCGCGGCGATCGAGACGGTGGACGGGCAGGCGGTCGGCCACGCGACGATCGGGCTCGGCCCGGTCGACGAGGCGCGGCTCACCCGTGCGGCGGCCGAGCTCGGCCTGTCGGTCCGGCCCGCCGGCGTGCGCGTCCTCGCCGAGGAGGTGGCGGCATGATCCTCCACCTCGACAACAAAGTCCCGCTCGAGCAGATCCCCGCGCTGGTGCTGCCGGCGCTCGGCGAGACGCTGATCATGGTCGGCATCGTCATGGCGATCGTGGTGCTGGTCGGCGTGCCGCTGGGCGCTCTCGTGCACAACCTCGCTCCGGGCGGGCTGGCCGAGAACCGGGCCGCCCACCAGGTGCTCAGCGCCGTCATCAGCGTCGGCCGCTCGCTGCCGTTCCTCATCCTGATGGCGTCGATCATGCCGTTCACGCGCCTGATCACCGGCACCAACATCGGGATCGCGGCCGCCGTCGTGCCGATGTCGATCGCGGGGATCGCCTTCTTCACCCGGATCGTCGAGAACGCGCTGCGCAGCGTGCCGCTCTCGCTCACCCGCGTCGCCCGCGCCTCCGGAGCGTCGCGGCTGCAGGTGGTGCGGACCGCCCAGCTGAGCGAGGCGGTGCCCCAGATCATCGGCGGCCTGACGATCAACACGATCGCGATGATCGAGTACTCGGCGATCGCCGGCACGATCGGCGCCGGCGGCATCGGCTACGTCGCGGTGACCTACGGCTACCAGCGCTTCGACACCACCGTCATGCTCGCCACCATCGTGATCCTGGTCGCCACCGTCGCGACCGTGCAGCTCACCGGCGACGCCCTCGTCCGCGCGACCACGCCCGGCGCCTCCCGCTCGCGGCGAGCGCCCCGGGTCGCGGCCGCCGTCTAGAACCACCACTCCTCCTCCTGCGCCCTCGGGCGCCCCTCCCGCGCGCCCGCGCACCCCCTCTTCGAAAGGCACCGCCATGTCCACTCCCGACGACCTCGGATTCGATCTCAAGAAGAAGCGCCGCTGGCCCTGGATCGCCGGAGCGGCCGTCGTCGTGGTCGGCGTCGCCTCCGCGATCGCCGTCCCGCTCCTCTCCCCCGCCGTCTCGGCCAACGAGCAGGAGGGAGCGACGCTCTACGTCGCGACCGCCGAGGGCAATGCCTCCGAGCAGGCCCTGGTCGACTTCGTCGCGAAGGAGGTGGCGCCGCGCTACGGCATCACCGTCGCCTTCAAGGGGCTCTCGGACAGCAACACCATCAACCGCGCGGTGAGCGAGGGCGAGGTCGCGGCCACGGTCTACCAGCACAAGCTCTGGCTGGGACAGGTGCTCGAGGCCAACCCCGACTTCGAGGAGGAGGCGGCCACCCCCGTCTTCCGCTGGGGCTTCGGGCTCTGGAGCGACAAGTACTCCGACGTCTCCCAGATCCCCGACGGCGGCACGGTCTCGCTCTACTCCGACCCCGCCAACGAGGCGCAGGGCCTCTGGCTGCTGCAGAACGCCGGCCTGATCACGCTGAAGCCGGGCACGGAGCCTGGCACCGCGACCCAGGACGACATCGCCGAGAACCCGAAGAACCTGCAGTTCACCCTGCTCGACTTCGCCGCCCAATCGCGCGCGCTGCCGGACCTCGACGCGGCCGTCGGCTACACCGAGTACTACCTCGCCGCCGGCATCCCGATCGAGCAGCAGATCTTCGCCCCGCAGGCCCCCGACGACTTCGCCGGGCAGCTCACCATCGGCTCGAAGTACCGCGACACCGAGAACGTGAAGAAGCTCGTCCAGGCCTTCCAGGACCCGGCCGTGCAGGAGTTCCTCGCCACGGACGAGACGGTGAAGGGGATCCTGCTGCCGATCGACGGCTGAGCAGGGCCGGAGCGACGGGGTCGCCTGAGGAGTCGCGCGCGGCTTCCCGGGCGACTCGGCGTCTGCGGACGTAGCGTGGGCTCATGAACACGTTCACTCTCCACAACGGTGTCGAGATCCCCGCCCTCGGACTCGGCGTCTTCCAGACTCCGCCCGACGAGACCCGCGCCGCCGTCGCCGCCGCGCTCGACGCGGGGTACCGGCACATCGACACGGCGGCGGCCTACGGCAACGAGCGCGAGGTGGGCGAGGCGATCGCCGGCCGCGACGACGTCTTCCTCGAGACGAAGGTGTGGATCAGCGACTACGGCTACGACGAGACGCTGCACGCCTTCGACAAGAGCGCGGGCAAGCTCGGCGTCGAGCGGATCGACCTGCTGATCCTGCACCAGGCCCTGCCCGAGGCCTTCGACCGCACCCTCGACGCCTACCGGGCGCTCGAGCGGCTGCTCGCCGACGGGAGGGTGCGGGCGATCGGCGTGAGCAACTTCATGGTCGAGCACCTCACCCGCCTCCTCGCCGAGACCGACGTCGTCCCCGCGGTGAACCAGCTCGAGGTTCACCCGTACTTCCAGCAGCGGCGGGTCGAGCGCTTCGGCTGCGAGAACGACATCCTCACCCAGGCCTGGTCGCCGATCGGCGGCATCACCGCCTACCGCGACTCCCCGCGCCGCAGCTTCGACGACCCGGTGCTCCTCGAGCTCGGCGCCAAGTACGGGAAGACGGCCGCGCAGGTGATGCTCCGCTGGCACCTGCAGGAGGGCCGCCAGGTCATCCCGAAGTCGACCCGCCCCGAGCGCATCGCCGAGAACATCGACGTGTTCGACTTCGCGCTCTCCGGCTCGGAGCTCGCCCGGATCGACGCCCTCGAGGCCGGCGTGCGCGGCGGACCGGAGCCCGAGGCCGTGACGCTGGAGGCGTACGGCCGCGACATCCCCGAGGCGTGAGGACGGCGCCCGCGACGGGAACACCGGAGCCGTCGCGGGCGTTGCCCTCACCATGAGCGTTCCCCTCTCCATCCTCGACCTCGCCCCCATCGCCCCCGGTGAGACCGCTCGCGACAGCTTCGCCGCCTCCGTCGCCCTGGCCCAGGAGGCCGAGCGGAACGGCTACCGCCGCGTCTGGTACGCCGAGCACCACAACATGGCGAGCATCGCCTCCAGCGCGACCTCGGTGCTCATCGCGCACGTCGCCTCGCAGACCTCCACGATCCGCCTCGGCTCCGGCGGCGTCATGCTGCCGAACCACTCCCCGCTCACCATCGCCGAGCAGTTCGGCACCCTCGAGACGCTGCACCCGGGACGGATCGACCTCGGACTCGGCCGCGCCCCCGGCAGCGACCAGGCGACCTTCCGCGCGCTCCGCCGCGACCCCGACTCCTCCGAGCGCTTCCCGCAGGACGTGCTGGAGCTGCAGGCGTTCCTCGCCGGTGAGTCCCGCATCCCCGGAGTGAGCGCGACGCCCGGTGCCGGCACCCGCGTCCCCCTCTACATCCTCGGCTCCTCGCTCTTCGGCGCGCAGCTCGCAGCCGCGCTGGGCCTGCC
This sequence comes from Rathayibacter sp. AY1F8, assembly GCF_002932165.1. NCBI lineage: Bacteria > Bacillati > Actinomycetota > Actinomycetes > Micrococcales > Microbacteriaceae > Rathayibacter > Rathayibacter sp. AY1F8. The sequence continues at coordinate 22,430 of NZ_PSVB01000003.1, forward strand.
GTACGCGTTCGCCTCGCACTTCGCTCCGGACGCGCTGCACCAGGCCGTCGCGGAGTACCGCCGCGGCTTCCGCCCCTCCGAGCAGCTCGACGCGCCCTACGTGATCGCCGGGATGAACGCCATCGCCTCCGACACCGAGGAGGACGCGCAGGAGCAGTTCGCGCAGATGAAGCGCGCCCGCCTGATGATGCTGCTGCGCCAGAGCGGGCAGATCCCCGTCGGCCAGACCTTCGACGACGAGGAGCTCGACGCCCTGCTCAGCGCCCCGATCGGCGCCCACGTCGCGAGCATGACCACCTACACCGGTGTCGGCACCGGCGACCAGGTGGCCGACTACGCCGCCGACTTCGCCCGCTCCGCCGACGCCGACGAGGTCATCGTCGCCCACGCGTCGCTGCAGACGGAGGCGCGCCTGCGCTCGGTCGCTCTCCTCGCGCAGTCGAACGCGCGCGTCGCCGCCTGAGCCCGTCCGCAACCGAGGTCGAGCGGCCCGGCACCGGCCTGATGGCCACTGTCGGACGCTCCGGGCCTCGGTTGCGCACGGCCGGCCCTGGGCAGAGTGGGGGTCGGGCGGCGCACATCAGCGGACGCGAGCAGAAGTGAGCCTCTAATGGGGGCCACCTCTCGGGGCACGACCTCGGGAGGAGCGCGTCCGCGGTGCCAGGCTGAGCCCTGTGTCGACGATGACGGGCAAGCGGCGTGAGCCCGGGGACGGCCCTGCGCGGTCAGCGGCCCTACTGCTGCGGGTCTGCGCGGGCGACCGGACCGCCTTCCGGCAGCTCTACTCGCTCACCGCGGGCAGGGTCGTCTCCGTCGCGGACGCCGTGCTCGACGACCGCGCCGCCGCCGAGGAGGTCGCGCAGGAGGTCTACCTCGAGCTCTGGCGCACCGCGCGCTCGCTCGACCCGGGCCGTCCCGTGCTCGCCTTCCTGGCCCAGGTCGCGCACCGCCGTGCCGTGGACCGCGCCCGGGCGGACCGGTCGGCGCGGCGCCGGGAGCTGCAGTACACGGTCCTCGACCGGCGGCGCGATCACGAGTGGGAGCGCTCGGACGTCCGGCTGGCCCTGGCGCCCGCGGCCGGCGCGATCCGGCAGCTCGCCGCCATCCACCACGACGTCCTCTACCTCGCCTACGTCCGCGGGTACAGCCACTCCGAGATCGCGGAGGAGCTGTCAATCCCGCTCGGCACCGTCAAGACCCGGCTGCGCGACACCCTCATCCGCCTGCACACCCACCTGCAGTCCGCCGGCCCGGCGGACCCGGACGGCGGACCGGGACGGCGCATCCGGCGCTGACCGATGGCGCGGACGCCTCTGCGCCACCGGGGTCGCACGCTTCAGGACCGTGTCCGGCCCGCTCAGCCCGCCTGCGTCGCGCCCGAGACCGCGAGCCCGACGATCACCGTCAGCACCGTCGTCCACAGCGCGATCGCGACGCCCTGCCAGAGCAGGATCCGCCCGCGGCCGACTCCGGCGCCCGCCAGCATCACCGCGGTGAAGTGCGTCGGGAGCAGCAGCGGCCCCAGCAGGCTCACGCCCGGGACGCCGTAGCGGGTGAAGGCCCGCTGGAACTTCTCGCGCCGCGGAGTCGTCCGCTTCGCCTCCGAGCGGCCCGTGATCGCCGAGCGGACGCCGGTGCCCAGCAGCACGAGCAGCGCCACACAGACGAAGTTGCCGATCGCCCCCGCAAGCCCGGCGACGACCGGGTGGATGCCGCCGATGATCCCGATGCTCGCCGCTCCCTCGCCCTCGATGAAGGGGACGGCCCCGGCCGCGGCGACGACGAGGGGCTGCACGAGCTCGGGAACGCGGCCGATCAGGTCCTGGAATCCGAGCATCGCGTCGCTGATGATCGTCATGGTCGTGCCTTCCGGTACGTGGCCCCGGCTCTCGGGACTCCTCCATCCGACCGTGTCCGGGAGCGCCACGGCAGTGCCGCCGGATCACCGCTTCCCGGGAGGATCGACGGCCCGAGGGGTGACAAGTGTCATGGTCGTAGCCTGGGCCGCATGGTGAACTCGACCGAGGCGGATCCGCCCGTGCGCGCAGGCCGCGGCGTCGCCGTGACCTGGTGGTACACCCTCGCGTCAGCCGCCTCCTTCGTGGTGGTCGTCCTGGCCGTCTGGTCCGTGGCGGTGCTGAGCGCCGAGGCCGAGGAGTGGCGGAAGGCCGCCTACTTCCTGGGCGCGGCCGCCTGGGTCGCGGTGTTCTCGCCGACCGCGCTCGCGTACCGGCGCGCCGACCGCGAGGGCCCGGTGCGCCTCCGGGCCGCGCCGACCCTGGTCTTCTGCCTCGGAGTGGCGGCCGCCGCGCTCACCGGCACGGCCGCCGGGAGCCTCGCGCTCGGACTCTCGCTCGCCGCGACCCTGGTCGCCGTGCTGCCCTGGCAGAGCGGGGTGCGGCTCCGGGTGATGGTGCTCTGCACGATCGTCCTCGCGGTCGCGGCGGTGCTCGAGCAGACGCGCGCGGCGCCGGACGCGTCGGCCGCGCTCTCGACCCTCCTGCTGTTCGCGACGCTGCTGCCCCTGACGGTCGTCAGCGCGCTGTGGTGGTGGGACATCGTCCGCGAGCTCGACCGGGCGCGCGCCGCCGAGGGCCGACTCGCCGCCGCGCAGGAGCGCCTGCTGCTCGCCGGCGACGTGCACGACCTCCAGGGGCACCACCTCCAGGTGATCGCGCTGCAGCTCGAGCTCGCCGAGCGCCTCCTCGGCAGCGACCCGGAGGCCGCTCTCGAGCAGCTGCGCGCCGCCCAGCGCTCGGTCGACGGCGCCCGCACCGGCACCCGCGAGCTCGCCACGCGCTTCCGCAGCGTCCCGCTCGCCGACGAGCTGGCCAACGCCGCCGACCTGCTCCGCTCGGCCGGGCTCCGCGTCGAGCTCGAGGTCGACCCGGCGGCGGCTCACGCGCCGGCCGAGACGCTCGGGCCGGTGGTCCGCGAGACGACGACCAACATCCTCAAGCACGGCGGCGGCTCCAGCGCGCGGCTGCGGCTCGCGCGGGAGCGGGACGAGTGGCGGTTCGAGGCGGTGAACGACCTGGCACCGGACGCGGAGGAGGCGGACGGGACCGGCTCGGGCGTCCTCGGCATGGCGGAGCGGGTCGAGCGGGCGGGCGGGACGCTGCGCGCCGGGGCGGTCCGCCGCTCCTTCGAGCTGGACGCGCGCCTGCCGGTGGGGAGCGACTCGTGATCCGGGTGCTGATCGCCGACGACGAGGACATGATCCGCACGGCGCTGGCCGCGCTCCTCCGCCTCGAGGAGGACCTCGAGATCGTGGGCGAGTGCCGCGACGGCGAGCAGGCGGTCGCGGAGGCGCTGCGCCTGCAGCCCGACGTGTGCCTGTTCGACGTCGAGATGCCCGGGCTCGACGGGATCGAGGCGGCGGAGCGGCTGCGCCGGGTCTCGGCGACGCGCGTCGTGGTCGTCACCCGGCACGCGCGGCCGGGGGTCCTGCGGCGAGCGCTCGGAGCGGGCGTCAGCGGCTTCCTGCCGAAGTCGCGCCGGGTCGAGGACGTCGCCGAGGTGATCCGCCAGGTCGCGAGCGGACGCCGCTACGTCGATCCGGAGATCGCCGCCGACGCCCTGGCGAGCACGCGCAGCCCGCTGACCGACCGCGAGCTCGACGTGCTCAGCGCCGGCTCCCGCGGCGAGACGATCGGCGAGATCGGCGCGGCGCTGCACCTCTCCTCCGGCACCGTCCGCAACCACGTCTCGTCGATCCTGCGCAAGCTCGACGTCGACACCCGCCAGCGCGCGGTCATCGAGGCCCGCGAGCGCGGCTGGATCTGAGCGCAGGCGCCGCAACGGCAGCCACTCCGCAGGAGTCGTCGCATTCGCGCTCGAGTGCGACGACTTCTGCGTTCTCGCGAGCGGTGCCCGTCAGGCCGTCGGCGTCCAGATCCGCATCGTCGACGGTCCGCGGTTCGCCCAGCGGTGGTACGGCCGGAACTCCGCCTCGAAGCGGCGCCCCTCCTCCACAGGCACGGAGCCGTAGGGCCAGCCGGATGCCGCCTCCCGCGCCACGAGGGACACGCGCGCTCCCTCCGCCGTCACGACGGGCGGCACCGACGCGTCGACCGCGATGTGCTCGGTGTCCAGGCCCTCGGGCAGGTCGAGCGACTCGATCGCGAGCACGAACGGCCCGCGCTCGAGGGCGACCTGGCCGCGCACCGCGTCGATCCGGGGGTGCGGGGCGACGAAGCGGGCCGTCATCGGCAGCGAGAGCCGCACGGTGTCGCCGGCGGAGAACGCCCGGCGGACGGTGACGGTCGGCGTCGAGACCGGCTCGCCGTCGAGCAGCGCCGAGCCCCGCGCGAACGGCGGCACCCGCAGCGTCAACGCGAACTCCGCGTCCTCGAGGATCCGCACGACGATCTCGCCGTCGGCCGGGTACTCCGTCTCGACGCGCAGCGCGACGCCTCCGGTGCGCACCTCGTACGCGCCGTACTGGTGGAGCTGCACCCCGTCGTCGGTGGCGGTCGCGAAGCCGAGCTCGACGCTCGCGAGGGTGCGGGCGGTGTTGGTCGGGCAGCACGAGACCCAGAACCAGGGCGCGCGGAGGCTGGACTGCGCGCGGTCGGTCTCGCGCGACTCGTCCGGCGCCACTCCGTCGACGCGCTGCTGCAGCGTGTTCGTGTAGAAGAAGGCGCGGCCGTCGTCGCGGGTGGCGGGGAGCACCGCGTTCAGCAGCGTCCGCTCCATCAGGTCCGCGTAGCGGTGCTCGTTCGAGCCGAGCAGGAGCCGCCAGCTGAGCATCGTGGAGCCGATCGCCGCGCAGGTCTCGGCGTAGGCGCGGTCCGGCGGCAGCTCGTAGTCGGCGCCGAACGCCTCGTCCTGGTGGTGCGAGCCCATCCCGCCCGTGACGTAGGTGCGCCGCTCGACGGTCGCCTCCCACTGGCGGCGGACCGCCTCCTCCAGCTCGGCGTCGCCGGTCTCGACCGCGACATCGAGAGCCCCGGAGGCGAGGTAGAGGGCCCGCACCGCGTGGCCGCGCAGCACCTCCGCGTCGCGCACGGGCACGTCGTCCTGGAAGTACTCGGCGCCGAACGCGATCGGCTTCAGCGTCCCCGTCCCGCGCCGCTCCACGAAGAGGCGGGCCAGCTCGAGGTAGCGCTCCTCCCCCGTCGCCCGCGCCAGCTCGGCGAGCGCCGGCTCGATCTCGGGGTGGCCGCACACGGCGACCCTCCCCTCGGGCCCGAACTCGCGATGCACGTGGTCGGCGAGGCGCCGGGCGACCTGCGGCAGGAGGTCGTCGTGACCGGTGCGCAGCCGCGCCACGGCGGCCTGGATCAGGTGCCCGAAGCTGTACAGCTCGTGGCCCCACTCCAGGTCGGAGTAGCGCGCACGCTGGCCGGGCCGGCCGAAGCTCGTGTGCAGGTACCCGTCCGGGTCCTGGGCGGAGGCGACCCGCGCGACGAGGTCGTCGTACCGCTCCTGCAGCCCGGCGTCGTCGCTCCGGCCGAGCTCCCAGGCCATGGCCTCGAGGAGCTTGTAGACCTCGGAGTCCACGAACTCGATGCCCGCGTGCGCGTCGCCGCCCTCGGCGGACGAGATCGAGCCGTCGGCCGCGCGGTCGAAGTTGCCGGCCCAGCCGACGCGCTCGATCCACGAGCGGCAGTGCTCGATGACGGCGGAGGAGTTGAGGTCCTGGTAGTGCTTCCAGAAGCCGCCGGTGAGGCTGATCTCGTCCTGGCGGAGCGGCCGGAGCACGCTCCGCGAGGGGGCGACCGGGCCGCCGAGGGCGGTGGCGGTGGGGGCGGTGAGGGTCACGGTGTCTCCTTGGAGGGACGGGTCAGTCCTTGACGGCGCCGGCGGTGACTCCCGCCGAGACGTACCGCTGGGCGACGACGAGGAGGACGGCGGCCGGGAGCGAGGCGACCACGGCGGTCGCCATGATCGAGTTCCACTCCTGGTTGTTGTTGCCGATGTACTTGTAGATGCCGAGGGTGATCGGCTGGAGCTTCCCGCCGCTGTCGAGCGTCGAGGCGAAGATGAAGTCCGACCAGGCCCAGAGGAACGCGAACAGCGAGACGGTGACGACGGAGTTGCGGCTGATCGGCATGATCACCGAGGTGAAGGTGCGCCAGGCGCTCGCTCCGTCCATCCGGGCCGCCTGGGTGAGCTCGTCGGGGATCCCCGACATGAAGGCCGTGAAGATCAGCACGCCGAACGGCACCGCGATGGTGGAGTCGGCCACGATCAGGCCCGGGATCGAGTTGAGCAGCCCCAGGTTGAGGTAGATGGCGTAGAAGCCCATCGCCATGATGATCGCCGGGATCATCTGCGCGATCAGCAGCACGAACGAGAGGGCCTGCCCGCCGCGGGGCCGCAGCTTCGCCAGCGAGTAGGCGGCGGGAGCGGCGATCGCCACGGTCAGCAGCACCGTGCCGAGGCCGACGACGAGGCTGGTGCCCAGGTAGGGCAGCTGCTCGCTCAGCACCGCCTGGTAGCCAGTGAACGTGGGCGAGAACGGGAACCAGTCCGGCGGATCCTTCCGCATCGAGCCGGTCGGAGTGAGGGAGACGTTGATCATCCAGTAGACGGGGAACAGCATGACCGCCGTGAGGGCGATCCCGACCACCGTCAGGTACCAGGGGCGGCGGGCGGTCACGAGTCGGCCTGCTTCCGCTGGACCCGGATGTACACGAGGCCGAAGACGAGGGCCAGGATGATCAGCAGGTTGCCGACGGCCGCGGCCGGTCCGAAGTCGGGCAGCATCGAGCCGAAGCCGAGCTGGTACGTCCAGGTGGCGAGCGTGGTCGAGGAGTCGGCGGGGCCGCCCTTCGTCATGATCCAGATGATGTCGAACACCTTCAGCGTGTAGACGAGGCCGAGCAGGATCGTGATCGCCGACACCGGCCGCAGCAGCGGCAGCGTGATCCGCCAGAACTGCTGGGCGCCGGTCGCGCCGTCGAGCGAGGCCGCCTCGTAGAGGTCCTGCGAGATGTTCTGCAGGCCGGAGTAGAGGATCACCAGGTTGAACGGGATGCCGATCCAGATGTTCGCGATCAGGACCGCGATCAGCGAGGTGGTCGGCGAGGTGAGCCAGTTGATCTGGCCGATCCCGAACGACTCCAGGAACGCGTTCACGATGCCGGAGTCGCTGTTGAGCATCCACGACCAGGTCGAGGCCGAGACGATCAGCGGCAGGAGCCACGGCACCAGGAACAGCGCCCGGAGCGTGCTCGCCAGCGGGAAGCGGCGGTAGAAGAACACGGCGAGCGCCAGCCCCAGCGTGAACTGGAAGAGGAGCGAGACGCCGGTGAAGACCGCCGTGTGCAGCAGCGCCGGGCCGAAGGTCGCGTCCTGGAACACCTGGACGTAGTTGTCGAACCAGACGAAGGGCGCGTTCCCCTGCACGAACGAGCGGACCGTGTAGTCCTTCAGGCTCAGCTCGAGGTTGCGGTAGAGCGGGAACGCGTAGAAGACGAGCAGGTAGGCGACGAGCGGGGCGAGGAACGCCCACGCGACCAGGCGGCCGCCCTCGGGGCGCCGGCGGCGCCGACGGCTCTCGGCGGCCGGGGCGGGCGGGGCCGGCGGCTCGGTGCCGCGCCGCAGGAGGCGGGCGGTCTCGGTGGCAGTGGTCATGGTCTCTCCCGTCCCCCCGGCCGGTGCGCGGAGCACCGGCCGGGGGGACCTCGTTCGGGGAGCGGGAGCCCCCGGTCGTCCTACTTCGTGGCGGATTCGGCGGCCGACTGGGCGGCCTTCAGGGCGTCCTCGGGAGACTGCGAGCCGCTGAGCACGGTCTGCACCGCGCCCCACAGCTGCTCCGAGATCTTCGGGTACTTCGTGCCGAGGTCGTCCGAGGTGCGGCCCTTCGCGGCCTGCACGGCGGTGACCCACGGCTCGAGGTCGGCGTTGCCGGCGACCTGCTCCTGCTGCGCCTCGGCCGTCGGCGCGATGTACGAGAGCGTGTTGTCGGTCGTGACCAGGCTCTCCGTCGAGGTCAGGCACTCGGCGATCTGCTTCGAGGTCTCGTAGCGCGCCGTGTCCGACTGCACCGGGAGGGTGAGGAACTCGCCTCCGGTCGGTGCGGGGGCCGCTCCGCCGTCCTTCGACGGGATGGTCAGGACGCCGTAGTCGATGCCCGAGGCCTTCGCGTTGGCCAGCTGCCAGGTGCCGTTCTCGCCGAACGCGTACTCGCCGGTCTCGAACTCCTGCCAGCTCGTGGTCTGCGTGTTGCCGATCACGGAGTTGGGCGCGTAGCCCTTCTCCAGCCAGTCGCTCCAGAGCGAGACGGCGTCGACCGCGGCGGGCGAGTCGAGGTCGGTCAGCTCGGCGCCGGAGCCCCAGAACCACGGCAGGAACTGGAAGGTCCCCTCCTCCGTGCCGATGCCGGAGAACGTGATGCCCTTGCCACCGGAGGCGGTGACCTCCTCGAGCGCGTCGGTCAGCCCGGCCCAGTCGGTGATGGAGGCGGCGTCCACGCCGGCCTTCTCGAGCACGGCCTTGTTGTAGTACAGCGCGAGCGTGTTGGCGCCGATCGGCACGCCGAAGGTGTCGCTGCCGGTCTGGCCGGCCGCGAGGATGTTCGCGTCGATCCCGTCGGTGGAGAGCCCGGACTCGGCGGTCGTGGTCAGGATGCCCGACTCCGCGAGCGTCGAGACCACGGGGTTGTCGACGAGCAGGAGGTCGGGCGAGTTGCCCTGCTGGCCGGCGAGCAGCGCCTTGTTGGTCAGGTCGGTGGTGTCGTAGCCGGTGCGCTCGACGGTGACGCCGGCCTCGGTCCCGCAGGAGTCGATGAGCTTCGCCCAGTCGGACGACTCGTCGAACTGGGGGTACGGGTCCCAGAACGTGTAGCTGCCTCCCGCGGCGGAGCCGGAGTCTCCCCCGGAGCCGCTCGCGCAGCCGGTCAGTGCGGCGGCGGCCGTCCCCAGCAGGACGGCGGCGGCGAGGCCCCGAGCGTGCTTCCTCGTCTTCACGGATGATCCCTTCGTCGTTGATGGATTCCTCGGCAGTCGTCCCGATCGTCTACGCCGGGCCGAAACTACTTTCTGTCGGGTAAACCTAAGCAGGGGCGGTCAGCGCGTCAAGAGATGCGACCTTTTCGGTCTTTTCGGTTTTTCGCCGGAGTCGTGCGAGGATCGACGCGGCGGCCCGCCGGGCCCGGAACGGAGGCGCGGTGCCACCACGCAAGCCCACCGGCACCATCACGCTCACCGACGTGGCGGCCGCCGCCGGCGTCTCGATCGCCACCGCCTCCAAGGCGCTCAACGGCCGCGACCAGGTGCGCGCCGAGACCCGCCAGCGCGTGCTGGACGCCGCCGAGGCCCTCTCCTTCACCCCGAACCCGTTCGCGCAGGCCCTCAACTCCCGGCGCACGGGCACCATCGGGATGCTCACCAACGATCTCGACAACCGCTTCGTGCTCCCCGTGCTGCTCGGCGCCGAGGACGCGTTCGGCGCAGGATCGACGTCGGTGCTCCTCTGCGACGCCCGCGGCGACTCGATCCGCGAGCAGCACCACATCAAGAATCTGCTCGCCAAGCGCGTCGACGGGATCGTGGTGCTCGGCCGGACGACGAACCCGCGCCCTTCGATCACGCGCACCATCCCGGTGCCGGTCGTCTACGCCTATGCGCCCTCGGAGGATCCGCGCGACTCCTCCTTCACGCCCGACAACGTGCAGGCCGGCGTCCTCGCCGCCCGCCACCTGATCGAGCGCGGACGGACGAGGATCGCCCTCGTCAACGGCGAGCCGAGCTACACCGCCGCCCACGACCGCGCCCGGGGCGTCGAGCAGGCGCTGACGGAGGCGGGGCTGCCGCTGGTCGGCGGCGGCGTCCTCTTCGGGCAGTGGTCCGAGAGCTGGGGCCGCCAGTGCGCCGAGACGCTGCTGCGCGCGCATCCGGACCTCGACGCGATCATCTGCGCGAGCGACCAGATCGCCCGCGGCACCCTCGACCACCTGCGCGAGACCGGTCGGCGGGTTCCGCAGGACGTGGCCGTCGTCGGCTTCGACAACTGGGACCTCCTCGTCGAGGCCGCCCGCCCGCCGCTCTCGAGCATCGACATGATGCTCGACACGCTCGGCCGCGCCGCCGCGGAGGAGCTCTCGAACGCGATCCACGGACGTCCGACCGCGGGCGTGCAGGCCATGCCCGTCCGCTTCGTGCCGCGGGAGTCCTCCGGCTGACGCCCCCGCCCTCCGCGAGAACGCGGAGGACACCGCCTGCTCAGCGGTGTCCCGACGCTCGGAGCGGCGTCTCGACGCACGAGCGGGCCAGCGCGCATCGGCGAGGACACCGGAGGGACGGGCGGAGCGCGATCGTGGGCGCAGACGTGCGCCGGACCCCTCGGGAGTCCGGCGCACGGCCTGGCGGTGATCAGCTGCCGGTGATCAGCCGGGATCAGCTCCCGGTGCGTTCACCGCGGCGTCGGAGGGTGAGGAGCATCAGACCGCCGCCGAGCAGGGCGAGCAGGGCGAGCAGGCCCAGCACTCCGGCGGTCGCCGTCGCTGCGGCGTCCACTCCGGTCGAGGCGAGAGCCGGACCGCGGGGACCGTTCGACCCGGACACGGGAACGACCGCGGCGTAGGAGGGCGCCGGTCGCGGCGCTGTGGTCGCGGTCGGAGTGGGCGAGGCCGTGGGCGTCGCGGTCGGCGTGGGGGTGGGGGTCGCCGTCGGCGTGGTGGTGGGAGTCGCCGTCGGAGCCACGGTCGGGGTCACCGTCGGCGTGGTCGTCGGCGTGACCGTCGGAGCCACGGTGGGCGCGATCGTCGGAGTCACCGTCGGAGCCACGGTGGGCGCGATCGTCGGAGTCACCGTCGGAGCCACGGTGGGCGCGATCGTCGGAGTCACCGTCGGAGTCACCGTCGGAGTCACCGTCGGCACGACGGTGGGAGTCACCGTCGGAGTCACCGTCGGCACGACGGTGGGAGTCACCGTCGGGGTGACGGTGGGAGTCACGGTCGGCGTGACAGTGGGTGTGACCGTCGGCGTCACGGTCGGCGTGACGGTGGGGGTCACCGTCGGGGTCACGGTCGGCGTGATGGTCGGGGTCACCGTCGGCGTGACCGTGGGCGTCACGGTCGGTGTGACTGTCGGCGTGACCGTCGGCGTCACGGTGGGCGTGACCGTCGGCGTCACGGTGGGCGTGACCGTCGGGGTCACGGTCGGCGTCACGGTCGGCGTGCCGTCGGGGTCACGGTCGGCGTCACGGTCGGCGTGACCGTCGGGGTCACGGTCGGCGTGACCGTCGGCGTCACGGTCGGCGTCACGGTCGGCGTGACCGTCGGCGTCACGGTCGGCGTAGCCGTCGGCGACGGTCCGCCGTCGGAGGGCTCGCAGCCCGGCTCGGTGAAGTCGTTGGAGTCGAGCGTGACCGCTCCCGTGCGGGCCAGTGCGCGGCCCTCGACGGAGACGCCCGTCGTCACCGTGATCGAGGCCGAGGCGAGCACGGAGCCCACGAAGTCCGAGTCGGTGCCGAGCGTCGCGGAGCTGCCGATCTGCCAGTAGACGTTGCAGGCCTGCGCTCCGTTGATCAGGGCCACCGTGCTCGACGAGGCCGTCGTCAGCGTCGACGCGGCGCGGATCACGAAGACCGCCTCGTTGACGCCCTCGGCGTCGAGCGTGAGCGTCCCCGTCACTCCGACCGGTCCGGCCGCGGTGTAGACCCCGGGCTTCAGCGTGCTGCCGCCGATCTCGGCGCCGATCTGCGCGGTCGTCGCCTGCGAGGCGAGCTGTCCGTAGGCGGTGCCCACGTCGGCCTGGGCCTGAGCCGCCTCCGCGTCTCCGCGGTGGATCACTCCGTCCGTCCGTCCGGGCGGGAACCCGGTGACGGCGGTCAGCGGGCTGACCCCGACGCTCTGGTCCAGGACGCTCGACCCCGTGTTCGTCACGGTCGACGCGGCCAGGACCGAGTAGTCCTCCGCCGTGCCGAGGTCGGGAGCAGTGGCCGCCTGCGCCGAGACGCCGGCGAAGAGCGCGGCGCCCACGACGGCGAGGACGACACCCGTCCCGATCGCCCCTCTTCTGCGGTCCTGCCGATGACGGCGGAGCGAGGTGCGAGAGGACACGTGCGGCATGAGGCCAGCGATCTGCCCACGTCAGCGTGAGCTCAACAACCCGAGGTGGGAGGCTCGAACCGTAGGTCGCGCTCCTCGCCCGCGTCTACGCCGCGACCCTGACGGGGGGGCAGGATCCGCCGACGGCGTCCCCCGACCCGGGACATGGCCGCCACTGGAGTCCTCGCGCCGGTGACGGCGGACCCGGCCGGCGGAGCGGATCAGCGGTGACGCCCGCGGCACCGGCGCCGGTCCGGGTGCCGCGCGGCCCGGGAGCCCTCAGCCGAGAGCCGCCACCCGCTCGATCACGCCCTCGCCCAGCCGGGCGACGTACCCCTCCGGATCCGGCCCGGCCGGCGCCAGCTGCACGTGGTCGATCCCCAGAGCCGCGTACTCCTCCATCGCGCGGACGAAGCCGTCGGGGTCGCCGATCGGATCGCCGCCCCCGGTGATGGTCTTCGTGATCGTCGCGTAGTCGCGCCCGAGGTCGTCGCAGTGCCGCTTCAGCACGTCGAGCTTGTGCGCCACGTCGTCCGCGCCGGTGCCGAACAGGTTGCAGGCGTCGCCGTACTGCGCGACCAGCCGCAGCGTCTTCCTCTCTCCGCCGCCGCCGATGAGGATGGGCGGGCCGGGCTGCTGGATCGGCGCCGGGTGGTTCAGCGTCTCGGCCAGCCGGTAGTGCGTCCCCTCGAACGGCCCGTCGTCATCGCTCCACATCTGACGGCAGATCCGCAGCGTCTCCTCCAGCCGCTCGAACCGCTCCTTCAGCGGCGGGTAGGGCACGCCGAGCCCGAGGTGCTCGCGCTCGTACCAGGCGGCGCCGATGCCGAGCATCGCGCGCCCGCCGGAGAGCACGTCGAGGGTGGTGACGATCTTCGCGAGCAGTCCCGGATGGCGGTACGTCACGCCGGTGACGAGGAGCCCCAGCCGCATCCGCTCCGTCCGGCCGGCGACGAAGCCGAGCGAGGTGTAGCCCTCGAGCATCGGATCCTCGCTCGTCGCGAAGTGCTCCATCTGGAAGTAGTGGTCCATCAGCGTGAACCAGGCGCAGCCGACGTCCTCGGCCGTCCGCGCGGTCGCTCCGAGGATCGGCGCGATCCCCGCGCTTCCGCCCGGAAGGGTGAAGTTCATGAAGTGAATGCCGAGCTGCACGCGCGTCTCCTGTCGTCCCGGGATGTCCAGGAGCCAGTGTGCGCCGAGCCACCGCTCAACACGCCGACGCGGCCGCCTCTGAGCGGCGTCTCATCCGTTCCGCGGCGTCTCGGCCGATCGCACCGCCGAGGGGCGGCCGCCCTCACTCGCAGACGCGGAAGCGGTTCCGATCGAACCCGACGACGTCGCCGACGGCGAGCTGGCGCCCGCGGCGCAGATCCACCTCGCCGTTGACGGTCACCATCCCCTCGGCGACCGCCTCCTTGGCCTCGCCGCCCGAGAGGATCCCCGCGAACTTGAGGAACTGGCCCAGGCGGATCGACCCGCCGCCCAGCGGGACGTCGACGGGCTCGGGAACGGCAGCGGCGCCTGTCACGTCAGACCGCCGGGATGTCGGCGAAGCGCGAGAAGTGGCCGTGGAAGCCCACAGTGACCGTGCGGGTCGGGCCGTTGCGGTGCTTGGCGACGATGAGGTCGGCCTCGCCCGCGCGCGGGTTGTCCTTCTCGTAGGCGCTCTCGCGATGCAGGAGGATCACCATGTCGGCGTCCTGCTCGATCGAGCCGGACTCGCGGAGGTCCGAGATGGCGGGGAGCTTGTCGGCGCGCTGCTCGGGGCCTCGGTTCAGCTGCGAGAGCGCGATGACCGGCACCTGCAGCTCCTTCGCGAGGAGCTTGAGGGCACGGGAGAACTCCGAGACCTCCTGCTGGCGGCTCTCGACCTTCTTGCCGGAGGTCATCAGCTGCAGGTAGTCGATGACGACCATCTTGAGCCCGACCCGCTGCTTGAGCCGGCGGCACTTCGCCCGGATCTCGACGAGGGTCATGTTGGGCGAGTCGTCGATGTAGAGCGGCGCGTCGTTGATCCGGCCGCGGGTGGAGGCGATGGTCGTCCAGTCGCGCTGGTCGACCGTGCCCTTGCGCATGTGCTGCAGCGGCACGGACGCCTCGGCCGAGAGGAGGCGCATCGCGATCTCGCTGCGCCCCATCTCGAGGGAGAAGAAGATCGTGGCCATGTTGTGCTTGATCGCGGCGGCGCGGGCGAAGTCGAGCGCCAGCGTCGACTTTCCGAGCGCGGGGCGCGCGGCGACGATGATCATCTGCCCGGCGTGGAAGCCGTTGGTCAGGTCGTCGAGGTCGGCGAAGCCGGTGGGGACGCCGGTGAAGCTGCCGTCCTTGTGAGCGGCCGCCTCGATCTCGTCGATCGCGACGGTCACCGCGTCGGTCAGCGGGACGTAGTCCTCCGCCGTCTCGGAGCCGGTGACGTTGTAGATCTCGGCCTGCGCCGTGTTGACCAGGTCGAGCACCTCGCCCTCGCCCTGGTAGCCCATCTGCGCGATGCGGGTGCCCGCCTCGACGAGGCGGCGCAGCAGAGCGCGCTCGGCGACGATGGAGGCGTAGTACCCGGCGTTGGCCGCGGTGGGGACCATCGAGGTGAGCGTGTGCAGGTAGTCGGCGCCGCCGGCCCGCTGCAGCTCGCCCTGCTTCGTGAGCTCGTCGGTGACCGCGATGACGTCGGTCGGCTCGCCGTGCGAGTAGAGGGCGAGGATCGCGTCGAAGACGATCTCGTGCTTGGGGATGTAGAAGTCGGTGCCCTTGACGCTCTCGACGACATCGGCGACCGCGTCCTTCGAGAGCAGCATGCCGCCCAGCGCCGACTGCTCGGCGAGGAGGTCGTGCGGAGGGGTCCGCTCGTTCCCGCGCGACTCGCCGCGGTCACCGCGACCGTCCCGTCCGTCCGAGCCGGGTACCGCCAGGTGCGCGATCGTCATGCCTTCGCCTCCTCCTGTCGGGTGCTGCGCGTCCGGTCGAGCCGGTGCCGGGATCCGGTCTACCAGCGACCTCCGACAGCGGCGCGCGGGCGCCTGCCCGCACCCCTCGCGGGGCGCTGCGCCACCCTACGGACCGCCGCCCGCGGCACGCAAACCGCCCTGTGGAGAGAGCTGTGCAGAACCGAGGGGAAACGCCGGGCCCACTGTGGGCAACGTGTGGACAACCCTGTGGGATCAGCGGCCCTCAGCAAGTTTTTTCCGGCTCTTGACCAGGCATTTCCTGCTTTCCACAGGTGTGTGGGGAAAAGAGTCTCAAGACCACAGTGAAGGTTGGTCCCGCCGGAGGGTGTATGTGGATGGAGCTGTGGAGAACGGGAACGACGAAGGGCGGTGCGAGGGGACTCGGAAGTCCCGTCGCACCGCCCTCCGCGGCGTTCTCGCGGCCTTACTTGGCCGCGACCACCTGCAGCTTCACAGTGGCCTGGATGTCGTCGCGCAGACGCACCACGGCCTCGTGCTCGCCGACGTGCTTGATCGCGTTCGAGATGACGATCTTGCGCTTGTCGAGCTCGCCGAATCCTGCCGCCGCCACCGCGTTCGCGATGTCGGAGGTCTTCACCGAGCCGAACAGGCGGCCGTCCTTGCCGGCCTTGACCGTCAGCTTCACGCGGTTGGCCTCGAGGACCTGCTTGGTGTGCTGGGCCTCTTCGATGGTCTTGTGCTCACGAGCGGCTCGCGCCGACTTGATCTGCTCGACCTGCTTCTCGCCACCGCGGGTCCACGCGACGCCGAAGCCCTGCGGGATGAGGTAGTTGCGGGCGAACCCGTTCTTCACGTCGACGACGTCGCCGGCCGAGCCGAGTCCGTCGACCTCGTGGGTCAGGATGACCTTGGACATACCGTTACCTACCTTCCGCTGCCGGCGTAGGGCAGGAGCGCCATCTCGCGGGCGTTCTTGACGGCACGGGCGATGAGGCGCTGCTCCTGAACGGAGACGCCGGTGATACGACGGGCGCGGATCTTCCCGCGCTCCGAGATGAACTTGCGGAGGGTCGCGACGTCCTTGTAGTCGATGACACCCACGCGGACCGACTTCGCGGGGGCCGCGTTCTTCGCGCCCTTGCCGCGGATCGGCTTGCGGCGGTCGCCGCTGCTCTTTCCAGCCATAGTGGTTTCCTTAGATTCTGGTTCGCCCCTGCCCCGCCGCGAGCGATCGCGGTGCGGGGGAGGCGTGATTCAGGTGAGGAGAGCGTCCGAGCCGAGGCTCAGAACGGCGTCTCGTCGTTGTAGCTGCCCGGCGTGCTCCACACGTCGCCACCGGCGGGAGCGCTCGGCGCCCACGGCTCCTCGGCCTGACCGCCACGGTTGCCGCCGGCGTTGCCGGAGCCCCCCTGACCGCCGCCGCCGAAGCCGCCCTGGCCGCCGCCGATCTGACCGCCGTTGCCCTGGCCGCCACCGGCCTGGCCGCGTCCGCCTCCACCGGAGGCGCGCGTGACCTGCGCGGTCGCGTAGCGCAGCGAGGGCCCGATCTCGTCGATCTCGAGCTCGATGCTGGTGCGCTTCTCGCCTTCCTTCGTCTCGTAGGAGCGCTGCTTCAGGCGGCCGGTCGCGATGACGCGGCTGCCCTTGGTCAGCGTTCCTGCGACGTTCTCGGCGAACTCGCGCCAGACGGAGGCGCGGAGGAACAGCGCTTCGCCGTCCTTCCAGTCGTTCGCCTGACGGTCGAAGGTGCGCGGCGTGGAGGCGATGGTGAAGTTCGCGACCGCGAGCCCGCCCTGCGTGTAGCGCAGCTCGGGGTCGGCGGTGAGGTTCCCCACCACGGTGATGATCGTCTCGCCGGCCATGAGCGCTACGCCTTGGGAGCGGCCGAGGCCTTGGCGGCCTTGCGGGCGGCCTTCTCGTCGGCGAGCTTCGCGGCGGCCGCGACCTGGGCGATGCCCTCTTCGGCCCGCAGCACCTTGGTGCGCATGACGGCCTCGGACAGCTTCAGCTGACGGTCGAGCTCGTTCGCTGCGGCGGAGGTCGACGTGAAGTCGACGACGGCGTAGATGCCCTCGGACTTCTTGTTGATCTCGTACGCCAGACGACGGCGGCCCCAGACGTCGACCTTGTCGATGGATCCACCATCGGTGCGGATGACGTTGAGGAACTTGTCGAGACTCGGAGCGACGGTGCGCTCATCGATCTCGGGGTCCAGGATGACCATGATCTCGTACTGATGCGTCACTAACCCACCTCCTTCGGACTGAACGGCCACGGTATTTCCGTGACAGGAGGGTATGTAGCATCTGCCCACTCCCGCGGACGCGAGTGCGTCTGGTCGTGGACAACCTGTACAGACTACAACAGGACCGCCGCGACGCGCCGGACGGATCCGCTCGAGGCGCACCATCCCGGGCGCAGGGCGAGGCGAGCACGGGGCCCGGCTCAGCGCCTCAGCGCGACGCCCACCACTCGCGGAGCCGCTGCGTCGCGACCTCCTCGCCGAGCGGACCCTCCTCGAGCCGCAGCTCCAACAGGAACCGGTACGCCTGCCCGACCTCGGGGCCCGGGGCGAGGCCGAGGATCTCCATGATCCGCGTGCCGTCGAGGTCGGGGCGCTTGGAGGCGAGCTCCTCCTTCTCGGCGAGCTCCGCGATGCGCGCCTCGAGGTCGTCGTAGGCGTGCGCGAGCCGGTCGGCCTTGCGGCGGTTGCGCGTGGTCACGTCGGCGCGGGTGAGGATGTGCAGCCGCTCGAGCAGGTGCCCGGCGTCGGTCACGTAGCGGCGCACCGCGGAGTCGGTCCACGCGCCGTCCGTGTACCCGAAGAAGCGCAGGTGCAGCTCGATGAGGCGGGCCACGTCCTTCGTCGTCTGGTTGTCGAACTTCAGTGCGCGCATCCGCTTGATCGCGAGCTTGGAGCCGACCAGGTCGTGGTGGTGGAAGCTCACCGCTCCGCCCGGCTCGAGCCGCCGCGTGGCCGGCTTCCCGATGTCGTGCAGGAGGGCGGCGAGCCGCAGCACGACGTCGGGCGCGGCTCCGGGGTGCCGCGACTCCTCCAGCGCGATCGCCTGCTCCAGCACGGTGAGGCTGTGGGTGTAGACGTCCTTGTGGTGGTGGTGCTCGTCCTGCTCCAGGCGCAGCGCGGGCAGCTCCGGGAGGAAGCGACCGGCCAGACCGGTGTCGACGAGCAGCTCCAGGCCGGCACGGGGCGTGGCGGTCGCGAGGAGCTTCCGCAGCTCCTCCTGCACGCGCTCCGCCGAGACGTCGTCGATCCGTCCGGCGAGCTCGGCCATCGCCCACTCGACCTCGTCGGTGGTGCGGAAGCCGAGCTGCGAGGTGAAGCGCGCGCCGCGGAGCATCCGGAGCGGATCGTCGCCGAAGGAGAGGTCGGCGGGGGAGGGGGTGCGCAGCCGGCCGGCGAGCAGGTCCTCCACTCCTCCCGAGGGATCGACGAGGACGACCTCCGGAAGCCGCAGCGCCATCGCGTTGACCGTGAAGTCGCGCCGCACCAGGTCGCCCTCGAGCGAGTCGCCGAACTCGACCTCGGGCTTGCGGCTCACCCCGTCGTAGCTGTCGCTGCGGTAGGTCGTGATCTCGACCGTCTCGCCGGCCACGCGAGCGCCGATCGTGCCGAAGGCCCGGCCGATGTCCCAGTGCGCCTCGGCGATCGGAGCGACGATCCGCACGATGTCGTCGGGGCGTGCGGAGGTGGTGAAGTCGAGGTCGTGCACGCCGTGGCCGAGGAAGGCGTCGCGGACCGGGCCGCCGACCAGCGCGAGCTCGTGGCCCTGGGCTGCGAACGCCTCCGCCAGCCGCGTCACCGTGGGCGTCCCCGCGAGCGCGCGGAGGGTCTCGAGAGCGGTCTGGACGCTGTGCATTCGCACGATCCTAGTGGCGGGGGGTGTCCCGGCAGCGGGTGACCGTGCCAGGGGGTTACGGGGGGGGAACCGCCTGCACAGCGGACGCACCGCCTGCCCCGAGGAGGGCTGCCCGTAGAATCACCCGCATGGAGGCCGAGTGAGTCCGATGCATCGGCGCGACCCCTCCCTCCGCTCCCGCCGCTCGCGGGCGGCCCTCCTCCTGCTCCGCTCGGCAGGTGCCGCCGCTCTCGCGCTCGGCCTGACCGGCGTGGCCTCCCCCGCCCTCGCGGCCCCGGTCGCCGCCGCGACGGCGACCTCGACGCCCGCTCCCGGCACCGTCACCACGACCGCCGGGGCCGGCAGTGACGGCGTCCTGCGGCCCGGCCAGGACCTCGAGCTCTCGATCGCCGTGCGCAACGGCACCACCGAGGCGATCGACAGCGCCGACGTGACGGTCGCCCTCTCCTACGCCACCCTCGACACCCGCGCGGAGCTGCACGACTGGCTCGACGCCGAGGCCGACAACGACACCGACCCGGTCCGTGCGACCGCCCAGCTGCGCCTGCTGCCCTCCAGCACCGCCGAGGCCGGCCTCACCGTGCCGGTCGACCAGATCCCCTTCTCCAACGACCGGACCGCGCTCGGCACCCACGCCGTCCTCGTCACGGTCACCGGTCCGGGTGGTGTCGTCTCGACCGCTCGCACCGCCGTCGAGCTGACCGACGACGCGGTGGCCCCGGAGCGCGAGACCGGCGTCAGCGTCCTCGTCCCGCTCACCGTCCCGGACACGGCCGACGGCCTGCTCTCGGCCGAGGCCCTCGCCGACTACACCGACGGCACGGGGACCCTCACCCGGCAGCTCGACGCGGTCGCGGGGAAGGGCGTCACGATCGGGGTCGACCCGCGCATCCTCGCTTCGATCCGGATCCTCGGCAGCGCCGCTCCGGAGTCGGCCCTCGACTGGCTCGACCGGCTGCAGTCCGTGCCGAACGAGCGCTTCGCCCTGCCGTACGCCGACGCCGACGTCTCGGCCCAGGCGCAGGCCGGGCTCTCCGTCCTCCTCTCTCCCACCTCCTTCGAGTACGCGATCGACGACACCCGCTTCGCCGCGGTCCCCGGCACCGCCAGCCCGGCGCCCACGGTCGCCGTCGACTCCGACCAGCCGGCCGAGGACCTGCCGGCGCGTCCGAGCACCGAGTCGCTGCTCGCCTCCGACTGGAGCACCTCCCTCGGCAGCGTCGCCTGGCCCGACGAGGGCACTCTCCGGGGGTCGGACCTCGACGTCTACGCGGCCAGCGGCATGAACCGCACGGTCGTCCCCTCATCCGGTCTCCTGCTGCCGGAGGAGGTGACCACGACCTCGCGCGCCACCGTCGGCGACTCGGACCTGGTCGTGGCCGACTCGCGCCTCACCGAGGCGTTCGACGCG
Source organism: Rathayibacter sp. AY1F8 (assembly GCF_002932165.1). NCBI lineage: Bacteria > Bacillati > Actinomycetota > Actinomycetes > Micrococcales > Microbacteriaceae > Rathayibacter > Rathayibacter sp. AY1F8. The sequence continues at coordinate 42,623 of NZ_PSVB01000003.1, forward strand.
GCCGCGACTGCCACCGACGACACCGAGTGGCGCGCCCGCATGTCCGAGATCGCCACCGATCTCGCCGAGGTGCAGGAGGAGGGGACCGCGCCGGACGTCGTGCTCACCCTCGGTCGCGGCTCGGCGATCGGCGCCGCGCGCCTCTCCGAGACCCTCGACGCGATCGAGTCGCTGCCCTGGGCCCGCGGAGTCGCCCTCTCCACCGCCCTCGCCGTCCCCGCGACCGAGGGCGCGAGCGTCGTCGACTCGCCGGAGTCGGAGTCGCGGCTCGACCGGGTGCGCGACCTGCTCGACGCCGGCTCCGAGGTCGAGGCGTTCTCCTCCGTGCTGCAGGAGCCGGAGCTGCTGTCGGGCAAGAGCCGCAACGACGTGCTGGCGCTGCTCTCGGTGACCTGGCGCGGAGACGGCAGCGGCTGGGGCGACGCCGTCGGCGTGGCCATGACCGAGGCCGACCGGACGCTCTCGCTGGTGTCGATCGACGCGACCGGCAGCATCCTGCAGGTCTCCCGCGACTCGAGCATCCCCGTGTACGTCCGCAACGAGCTCCCCTGGCCGATCGCCGTCCGCATCCAGGCCTCGACCTCGAACGCCGTCCTCGACATCGACGAGGAGGCGATCGAGACCACCGAGATCGACGCCCGCTCGCAGGGCCGCGTCCTCATCCCCGTGAAGGCCCGGGTCGGCAACGGCGAGACGAGCCTCGGCCTGCAGCTGACCTCGGCGCAGGGCGTCCCCATCGGCACCCCCACGGGCATGACGACCAGCGTCCGCGCCGACTGGGAGACCGTCGGCACCCTGGTCATCGGGATCGCGCTCGTCGTCGTCTTCGGAGCCGGCATCCTCCGCAACATCCGCCGTCGCCGTCGAGGCGACACCCCTGAGGACGAGGAGGACCCGAACGCCGTGCTCGAGGTCCAGCCCGATCTCGACGACCAGCGATCGGACCCGCGTGGCTAGCTTCTCCCTCGGACGCGCGAGCGCCGTCCTCGCCTCCGGCACGATGGTCTCGCGGATCCTCGGCTTCATCATGTCGATCGTCATGGCGAACACGATCGGAGCCGCGGTCGCGCCGGGCGCGGACGCCTTCACGACGGCGAACCTGCTGCCCAACACGATCTACTCGATCATCGCGGGCGGCGCTCTGAACGCCGTCCTCGTCCCGCAGATCGTGCGGGCGGGCCTCGACGCCGACGGCGGCCGCGGCTACATCAACCGCCTGCTGACCCTGGCGCTCGGCCTGCTCCTGGTGACCACGATCGCCGCCACGGTCGTCGCTCCCCTGCTCGTGCGCCTCTACGCGCCCGGCTACGGACCGGAGCAGTACCAGCTGGCCGTCGCCTTCGCGTTCTGGTGCCTGCCGCAGGTCTTCTTCTACGGCCTCTTCACGATCCTCGGCGAGGTGCTCAACGCCCGCGGCTCGTTCGGCCCCTTCACCTGGGCGCCCGTGCTGAACAACGTCGTGGTGATCGCCGGGCTCGTCGCCTTCATGGTGCTGTTCGGCGCCGATCCGGAGGGGAACCGTCCGGTCGACTCGTGGTCCCCGGCGATGGTCACCCTCCTCGGCGGGAGCGCGACGCTGGGCATCGTCGTCCAGTCGCTGTTCCTGATGCTCTTCTGGCGGAGGGTCGGCCTCAGCTACCGCCCCGACTTCCGCTTCCGGGGCGTCGGCCTCGGCACGGCCGGGCGGATGTCGCTGTGGTCGTTCGCCACGGTGCTGCTGACCATCGTCGCCGGCATCGTCGAGAGCCAGGTCTCCTCCACCGCGTCCGGCGAGGGGCCCTCGGCCGCGGCGCTGCAGAAGGCGTGGCTGATCTTCATGCTGCCCCACTCGGTCATCGCGATCTCGATCGCCATGGCCTACTTCACCAAGATGAGCGGCCACACCGCACGGGGGGAGATGAAGGAGTTCCGCTCGGACGTCTCCACCTCGCTCCGCCTGGTGCTGATGATGCTCGTCTTCGCCGCCGCCGCGATCGTCGTGGTCGCAGTGCCGTTCGGCTCCGTCTTCACCGACTCGTTCGCGGACGCGCAGGCCATCGGAGCGATCGCCGTGGCCTACGTGATCGCCCTGCCGCTGTTCTCCTCGATCGCCATCATGCAGCGCGCGTTCTACGCCCTGAGCGACGGAGCGCGGCCGTTCCTGTTCACCCTGGTGCAGGTCGTCGTGGCGGTCGCCGGGTACCTGATCGTGCTCCGGCTCCCCGCCGACCGCACCGCTGTCGGCATCGCCGCTGCGACCTCGCTCGGCATCTGCGTGCAGGCCCTCGTGGCGGCCCTCCTCCTGCGCCGCCGGCTCGGCGGCCGCGGAGGCAGGCGGATCCTCGTGAGGCTCGCGCAGTACGTCCTCGCCGCGGTGCCCTCGGCCGCCGCCGGCTACGGCGTCCTGGTCGCCCTCGGCGGCACGCGCGCGGGCGGTTTCGCCGTCTCGAACTACGTGGAGCCGCTGCTCTCGATGGCCGCGATCGGCACCGTGATGGCGCTCGTCTACTTCGCGGTCCTCTGGTTCCTCCGGGTGCCGGAGCTGCGCGCCGTCCTGGCTCCGGTGCTCCGCCGACCCGGCCGCTGATGCTGCTCCGGTAAAAGCCTGGTCAGATCGCATTTCCTGGGCTGCTGCATCGAGCGGCGCGTGGCACGACCGGCACTCCCGGGCCCGCGGAATAGTGCCCGCCTAGGATGTGTTGTAGCCCACGGAGCCGCGGAACGATTCGAGCGACCGGCTCCGGGTGCTCGGCTCCCGCCCCACCCGTCACCGCTCGTACAGACCCCGAGGAGTTGCCGTGCGCGACATCGTCATCATCGGATCCGGCCCCGCCGGCTGGACCGCCGCCATCTACGCGGCGCGCGCCGAGCTGCACCCGGTGGTCGTGGCCTCGTCGGTCGAGATCGGCGGCGACCTGATGAACACGACGGACGTCGAGAACTTCCCCGGCTTCCCCGACGGCGTCCTCGGCCCCGAGCTGATGACCTCGATGCAGGCGCAGGCCGAGAAGTTCGGCGCCGAGACCTTCTACGACGACGTCACCTCCCTCGATCTCGAGGGCGAGGTCAAGACCGTCCATCTCGGCTCCGGCGAGAGCATCGAGGCGAAGACCGTCGTCGTCGCGACCGGATCCGCGTACCGCAAGCTGGGCCTCCACGACGAGGACCGCCTATCGGGACACGGTGTCTCGTGGTGCGCCACCTGCGACGGCTTCTTCTTCAAGGGGAAGACCATCGCCGTCGTCGGCGGGGGCGACTCCGCCATGGAGGAGGCGACCTTCCTCACCAAGCACGCCGCGAAGGTCTACGTGATCCACCGCAAGGACTCGCTCCGCGCCTCGAAGGTCATGCAGAAGCGCGCCTTCGACAACGAGAGGATCGAGTTCATCTGGAACGCCGAGGTCACCGGCATCACCGGCGAGAACCACGTCGACGGCGTGAAGCTGCGCGACACGGTCGACGGCACCGAGTCCCACCTCGACCTCGACGGCCTGTTCATCGCGATCGGCAACGACCCGCGCACGCACGTCGTGCACGGCAAGCTCGACCTCACCACCGAGGGCACCATCTCGGTGGTCGGCCGCTCCTCCCAGACCTCCGTTCCCGGCGTCTTCGCCGCCGGCGACGTGATCGACCCGACCTACCGTCAGGCCGTCACCGCCGCGGCATCCGGAACGGTCGCCGCCCTCGACGCGGAGCACTACCTCGCTTCGCTCGCCGATGGCACCGCCCACACCGAAGGCTCACCCCGGGCCGAGCTCATCACCCGCTGACCGTCCGGTCATCGCACATCGGAGCCGGCAGCCCGCCGACTCGTGAAGGAGAGAACACCATGTCCACCGCGAAGAGCGTCACCGACGCATCGTTCCAGTCCGACGTCCTCGACTCCGAGAAGACCGTCCTGGTCGACTTCTGGGCCGAGTGGTGCGGCCCCTGCCGCATGGTCGCGCCGATCCTCGACCAGATCTCGGCCGAGCACGGCGACAAGATCGAGATCGTCAAGCTGAACGTCGACGAGAACCCGCAGACCGCTGCGAAGTACCAGATCACGTCGATCCCGGCGATGAAGGTCTACCAGAACGGCGAGGTCGTGAAGACTGTCATCGGCGCCAAGCCGAAGCCGGCCCTCGAGGCCGACCTGGCCGCGTTCCTCTGAGTTCGCACCCCTGACCGCCCTCTGCGGTCTCCGAGAGCCCCTGTCACGTCGTGACGGGGGCTCTCCTCGTTCCCGGGGCTGTTTCACGTGAAACAGACCCGCTGGGGCGCAGGCCACGATCCCTGCGGTGGCGCCCGACCGCCCCGCCGCAGCACAGGACCGGCCGGTACTGTGGATCCACCCGGCTCCGGCCGGAGAAACACTGTCCACCGAGCGAAGCGGAACCATCGTGACCAACCGCGGCACCAACCTCGACCCCTGGTACAACTCCTATGCGGAGCGCACGGCCGGTCTGGCCGCCAGCGAGGTTCGAGCCCTGTTCGCCGTCGCGTCACGCCCCGAAGTGGTCTCGCTCGCCGGCGGCATGCCGTTCGTGTCCGCGCTCCCCCAGGACCTGGTGACCGGCGCCATCGACACCGTGATGCGGGAGCAGGGGCCCGTCGCGCTGCAGTACGGGTCGGGCCAGGGCGTCCCCGTCCTGCGCGAGCAGATCCTCGACGTCATGGCCCTCGAGGGCATCTCCGCCAGCGCGGACGACATCGTGGTCACCACGGGCTCTCAGCACGCCCTGGAGCTCGTTTCGAAGCTGTTCCTGGACCCGGGGGACGTCGTCCTCTCCGAGGGCCCCAGCTACGTCACGGCGATGGTCATCTTCCGGTCGTACCAGGCCGAAGTCGAGCACGTCCCCATGGACGAGCACGGGCTCATCCCCGCGGCCCTCCGCGAGCACATCGCCCGCGTGCGCGCCGCCGGGAAGACGATCAAGTTCCTGTACACGATCCCCACCTTCCACAACCCCGCGGGCGTGACCCTCAGCTGGGAGCGCCGCGTCGAGATCCTCGAGATCTGCAAGTCCGAGGGAATCCTCGTGCTCGAGGACAACCCGTACGGCCTCCTCTACTTCGAGGACGTCCCGCCGAAGGCGATGCGCTCGCTGGAGGAGGACGGAGTGATCTACCTCGGCACGTTCTCGAAGACGCTCGCTCCCGGCTTCCGGGTGGGCTGGGCTCTCGCTCCGCACGCGATCCGCGAGCGGCTGATCCTCGCCAACGAGGCGGCCGTCCTCAGTCCGTCGTCCTTCAGCCAGCTGGTCATCTCGAAGTACCTCGAGACGGCCGACTGGCGCGGACAGATCGACACCTTCCGCGGCGTCTACCGCGAGCGGAAGGAAGCGATGCTGAAGGGCCTGCAGACCCATCTGCCCGGCCTCAGCTGGACGAACCCGAACGGCGGCTTCTACGTCTGGGTCACGCTGCCCGAGGAGCTCGACTCCAAGGCGATGCTGCCGCGCGCAGTGAAGGAGCTCGTCGCGTACACGCCGGGCACTGCGTTCTACGGTAACGGAGACGGACGTCAGAACATCCGCCTCTCGTTCTGCTACCCGACGCCGGAGCGCATCGGTGACGGCATCCGCCGCCTCGCCACGGTCATCAACGGAGAGCTCGATCTGCTGTCGACCTTCGCGGGCACGGGCCGGCTGAGCAACGCCGACGCGAGCAAGCGTGACGCCGTCCTGCCGCCGAACGTCTCCTGACACCGCTCCTTCGATAAGAAAGCCCTGGTCATGACCGATTTCTCTGTGCTCGACCGTACACTCGACATCGTCGTCATCAGCGGTGGCATCAGCCACGAGCGCGACGTCTCCCTGCGGTCGGGCCGTCGCGTGGCGGATCGTCTCTCCGCGATGGGCCACCGCGTCTCCCTGCACGAACCGGACGCCGGCCTCCTCTCGACGCTCCTGCAGAAGCGTCCGGACGTCGTCTGGCCCGCGGTGCACGGGGCGAGCGGTGAGGACGGTGCGCTCCTCGGGCTCCTCGAGGCGGCTGGCTTCGCCTACGTCGGCTCGCAGACGGACGCGGCGCGCCTGGCCTGGTTCAAGCCGACCGCGAAGACGCTCGTCGCTCGCGCGGGCTTCTCGACCCCGCGCTCCGTCACCCTCCCCCGCGAGACCTTCCGCGAGCTCGGAGCCGCCGGGATTCTGGAGCAGGTCGAGGCGCACCTGCCGGGCTCCCTCGTGGTGAAGCCCGCTCAGGGCGGTTCGGCCCAGGGCGTCAGCATCGTGACGGAGTCGTCGCAGCTCCCGCGAGCGATGGTCGAGGCGTACACCTATGGCGACGTCGTGCTCATCGAACAGCAGATCCAGGGGACCGAGGTCTCCGTCGGTGTTCTCGACCTCGGTGACGGTCCTTTCGCCCTGCCGCCTGTCGAAATCGCACCCGTCGCGGGCCAGTACACATTCGAGGCGCGCTACAACGCGGGGGAGACGCACTTCTACACGCCGGCACGGATCTCGCCGGAGATCACGGAGGAGGTGTCCCGCGTGGCCGTTGCGATCCACGAACTGCTGGGACTCCGCCACCTGTCGCGGCTCGACTTCATCATCGACGACGCCGGACTCCCCTGGTTCTTCGACGCGAACGTCCTTCCCGGAATGACCGAGACCTCACTCGTTCCCCAGGCCATTGAGGCATCCGGCCGCTACCTCGGCGACGTCTACTCCACCCTCGCGAAGCTCGCCGCCTCCTGACTCCATGCCGTTTCACGTGAAACGGTCCGCTGCGCGTCCGCTCCTGGTCGCGAGGCTGCAGCGCTGTGAACAAGTGCGCGAAACCATGCCAGACGAGTAGCCGGATCGCGGCATATCGAGACCTGCGATCGCCCCCTTCTCCTAAGACATGGGTCGAGTAGCCGCCCAACAACGTGTCTTGGTCTTCGTCAGCAGACCAGTAGTGCCGACTCGAGAGAAGAACCCGAGGCCGCGCCTCGACTCCCACAACGCCAGACATCCATCGCCGCGCCGGTCGAGTATCCGTAGATCCGCGTGGTCAGACCCCCTCGTCGCGCTGAACCCACCAGGAATCGACCTGGCCCATGGCTTCCATCGGCACCTGGTCCTCGTCGTCATGCTGGTCGAGGAAGCGCATTGCTGAGTATCAAGACCCGGACACCCTCGGTGGGTACCAGGTGAGGCATTGCCTGGGGCAAGATATCCACGCCAATCGCTTCCTCATATGAGCAGACATACCGGCGAAGAGCAGTAGTGCGTCGAATCGAGGCTCACCACAATCGCCACCCGCGCTATCTCTGGGAAACAACTCGTTCTATCGACGCTGATCGACGCCAGCACCCGTCGCCATGCTCGTCGAGTAGCCACACCGCGACGTATCGAGACCCACGGCCGGAAGGGATCCCTCTCGCTTGGTTCTCCGACCTCAACTCCGCCTCGGGGGGTGGTGCCTGAATCTCGTTAGTCAGGCGAGCGATCTCTTTCGAACACTGCGGTCGAAGTCCGTCCCACGATGATCTGCACGTGCGTCCAGGGTTCTCGGCAGGGGCGTTTCACGTGAAACGCTTCCGCGGCCGTTGAGCAACTTCAATCGGAAAAGTTGCGCCCTGTGGAGGGAGTCCAGCCGACGAGGGCCTCCTGATTGACCCGACGAGATCGTAGCTCTTCAATGGCCAGGCCGCCCTAGAGCGCACCGTTTCACGTGAAACGGCCCTTCCATTGAGTCTTTCAGTGCCTCTGGGGGCGACCACCGACTGGGTCCTCCGTAAGACATCGGCGAACCCACTCATCACATCGGCGTCGATCCGCGAAAATGGAGGGTACTGTATTTCGTCTTACTTGCCCGCCCGCCAGCCAATGCCTGGAGGCCCAGGAGGCGCTCCTCCCGAGGGACATGGGATGCACGGTCGGCCAAGGGAGTCCTCATCTCAGCGGCGGATGGACGGCTGTTTCACGTGAAACATTGCTCCCGCCAACTATCGGCGATGAGGGCGTCGCCCCTGGCAGAGGAGAGCCGCACCGAGTGCGACCAGTCCAAGTGCCAGTCCAGCGCCGCCAGCGAGCCACTGAACGCGACAAGAACTACGGAGACCGACGATCTCTGAACTCAGCCAACCCTAGATCCGGCGCTCCACGCCTACTCAACCGCCATGTAGGCGCATCGTGCGCTGCTCTATCCAGAGATCAATGCCCCAGATACCCGGCGATCGTCACCGTTCGGCAATACCAGCCGTATTCTCGACCAGGACCGGAGTAAGCAGGGCCCCGCAGAACCTGGAACCACTTCATCGGACTGTACCAGTCAGAAGGGCCTATCAATCAGAGAGAGGACGACAACCGAGAATCCTCAGCTCACAAAGCATCTCGAAGATCGCCCCAAGCGTGCTGATCTGCGATCGCGGTGCCGACGAGGGGAGCGGATACCGCCACATCGGCGATTGCGGCCAAGAACACAGCGCGAGCACGCGCACGCCAGCCGCACGGCGAATCAGTGGCCGCCGCTAGGCCGGCCCTCTACGGAGCGAGCGACACCTCGGTCGGCTCCCCGATCTCGGCGAGGATGCGGTTCAAGTCCTGGATGGTGGCGAAGTCGATGACCATCTGGCCCTTACGTGCGCCCAGGGTGACCTTGACGCGCGTATTCAACCGGTCGCCGAGGTGATCCGCGATCGACGAGAGGTGTCCGGAGTGCCCGCCCTGCTCCTCCACCACGGGACGCGTGGTCGTCCGCGGCGCCTTCATCTGCGCCGCGGCGGCCTCGGCGGCGCGGACGGACAGGTCCTCGTTGACGATCTTGTCGGCCAGGCGGCGCATCATCTCGACGTCGTCGAGGGACAGAACCGCACGCGCGTGTCCTGCGGTCAGGACGCCGGCAGCGACGCGGGCCTGCACATCGGCCGGGAGCCGCAGGAGACGGAGCGTGTTCGAGATCTGCGGCCGCGAACGTCCGAGCCGCGTCGCCAGGGCCTCCTGGGTGATCCCGAAGTCGCTGAGGAGCTGCTGGTAGGCGGACGCCTCCTCGAGCGGGTTGAGGTCGGCGCGGTGCAGGTTCTCCAGCAGCGCGTCGCGGAGCATGTTCTCGTCGGCCGTGTCCTTGACGACCGCGGGGATGGTGGTCAGTCCAGCGGCCTTCGAGGCGCGGAACCGGCGCTCACCCATGACGAGCTCGTACTTCGCTCCGCCGCGAGCCGTCACGGGCCGAACGACGATCGGCTGCAGCACTCCGAACTCGCGGATGCTGTGAACGAGTTCCGCGAGGTCGTCCTCGTCGAACACCGACCGCGGCTGCGCCGTATTCGGGGTGATGTCGGCGAGGGGGATTCGCGCCAAGCGCGCTCCGGGGACCTCGAGGAGCTCCTCGGCACGGGCCGAATCGCCGACCTGATCAGGGAAGAAGACGTCGACGGGCCGGGAGCGCGACTCGTCGCTGGTCGGGATGAGCGAGCCGATCCCCCGGCCGAGTCCCGTGCGCTTGGTCGCCATCAGCGTGCCTCTCCTTCGTGTGCCGTCTCGGGTGTCTTCCGGGCTCCGCGTCGTGCGATCTCGGCGGCCGCCTCCAGGTACGCCAGCGAGCCGGACGACTGCGGGTCGTAGCTGATCACGCTCTGTCCGTAGCTCGGCGCCTCCGAGATCCTCACGTTGCGCGGGATCACCGCACGCAGCACCTCCTTCGGGAAGTGCTCTCGGACATCCGCTGCCACCTGCTGGGAGAGGTTGGTGCGGCCGTCGTACATGGTCAGGAGGATCGTCGAGACACCGAGGTTCGGGTTGAGGTGCCGCTCGATCAGGTCGATGTTCTTGAGCAGCTGACTGAGCCCCTCGAGCGCGTAGTACTCGCACTGGATCGGGATGAGCACCTCGCGAGCGGCGACGAACGCGTTGATGGTCAGCAGACCGAGCGACGGCGGGCAGTCGATGAAGACGTAGTCGAACGGCTCGTCCATGGTGTCGAGCATGCGGTCGAGCGCACGACGGAGACGCTGCTCGCGTGCGACGAGCGAGACCAGCTCGATCTCGGCGCCGGCCAGGTGGATGGTCGCCGGCACACCGTAGAGCGAGGCGAACTCCGGGCTCTTCTGCACGACGTCCGCGAGGGGAGTGTCGTTGACGATCACGTCGTACACGCTGGCCGTCTCGGCGCGGTGCTCGATGCCCAGGGCCGTCGACGCGTTGCCCTGCGGATCGAGGTCGATGACGAGCACCTTCGCCTCACCGCGGGCGAGCCCGGCGGCGAGGTTGACGGTCGTCGTCGTCTTGCCGACGCCGCCCTTCTGGTTCGAGATCGTGATGACGCGCGTCGACTCGGGCTTGGGCAGCGGCTGGGCGTTCAGCAGTGCGCGCCGGCGGGTCATGTCCGCGATCTCCCGGGCCAGGGGAGTCGAGGAATCGAAGCCTCCGGTCAGACCGGCGGAATCGGTTTGTTTCACGTGAAACCTTCGCTCAGCGAGTGGGACGGACATCAGCACCGAGGAGTCGACGGACGAGGAGTCGGGGGCTCACTGCGGCGTCGTGGCGATCAACCCACTGTAGCCCGGACGACCCTCGTCACCTCGGAGAGCACGCCGCCGCCGAGCACGACGACCTCGGGCGGGGAGAGCCGGAAACGACGGATCTGCTTGGCCGCCGCCTCGATCTCCTTCTCGGCGTTGATGCCCTTCAGCAGGACCAGCTCGCCTCCGGGCCGCAGCAGCGGCGCGGTCAGCGGGATCAGCTTCGAGAGGGCGCTGACCGCCCGAGCGGTCACCTGGTCGAGAGGCTCCGCGAGCTCCGCCTCTTCAGCACGGGCTCGAAGAACTGAGACATTCTCGATTCCGAGTCCGTCCACCTGCTCCTGAAGCCAGACGACGCGACGCTCCATCGGCTCGATGAGCACGAAGCGGACGTCGGGCCGCACGATGGCCAGGACGAGCCCGGGAAGGCCCGCGCCACTGCCGACATCACCCACCAGTCCCGGACGCAGGAGAGGGGCCACCAGGGCGCTGTTGAGCACGTGCCGCGTCCAGAGACGGGGGAGCTCCAAGGGCCCGATCAGGCCGCGCTCCTCACCCTGGTCGGCGAGAGCCTCCGTGAACCGCCGCAGGAGGGGCAGGCGGTCGCCGGCGATCGCCGCAGCGGCTGCGGGCTCGGCCTCGAGGGTCGACTCCACGCCGTTCAGCCGCGGGTGATGACGGTGTGGCGCTCGCGCGCCTCGCCGCGCGACTCCGACACGAAGCCGCGCTCGCCCACCATGTCGTGGACCAGCTTGCGCTCGTACGACGACATGGGCGGGAGCGAGGCCGACGTGGCGCCGTCCTCGATCCGCTCGATCGCGCGGTCGACCAGCTGGGCGAGCTCAGCCTCGCGGGCGTCGCGGGAGCCGCCGATGTCGAGGATGAGGCGGGAGAACGCTCCGGTCTTCGTCTGGACCGCCAGGCGCGTCAGCTCCTGCAGTGCCTGGACGGCGTCGGGGCGGGAGAGCACCCGGAGGTTCGTGTCGCCGGAGGCGGTGACCGAGAGGTAGGCGCGGCCGTTGCGGACCTCGATGTCGATGTCGCCGTCGAGGTCGCAGATGTCGAGGAACTCCTCGATGTAGTCGGCGGCGACGTCGCCCTCGTCCTCGAGCTGCGAGAGCGTGGACTCGGGCGCCTCGTCGACGGCGGACGCGTCCACGTCCGCGGGTGCGGACGCGTCGTCGGTGATGGTCTGCATCGGATCGGTCATGGCGGCTCTACTTCTTTCCGGCTTGCTTCTTGGAGCGGTTCTTGCTCACGGGCTGCGTGCGCTGCACGGCCTTCTTCTCGACGAGGGTGACGTCGCCGGCGGCCGTGGTCTCCTCGACCAGCTTGCCCTTGCGGCGCAGGCGCTCCTCGCGGGCCTTGGCGGCCTCGCTGCCCGGCGTCGGCATGTTCCGGATGACGATGAACTGCTGGATCATCGTCCAGATGTTCGAGGTCAGCCAGTAGAACATCACGCCGAGGGGGAAGGCGAAGCCCGAGAAGGCGAAGACGAGGGGGAGGATGTAGAGCAGGATCCGCTGCTGCTTGAACGTCGGCGAGGCCTTCGCCTCGGGCGACATGTTCTTCGAGACGATCTGCAGCTGCGTGATGAACTGCGACGCGGTCATCAGGACGACCATGATCACCGCGATGATGATGACCGGCTCCTGGCCGCCCTCGGCGAGTGCGCCCTGGATCGACTGGTGCAGCGGTGCGACGCCGAAGAGGTTCGCCTCGCCGAACTGGCGGGCGAGCGTCTCGTCGAGCGGGCCCACGCCCTTCTGGCTGTGCTGCGCCGCGTTCAGCACCGAGAACAGGCTGAAGAAGATCGGCATCTGGATCAGCAGGGGCAGGCAGGAGGCGAGCGGGTTGGTGCCCGTCTTCTTGTAGAGCTCCATGGTCTCGCGGGACATCGCCTCGCGGGACAGCTGGTCGCGCTTGCCCTTGTACTTGTCCTGGATCTTCTTGAGCTGGGGCGCGACCTCGAGCATCCGGCGCTGGCTCTTGATCTGCTTGACGAAGATCGGGATGAGCGCGGCGCGGATGACGATGACCAGGCCGACGATCGAGAGGACCCAGGTGATTCCCGCGGCCGCCTCCATGCCGGTGAAGGTCAGCAGCTGGTGGAAGGCGACGAGGAGCAGCTCGACCACCCACTTGAGGGGCCAGAGGATCGTGCCGAGGAGGTCCATGGAGTGGGGTCAGTCCTTTCGAGGGCCCACGACGAACCCGGCTCGCGTCACGGCGAAGCGGGTCCGGCCGGAAGCCGGTCGGTGCAGGGGGATCGAGGTCGGGACGTCGTCGATGCCGCCGGCCGCCCACGGGTGGCAGCGGAGCAGACGGCGGGCCGCGAGGACGGAGCCGAGGACGAGCCCGTGGAGCTGGACCGCCTGGAGCGCGTACGCGGAGCACGAGGGGTAGTAACGGCAGACGTCCCCGTAGAGAGGGGACACGACCGCCCGGTAGACGATCAGGAGCAGGACGCCGATGTTCCGCGGCAGCAGGAGGATCGCCCACCCGAGCCGGGCGAACGGCGCCTCGCGGCGGGGGAGCACGGCGGTCACGAGGACGCCCCGCTCTTCCGCGCGGCTCGCGCCATCGCGGACCACACCTCGGAGCGCAGCTCCGACCAGGGGGCGTCGGCGCTGCCGGGCAGCGCGCGGACGACGACCTGGGTGCCGGGGTCGATCTCGGGGACGAGCTCGAACGCCACGGCCTTGAGCCGGCGGCGGACGGTGTTGCGCGTCACCGCGGTGCCGACCGTCTTGGCGACGATGAACCCGAACCGCGCCGGATCGCCCGCGGAGGACCGGCGGACATACGTGACGGTGTGCGGTCCTGTGGACCGCACACCGCGACGGACGACTGTCCGGTACTCGCCTCCGTGGACGATGCGATTGGCTCTGGCCAGCACCGCTGGTCGGTACCGCTCGCTGCTAGGCGGAGAGCTCGGTGCGCCCCTTGGCGCGGCGCGCGCTGAGGATGCCGCGGCCGGCACGGGTGCGCATGCGCAGACGGAAGCCGTGCACCTTGGCGCGACGACGGTTGTTCGGCTGGAAGGTTCGCTTGCTCATAATCAGATCTCCACGTACGTGTTCCGCGGCGCGAACCGGCACCACCCGCTCGGGCGGAGACTCGGATCCTCCGGGAAGAAGGGGTGCCCGGCTGCGGAATCCGCTCGGCCTGCGAGGGCCGCACGGACGACACCGGGCAGGCGTCAACTGATTTAAACTACGGCCTGTTCCGTCACCGGTCAAATGTGGACGGCGCGAAACCTCGATCATGCACACGGGACACGGGGTTCCGCGCATTGACACGCGGGTGTCGCTGTGGTGGATTTGTCTCCCGTCGGCTCCGTTCGTTACGGTGTTGAGCCGCAGTTATCCACAGGTGGGATCCGCGTCCTCCCGCACCCGCACAGGCATCGCTCGAGGCCGGTGGACAACCCTGTGGAGAGAGCGGCACTCGAGACCCGGCTCCGCGCCCGGTCCGCGACGCCCCTGCAGCGGGCGGCGACGGGTCCGGCGGAGACGGCGATCCCGCAGCGACTTCACAGCGACAGCACCCAGGACCGGAGACAGATGGCAGACGACACGTCGATGGTCGACGCGTGGAACGTGATCCTCGGCGCACTGTCCCGGGACGAGCGGATCACCGCTCCCCTCTACGGGTTCGTCTCGCTCGTGGAGCCCAAGGGCATTATGGCGGGCACCTTCTACCTGGAGGTCCCGAACGAGTTCACCCGCGGGATGCTCGAGCAGCGCGTGCGCGTGCCCCTGCTCAGCGCGATCGGGACGCTCGACGACTCCTTCGGCGTCACGACGTTCGCCTTCGTGGTGAACCCCGACATCGAGCACGAGCCCCTCAGCTCCCCGTCGTCGCAGGAGTCGATGAACCCGTTCGAGCCGATCACCGCCTCCTCGGCGACGGTCGCGCCGACCCGCGGGGTCGAGGAGCTGCGGACCGTGCCGGCGACCGACACCCGGCTGAACCCGAAGTACAGCTTCGACAACTTCGTCATCGGAGGCTCCAACCGGTTCGCGCACGCCGCGGCCGTCGCGGTCGCCGAGGCTCCCGCCAAGGCCTACAACCCGCTCTTCGTCTACGGCGACTCCGGGCTCGGCAAGACGCACCTCCTCCACGCCATCGGCCACTACGCGATGAGCCTCTACCCGGGGATCCGCGTGCGGTACGTCTCGAGCGAGGAGTTCACGAACGACTTCATCAACTCGATCGCGAACAACCGGGGCAACGCCTTCCACGGCCGCTACCGCAACGTCGACATCCTCCTGATCGACGACATCCAGTTCCTGCAGGGGAAGGCGGAGACGCAGGAGGCGTTCTTCCACACCTTCAACCAGCTGCACGACCACAACAAGCAGGTCGTGATCACGTCCGATCTGCCGCCGAAGGCACTGACGGGCTTCGAGGACCGGATGCGCTCGCGCTTCGAGTGGGGCCTCATCACCGATGTGCAGGCTCCCGACCTCGAGACCCGCATCGCGATCCTCCGCAAGAAGGCGGTCAGCGAGAAGCTGCTCGTGCCCGACGACATCCTCGAGTTCATGGCGTCGAAGGTGTCGAGCAACATCCGCGAGCTCGAGGGGACGCTCATCCGCGTCACCGCGTTCGCGAGCCTGAACCGGACGCCGGTCGACATGTCGCTCGTGCAGACCGTGCTGAAGGACCTGATCACGCTCGACGAGGACAACGTCATCTCGCCGGTCGACATCATCAACCACACCGCGGACTACTTCAAGCTCACGGTCGACGACCTCTACGGCTCGTCGCGCTCGCAGGCCGTCGCCACCGCGCGCCAGATCGCCATGTACCTGTGCCGCGAGCTGACGAACCTCTCGCTGCCCAAGATCGGCCAGCTGTTCGGCAACCGCGACCACACCACGGTCATGTACGCGAACAAGAAGATCTCGGAGCTCATGAAGGAGCGCCGCAGCATCTACAACCAGGTCACCGAGCTGACCACCCGCATCAAGACGAACCGCTAGCCGGCAGTCGTACGGTCCCCGGGACCACCTGTCCCGGGTGGCGTGCCCCGGGGTCCATCGGCGTCCGTGCGCGGTGGTCGGGTAGTCGCTCCCCTTTCCTCGTGTGAGGGGAGGGAGCGACGGGGATCGCGGCGCGAGCAGCAGGACGTCGGTGTCGGCGCGCGTGGAGGTCAGGCGAAGGCGCTGGCGGGGGTCTCGATACGGCTCGCTGGGGCTACTCGACCAGCATGAACCGCACGTGCTCAAGGGGTCCGGGTGAGCGGCTGAGCGGCCGGCGTGCGATCGGACGGTGTCGATCCGCCGTGCGACGGCCAGGAGAGCAGCGCAGGGGAGAGGGAGCGCGCATCGTCTTCCGCGCCGCTCGGACGGCGCGAGCCGCGTTCGACGGTCTCCGTCGTGACCCGGAGACGTCGTCGACGGACTCCTCGACCCACCAGGCGGGCCTCGGACACGCCGCCTCGCGCGCCTCGGAGGGCCGATTTCCACAGTGTGAGGAACCTGTGGATAACTGTGGACAACCGCCTCGGGACTGTGCGCCGGGAGAGCCCGCCTGTGGAGGGCGACAGGTCGGCCCGGATCGCTCCACAGGGCGTCCACGGGCCCGCTCACACTCCCTCCACAGGGGCGGGTCCCTCCGATCCCACCCAGGAGTAGGGGTCCGAAGCGTTTTCCACAGTTTCCACACGTGTTAACACTGTTAACGCAGTTCTCTCTTTAATGAAGCCTCGACCGGCAACCTCTCCACAGCGGCTCGGGAGTGCTCGGCGGTCCACCCCCTTCCGAGCTCGTCGAGCCCGGCGGGTACGATGGGCGACGGTCTTCGTCCGCGACTCGTCAGGGGTGTACTCGTGAGGTTCCAAGCCAACCGCGATGTCTTCAGCGAGGCGGTGTCCTTCGCGGTCAAGCTGCTTCCGCAGCGCACGACCCTGCCGATCCTCTCCGGAGTCCTCATCGAGGCGACCTCCGAGGGTCTGACGCTGTCCTCCTTCGACTACGAGGTGTCCGCGCAGACGCAGATCGCGGCCGACGTGGAGGAGACGGGGACCGTGCTCGTCTCGGGCCGTCTGCTCGCCGACATCGCGAACCGCCTCCCCAACGCTCCCGTGCGCATCGCCACGGAGGAGTCGCGCGTCTCGGTCTCGGCCGGCTCGGCGCACTTCACGCTCCTGCAGATGCCCGTGGAGGAGTACCCGAGCATCCCCGAGATCGACGCCTCCACCGGCCTCGTCCCGGCCGACGCCTTCGCGGCCGCCGTCTCGCAGGTGGCGGTAGCCGCCTCCCGCGACGACGTGACCCCCGTCATCACCGGCGTGCAGCTCGAGATCACCGAGAACACGATCGGCCTCGTCGCGACGGACCGCTACCGCGTCGCCGTCCGCGAGATCGACTGGGACAACGGGGACAACCCCGCGCCCACCCAGCCGCTCACCGCCCTCGTGCCCGCGCGCACGCTGCAGGAGGTCGGCAAGACCTTCGGCCACTCCGGCACCGTCTCCGTCGCGATCACCAACCGCGACGAGCGCGAGCTGATCGCCTTCACCGCGGACCGCAAGACCGTCACGTCGCTGCTGATCAAGGGCAACTTCCCGCCCGTGAAGCGCCTCTTCCCCGCCTCCGTCGAGAACTACGCGGTCATGTCGACCAGCGACCTCATCGAGGCCACCCGCCGCGTCTCGCTCGTGCTCGAGCGCGAGGCGGCCCTCCGCTTCAGCTTCAGCAGCGACGGCCTCACCCTCGAGGCCATCGGCTCCGAGCAGGCGCAGGCGTCCGAGAGCATCGACGCGATCGTGACCGGCGACGACGTGGTCGTCTCGCTCAAGCCGCAGTTCCTGCTCGACGGCCTCGCCGCCGTCCACTCGGAGTTCGTGCGCATCGCGTTCACGAAGACCGAGAACCCCAACAAGCCCGGCCCCGTCCTGATCACCGCGCAGACCTCGCGGGAGCAGCCCGGCAGCGACAGCTACCGCTACCTGCTCCAGCCCAACCTGCTGCTGCGCTGACCACTCCCCGGATCGCAGAGCCGCGACCGCCCCGCTCCCGACGAGCGCCCGCCCGCCGGACAACGAATCCAGGAAGGTTCACCATGCACATCGGACTCGTCGGCCTCGGCAAGATGGGCGACAACATGCGCTCCCGCCTCCGCTCCAAGGGGCTCGAGGTCACCGGCTACGACCGCAATCCCGACGTCTCGGACGCGGCCTCTCTCGACGAGATGATCGCCGCACTCCCCTCGCCCCGCATCGTCTGGGTGATGGTGCCGGCCGGCGAGATCACCGACGCGGTCGTCAAGGACCTGTCGGAGAAGCTCAGCGAGGGCGACCTCGTCATCGACGGCGGCAACTCCCGCTTCACCGAGGACTTCAAGCACGACGCGCTGCTGAAGCCCAAGGGCATCCACTACATCGACGCGGGCGTCTCCGGCGGCGTCTGGGGACTCCAGAACGGCTACGGCCTGATGGTCGGCGGCCCGAAGGAGCTCGTCGAGTACGCCATGCCCGTCTTCGACGCGCTGCGCCCCGAGGGCCCCCGCGAGGAGGGCTTCGTCCACGTCGGCGAGGTCGGCGCCGGCCACTACGCGAAGATGGTCCACAACGGCATCGAGTACGCCCTGATGCAGGCGTTCGCCGAGGGCTACGAGCTGCTCGAGACCCGCAGCGACATCATCAAGGACGTCACCGGCACCTTCAAGGCCTGGCAGCGCGGCACGGTCGTGCGCTCCTGGCTGCTCGAGCTCCTCGTCCGCGCCCTCGAGCAGGACCCGGACTTCAAGAACATCGAGGGCTACGTGCAGGACTCGGGCGAGGGCCGCTGGACCATCGAGGAGGCCATCAACAACGCCGTCCCGGTGCCCACGATCAGCGCCTCGATCTTCGCCCGCTTCGTCTCCCGCCAGGAGGACTCCCCCGCGATGAAGGCCGTCGCAGCGCTCCGCAACCAGTTCGGCGGGCACTCCGTCAAGGCCGTCGACTGAGTGGGCTGGTGAGGACTGCCTCCGGCAGTCCTCACGGCGGTCGGCTTCCCGAGGGGGGCGCGTTCCGTAGAGCCGGTGACGGACGGCGGACTGCGGCCCGCCGCCCCCGTCAGGCAGGGATGCTCTCACGGAGGCGGCGGGCCTCCGGCCGCCTCCACCCTGCTACCGGGGTCGGGCGGCGAGCCTGCGGCCGCCTTCACGGGCGGGGACGGGGCTCGGCCGATCATGGTGAGCGAGTAGTGGCCCCGGAGGGGCGTATCGGGATCCGCGTCCCGGACGGTTCCGCCGCCGTGCCGGTCGAGTAGCCCGAAGGGGTGTGTCGAGACCGGGGGCGCAGGCCAGGCCGGCAGGGGGAGAGCGGACTGCAGGCGCCGGAGCGGGTGGATCGGCCGATCGGGACGGGCGAGGAGCCCGCAGGGGTGCAGGGAAGGCCCGCGACGACGGGTGGAGGAAAGGAGCGCGACGTGCAGGTGACGCAGCTGGCGCTCAGCGACTTCCGGAACTACGAGTCGGTCGACGTCGAGCTCGTGCCCGGACCGAACCTCTTCGTCGGCCGCAACGGCCAGGGCAAGACGAACCTCGTCGAATCGCTCGGCTACCTCTCCACCCTGGGCTCGCACCGCGTGTCGAGCGACCAGGCGCTCATCCGCGCCGGCCGGGACAGCGCCGTGGTGCGCGCCCGCCTCCGCAACGGCGAGCGCGACCTGCTGGCCGAGGTGCAGATCAACCGCTCCTCCCCCAACCGCGCGCAGATCAACCGCGGCGGGATCAAGCCGCGCGAGCTCCCCCGCTTCTTCTCCAGCGTCCTCTTCGCCCCGGAGGACCTCCTCCTCATCCGCGGCGACCCGTCGGCCCGCCGCCGCTTCCTCGACCAGCTGGTGATCCTCCGCTCCCCGCGGATGAGCGCCGTCCAGGCCGACTACGAGCGGGTGCTGCGCCAGCGCAACTCGCTGCTCAAGTCGGCGCGCGCGAGCGGCGTCCGCGACCCGTCGAAGCTCGGCACCCTCGACATCTGGGACGAGCGCCTGATCGCGCTCGGGACCGAGATCATGCAGTCGCGCCTCACCCTGGTGGAGGAGCTGAGCGGACCCGTGCGCGCCGCGTACGAGGCGGTCGCCGGTGCCGACCAGCGTCCGGTGCTCCGCTCCCGCCTGAGCATCGAGGGCGCGGTCGACGACGACGGCGAGCCCGTGGAGCAGCCGGGCGCCGCGTCACCGGCGGCGGGCGAGGGACTGGCGGAGGCGTTCGCGTCCGCCCTGGCCGGGGTGCGCCGCCGCGAGCTCGACCGGGGCGTCTCCCTCGTCGGCCCGCACCGCGACGACGTGCAGTTCGAGCTGAACGCGCTGCCGGCCAAGGGCTACGCCAGCCACGGCGAGAGCTGGTCGTTCGCCCTGGCGCTGAAGCTGGGCGCTGCGGAGCTGCTCCGGCGCGACTCCCCCATGGGCGATCCGGTGCTGATGCTCGACGACGTCTTCGCCGAGCTGGACGCGCGCCGGCGCGAGCGCCTCGCCTCGGTGGTCGCCGACTACGAGCAGGTCCTGATCACCGCGGCCGTCTTCGACGACGTCCCGGAGGCGCTGGCCGCGCACACCGTGCGGATCGAGGCCGGCCGGATCGTCGGCACGGGCGCCGCCGCCGCGCCGATCGCCGTGCCGGAGCCGACCGCACCCGACTCCGCCTCGTCCGATCCGGTGTCCTCCGACTCCCCTCTTCCCGATCCCGAGTCCTCCCGCTCCTCTTCTCCCGATCCGGTCTCGTCCGACTCCCCTTCTCCTGGTGTCGTCTCCTCCGCCGCGGCCTCCTCCTCGGAGCCCGCGTCCCCAGCGCCGGCGTCCACGGATCCCGCGTCCCCGGAGCCGCCCGCCCCCGCCCCGTCGGAGCCGGCCGATGGCTGACTCCCCCCGCCGCCGCGGAGCCCCCGCACCCGACTCCGAGGCCGCCCGCGTCTACCGCCACCTCAAGGAGGTGTTCGGCGCCGACGGCCCGCGCCGCATCCGGAAGACCGTCGAGCGCGCCGAGCCCAAGGGCGACGCGATCCCGTTCGGCAAGGGCCGCGACCCGCACGACCTCGGCGACGTCCTCGACTCCCTCACGGTGAAGCTCGGCTGGACGGCGCCGCTGGCGCAGGGCGACCTGATGTCGTCGTGGACGGCGATCGCCGGCGAGGAGACCGCGAAGCACTCGACTCCGGTGGGCGTCGTCGACGGCGTGCTGACGGTCGCGTGCGAGTCCACGGCGTGGTCGACGCAGCTCCGGCTGATGCGGATCGAGATCATGAACCACATCGCCGTGAACTTCCCCGACGCGGGCATCGCGTCGATCCGTTTCCAGGGCCCGGACGTCCCGAACTGGAAAAAGGGTCCCAGGTCGATTCCAGGGCGTGGTCCGCGCGACACCTACGGCTGAGGACGCATTTTCGGTCGACCGCCGATCTTTCGCGCCTCAGATCGCCGTCCAGCGCTTCGGATCGACCCGGCACGCGGTAGAATGGAGGGCCGCCGAACCGCAGTGACGCCGCCGCGCGGGCGATCTCCAGATCACCGTGCGCGTCGCGACGGACCGTCAGAGGAGAACTCCACAGCTATGACTCACGAGCCGAACGACTCCACGTCACCCGCAGCGAACGACCTGGACGCGAACGGCTCAGCAGCCCCCTCCGCTCCGCACGAGAGCATGTCGACCAAGTCGTCCGGTGACTACGGCGCGAACCAGATCCAGGTCCTCGAGGGCCTCGAGGCGGTCCGCAAGCGCCCCGGCATGTACATCGGATCCACGGGTCCGCGCGGTCTGCACCACCTGGTCTACGAGATCGTCGACAACGCCGTCGACGAGGCGCTCGCGGGCTACTGCGACAACATCGAGATCCTGATGCGCGCCGACGGAGGCGTCACCGTCTCCGACAACGGCCGCGGCATCCCGGTCGACATGCACCCGACCGAGGGCATCTCCACGGTCGAGCTGGTCCTCACCGTGCTGCACGCCGGCGGCAAGTTCGGCGGCGGCGGCTACGCGGTCTCCGGCGGCCTGCACGGCGTCGGCTCCTCCGTGGTCAACGCGCTGTCGACGCGACTCGACGTCGAGGTCAAGCGCCAGGGCGCCGTGTACCGGATGAGCTTCACCGACGGAGTGCCGGACGCCCCGCTCGAGAAGGGCGAGGCCAGCGACGAGACCGGCACGACGATCACCTTCTGGCCCAACGCCGGCATCTTCGAGACGGTCGAGTTCGACTACGAGACCCTGCGCGCGCGCTTCCAGCAGATGGCGTTCCTCAACAAGGGCCTGCGCATCGCGCTGACCGACCAGAACGAGGTCGAGTTCGAGGGGGAGGGCGAGAACGAGACCGAGGGCGACCGGACCGACGTCTTCCACTACGAGAAGGGCCTCGTCGACTACGTCGAGTACATCAACTCGCTGAAGAAGTCGGACCTCGTGCACTCCGAGATCATCGATTTCGAGTCCGAGGACACCGAGCGCCGCATCTCGCTCGAGGTCGCCATGCAGTGGACCACGGCCTACACCGAGAGCGTCCACACCTACGCGAACACCATCAACACCCACGAGGGCGGCACCCACGAGGAGGGCTTCCGCGCCGCGCTGACCACTCTGGTCAACCGCTACGCGCGCGCGAACAACCTGCTCAAGGAGAAGGACGAGAACCTCTCGGGCGACGACATCCGCGAGGGCCTCACCGCCGTCGTGTCGATCAAGCTCGGCGAGCCGCAGTTCGAGGGCCAGACCAAGACGAAGCTCGGCAACACCGAGGCGAAGGCGTTCGTGCAGCGCGTGGCCGGCGAGCAGCTGGCCGACTGGTTCGACCGCAACCCGAGCCAGGCGAAGGACATCATCCGCAAGGCGATCCAGGCGGCCTCCGCCCGTATGGCGGCGCGGAAGGCGCGCGAGACCGCCCGCCGCAAGGGCCTGCTCGAGGGCGGCGGCATGCCGGGCAAGCTCAAGGACTGCCAGTCCAAGGACCCGTCGATCTCCGAGATCTTCATCGTCGAGGGCGACTCGGCGGGAGGATCCGCGGTGCAGGGCCGCAATCCCGAGACGCAGGCGATCCTCCCCCTCCGCGGCAAGATCCTCAACGTCGAGAAGGCCCGGCTCGACCGCGCTCTCGGCAACAACGAGGTCCAGGCGATGATCACGGCGTTCGGCGCCGGCATCGGCGAGGACTTCAACCCCGACAAGGCGCGGTACCACAAGATCATCCTGATGGCCGACGCCGACGTCGACGGCCAGCACATCACGACGCTGCTGCTGACGCTCCTCTTCCGCTACATGCGCCCGCTGATCGACCTCGGCTACGTCTACCTCGCGCAGCCGCCGCTGTACCGCCTTAAGTGGTCGAACTCCCCGCACGAGTACGTCTACAGCGACCGCGAGCGCGACGCCCTGATCGCGCACGGCTCGGCGACCAACAAGCGCATGCCCAAGGAGAACGGCATCCAGCGCTACAAGGGCCTCGGCGAGATGGACTACAAGGAGCTGTGGGAGACCACGATGGACCCCGCCACGCGGACCCTCCTCCAGGTCACGCTCGACGACGCGGCCGCGGCCGACGAGATCTTCTCCACTCTCATGGGCGAGGACGTCGAGTCCCGCCGTTCCTTCATCCAGAAGAATGCGAAGGACGTGCGCTTCCTCGACATCTAGTGGTCGAGGAAGCGGACGTCCTTCGAAAGACGGCGGCCGGGCGGTCCAGTGGACCGTCCTCGCGACCACCTCGAACACGTGACGGCGGCCCTCGATGGGCCGCATCCTCGACCAGAACACGACAGAGGCCCTCACCGGCCCGCACACCGACGACACACCTGACACCCAGCGCGACCGCCGCCCCCGCTTCTCCGGGGCACGGACCCACCTGAGAGACCAGAGATCATGGCAGAAGAATCCACCACCCCCACCGGCCCGGACGAGAGCGACGACATCGTCACCGAGACCGGTGTGGTGATCCACGGTCACGACAAGATCGAGCCGGTCGACCTGCAGCTCGAGATGCAGCGCTCCTACCTCGACTACGCGATGAGCGTCATTGTCGGGCGCGCCCTGCCGGAGGTGCGCGACGGCCTGAAGCCCGTGCACCGCCGCGTGATCTACGCCATGTACGACGGCGGCTACCGTCCCGACAAGGCGTTCTCGAAGTGCTCGCGCGTCGTCGGCGACGTGATGGGCCAGTTCCACCCGCACGGCGACTCCGCGATCTACGACGCGCTGGTCCGCCTGGTGCAGCCGTGGAGCCTCCGCTACCCGCTCGCGCTCGGGCAGGGCAACTTCGGCTCCCCCGGCAACGACGGCGCCGCCGCCCCCCGGTACACCGAGACCAAGATGGCGCCGCTCGCGCTCGAGATGGTCCGCGACATCGACAAGAACACCGTCGACTTCCAGGACAACTACGACGGCCGCACGCGCGAGCCGGCGATCCTGCCGGCCCGGTTCCCGAACCTGCTCGTCAACGGCTCCGTCGGCATCGCGGTCGGCATGGCGACCAACATCCCGCCGCACAACCTGCGCGAGGTCGCCGCCGGCGCGAAGTGGGCGCTCGAGAACCCGGACGCGACGCGCGAGGAGCTCCTCGAGGCGCTGCTGCAGCGGATCAAGGGACCCGACTTCCCCACCGGTGCGCAGATCCTCGGCGTCCGCGGCATCCAGGACGCGTACCGCACCGGCCGCGGCTCGATCACGATGCGCGCCGTCGTCTCCATCGAGGAGATCCAGGGCCGCACCTGCCTCGTCGTCACCGAGCTGCCGTACCAGGTGAACCCGGACAACCTGGCGATCAAGATCGCCGAGCTGGTCAAGGACGGGCGCGTCTCGGGCATCGCCGACATCCGCGACGAGACCTCCGGTCGCACCGGCCAGCGCCTCGTCGTCGTCCTCAAGCGCGACGCCGTGGCGAAGGTGGTGCTGAACAACCTCTACAAGCACACGCCGCTGCAGGAGAACTTCGGCGCGAACATGCTCGCGATCGTCGACGGCATCCCGCGCACGCTCTCGCTCGACGGCTTCATCCGCGCGTGGGTCGACCACCAGGTCGAGGTCATCGTGCGCCGCACCCAGTACCTCCTCGACGAGGCGGAGGCGCGGATCCACATCCTGCGCGGCTACCTCAAGGCGCTCGACGCGCTCGACGAGGTCATCGCCCTCATCCGCCGCTCCCCCACCGTGGAGGAGGCGCGCGACGGCCTGATGGAGCTGCTCGACATCGACGAGGTGCAGTCCCGCGCCATCCTCGACATGCAGCTGCGCCGCCTCGCGGCCCTCGAGCGCCAGAAGATCATCGACGAGCACGACCGGATCCAGGCCGAGATCGAGGACTACAAGTCGATCCTCGCGAGCCCGGAGCGCCAGCGCACGATCATCTCGGACGAGCTCGACGAGATCGTCGACCGCTTCGGCGACGACCGCCGCACCGAGATCCTCTTCGGGTTCGACGGCGACATGAGCGTCGAGGACCTGATCCCCGAGGAGGAGATGGTCGTCACCGTCACCCGCGGCGGCTACCTCAAGCGCACCCGGAGCGACTCCTACCGGGCGCAGCACCGCGGCGGCCGCGGTGTGCGCGGCGCGCAGCTGAAGGCCGACGACATCGTCGAGCACTTCTTCGTCACCACTACGCACCACTGGCTCCTGTTCTTCACGAACACCGGCCGCGTGTACCGCGCCAAGACCTACGAGCTGCAGGAGGCCGGCCGCGACGCCAAGGGCCAGCACATCGCGAACCTGCTCGCGCTCGAGCCGGGGGAGCAGATCGCGCAGATCCTCGACATCCGCGACTACGAGGCGGCCCGCTACCTCGTGCTCGCCACGCGCGACGGCCTCGTGAAGAAGACGGCCCTCTCGGAGTACGACACGAACCGCTCCGGCGGCATCATCGCGATCAAGCTGCGCGACGGCGACGAGCTCGTCTCGGCGCTCCTGGTCGAGGAGGACAGCGACGTGCTGCTGGTCTCCCGCAAGGGCATGTCGATCCGCTTCACCGCGTCCGACGAGGCGCTGCGTCCGATGGGCCGCTCCACCTCCGGAGTCCGCGGCATGTCGTTCCGCGGAGAGGACCGCCTCCTCGACGCCAACGTCGTCAGCGACGAGGGCTTCGTGTTCGTGGTCACCGAGGGCGGCTACGCCAAGCGCACCGCGGTCGACCAGTACCGCCTCCAGGGACGCGGCGGGCTGGGTATCAAGGTGGCCAAGCTGGAGGAGAAGCGCGGCGACCTCGTGGGCGCCATCATCACCGGAGAGGACGACGAGGTGCTCGTCGTGCTCGCCAGCGGCAAGGTGGTACGCTCTGCGGTGGCCGAGGTACCGGCCAAGGGTCGCGACACCATGGGAGTCGTCTTCGCACGATTCGCTGAGGACGACCGCATCATCGCACTCGCCAAGAACACCGAACGCAATCTCGACGCCCAGGACGAGGATCCCGACGCCGCGGCGCCGGCCGAGTCCGCCCCGGTGTCGGAGGAGGATAGGTCCGTAGATGAGTAGCACCGTCGCCGAGAAGCTCGCCAGGAAGTCCGCGAAGAGCCCGGCGGCGAAGCAGGTCCGCCTGAAGCTGGTCTACGTCGACTTCTGGTCGGCCGTGAAGCTCTCGTTCCTGCTGGGTCTGACGCTCGCGATCATCACGATCGTCGTCGTCTACCTGGTCTACACGGTCCTGGCCCAGACGGGAGTGTTCGACGAGGTCAACGGCCTCGTGCAGGACATCGCCGGCGCCGAGGCGTTCGACCTCAACACGATCATCTCGCTGCCGCAGGTCATGGGCTTCGCGATCGTCGTCGCGGTGCTGAACACCATCGTCACCACCGCGCTCGGCGCGATCGTGGCGCTGCTGTACAACCTCAGCGTCAAGATCACCGGCGGCCTCCTGGTGGGCTTCACCAACCAGTAGGGCGCACGGTCCGGCCGATTGGGATTCCTGCTCGATGTCGGGTAGAGTCTCCTCTGGCCATTCCGGGGGTATAGCTCAGGCGGTTAGAGCGCTTCACTGATAATGAAGAGGTCCCAGGTTCAAGTCCTGGTACCCCCACCCGGTCCGAACGGCCCGTCACCTCGCGGTGGCGGGCCGTTCGACTCTCGGAGACGGATCGCCCCGTCTCCGGCCCGGGGCCTTAGCTCAGTTGGTAGAGCGCCTGCTTTGCAAGCAGGATGTCAGGAGTTCGAATCTCCTAGGCTCCACACTTCCTCCCCGCTCGCGGGTGCTCCCCTCACAGGCCCTTCTGGTCTCCCGGCCCACGGCACTCCGGGTCCTCCGCCGTCGCGGGGTCACCGTGTCGAGGTATTCGGCGGCCTCTCCTGTCGCCCGCCGCGCGGCCATGCGATCGAGGCCGCCGCTCGGACGGCCGAGCCGCCCGCTCAGCGGTCCACGCAGGCGAGGCCGAGGAACTGCTGGACCGAGAGGGTCTCGGACGTGCCGTCGCGGATGTCGCCGACGATGATCTCGCCGACGGAGAGCGTGTCGAACTGCTCGGCCGTGAAGACGACCGGGCGGGCGAGCACGGAGCGGTCGGTCGCGTAGGCGCCCAGCGCGAGGTCGACGCCGAGCGGGAACCGCTCGATCACCGTGTCGGCCGGCCAGACCGTGGATCCGGAGAGGTCGGTCGCGCCCAGCTGCGTGACCGGTGACGGGGAGACCCAGCGGGTGACCCTCCGCAGCCCGTCGCCGATGGTCAGGGGGGCGGAGTCGGAGGCGGCGAGGTCGAGGCCGTCGACGGATCCCGAGCACACGACGACGACGCCGAGGACCTCGCCGCGCTCGCCGCCCCGTCCGAGCCCGACCGCGGCCGTGGTCACCGGCTCCTCGGAGGCGCATCCCGAGAGCGCGAGGGCGCCGAGCAGAACGACGGTGCTCGCGAGCGCAGCGCGACGGTGCATGGGTCCTCCCGCGGCCACCCTACGTGGGCAGGGCGAGGGCCAGAGCGGCGAGAGCCTGCGGAAGGGAGGGAGCGCCCTCCGCCCGGAAGACCACCTCTCCGGCCGTATCGCGCACGACGACGGTGGGGGTCGAGCGGACACCGGCGGCCTCGGCCTCGACGGGGTGGAAGGCCACGTCGCGCTCGCGGATCTCGGCGGCGGGGACGAGCTCCGCGGCCCGCTCCAGCACCGAGCGCGCGGCATGGCAGGCGCCGCAGAAGGCGGAAGTGTAGAGCTCGACGATCACGACGAAGGGAACGCCGGGGCGCGGCCGGGGATTCCCGGGCACCGTCAGCGGAGGAGCCAGGCCTCGTTCATGGTCAGGGCCGCGTCGACGAGCTCGACGCGCTCCAGCTCCTCGACGTCGCTCAGGGGGAACCAGGCGGCGGCGTCCGTGGAGCCGTCCACCTCGTGCGTGAGCTCGCCGCCCACGATGCGGGCGCGGTAGACGACGCGGATGGCGTGCAGGGGGCCGGCCTCGGGATCGCTGCGCCGGTGCGCGGGGATCACGTGCGAGTCCACGCCGATGAGGGCCTCGAGCTCGGCACGGTAGCCCGTCTCCTCGAAGATCTCGCGGACCGCGGCGTCGGCGGGCGACTCGCCCTCGTCGATCCCGCCGCCCGGAAGCGTCCAGGCCGACCACGGCCCCTGGCTCCAGTGCGCGAGCAGCATCCGCTCGCCGTCGATGATCACGCCGTACGCGGCGACCCGGATGTCCACCGCAGAAGCCTAACCCGGGCATGCGAAGGAGCCGGACCCCCTGAGGGGCCCGGCTCCGGCGACGAGAACGTCAGGAAGCGGTCGAGGCCGCGTTCTGCGCGGCGCTCTGCGGCTCGTCCTCGGCGACCCACAGCTCGTCGTCGGCGCGGAACGTCTGCCAGACGGCGTAGCCGATGCCGCCGACGGCGACCAGCGCGGCGCCGATCGCGAAGACCGTGCCGACCTTGCTCTTCTTCTTCGGGGGAGTGGTGAGCTCCTCCCAGCGCGCCTTCGAGATCTCGGCGAGCTTCGCGCGGTTCTTCGAGTCCTTGGCGGCCTCGAAGGCGGCGGCAGCCGTGCCGCCCACAGCGGCGAAGGTCGGGACGACCTTGTGCTTGTAGGCGTGGCGGGCCGAGGAGTACGTGCCCTCGACGGCCGAGACGCCGTTGTCGTAGACCGGCTTGACGCGCGAGTCGTACGTGTCCTTGACGAAGGGGACGAGCTCCTTCTTGGCGTACTTCGACGCGTGGCGGCGGCTCTTCTCGAGCACGGAGGCCGCGTGCGCCAGCACCTCCTGCTGCTCGCCCCAGACCGCCTCGGCGTTCTTGCGAAGACGCTTGAGGTCCTTCTTGTGCTTACGTGACAGACCCATGTTGGTCCTCCATCGGCTACGAGCAGCGAACGCCTCAATACTGCCACTCATCGATCGGCGTCCGCATCGCGCACCCAGCGCATTGACACCGGGCGTTGCAGGGGCCTACAGACGCGCTGTGCGAGAATCGGAGCATGCCTTTGCACACCGCAGTCGCGACGTTCCACACCAACAAGGGCGACATCGTCGTCAACCTCTACGGGAACCACGCTCCCAAGACGGTCCGCAACTTCGTCGGTCTCGCGACCGGCGACATCGAGTGGACCCACCCCGCCACGGGTGCGAAGACGAAGGAGCCGCTCTACAACGGCACCGTCTTCCACCGCATCATCCCCGACTTCATGCTCCAGGGCGGCGACCCGCTCGGTCAGGGCATCGGCGGCCCGGGGTACCAGTTCGACGACGAGATCAACTCGGAGCTCGACTTCACCCAGCCCTACATCCTCGCGATGGCGAACGCCGGCAAGCAGGCGGGCCGCGGCACCAACGGCTCGCAGTTCTTCATCACCGTGGCGCCGACCACCTGGCTCCAGGGCAAGCACACCATCTTCGGCGCCGTCGCCGACGAGGAGTCGAAGAAGCTCGTGCAGTCGCTCTCGGCTGTTCCCACCGACGGCCGTGACAAGCCGCTCGAGGACGTCGTGATCGAGAGCGTCGAGATCACCGAGGTCTGATCGCCTCATCCACCACTCATTCGAGGGCCGGGTCCGTCAGGGCCCGGCCCTCGTTCTCCCCGGAGGCACGTCCGTGACCCAGGTCCCGCCGAGCAGCACCTACTCCTGCTACCGACACCCCGACCGGCAGAGCTTCGTGCGCTGCCAGCGGTGCGGCCGCACCATCTGCGGCGAGTGCCAGACGCCGGCTCCGGTCGGCGTGATCTGCCCGGACGACATGGCGCAGCAGCGCGCCACCGCGCCGCGCACCCGCGGTCCCCTCCTCTCCCGCGTGCGGGCCATGACCCGTGCCGACCAGCCGACGGTGACCTACGCGATCATCGCGCTCTGCATCGTGCTGTGGATCGTCGAGATCCTCCCCTTCGTCGGGGGGCCGGCGGTCAACGCGCTCCTGTACGCCCCCGCCTACACGCTCCCCGGCTTCGGCGCCGGCTTCGAGCCGTGGCGGATGCTCACTTCGGTGTTCCTCCACAGCACGTCGCTCTTCATCGTCATCCCGTTCCACCTGGTGCTGAACATGTACACGCTGTGGGTGTTCGGCATGGTGCTCGAGCGCATGCTGGGCCGCGGGCGCTACCTCACCCTCTTCCTCCTGAGCGGTTTCGCCGGGTCGGTGGGCGTCCTGCTCCTCGCGAACCCGCTGACCCCGGTGATCGGCGCCTCCGGTGCGATCTTCGGGCTGATGGGCGCGTACCTGGTGATCCTCCGGCATCTGGGCGGTCAGGCGTCGCAGCTGCTGGTGCTGGTCGGACTGAACCTCGTCATCGGCTTCCTGCCCGGGATGAACGTGGCGTGGCAGGCGCACGTCGGCGGTCTGGTGGCCGGCGCGCTCATCGGGCTGGTCTTCACGAAGACCCGGCAGCGCGCCCAGCGGCGCACGCAGAACCTCCTCGTCGGGCTCATCGGAGTCGGACTGGTCGCGATCACCGCCGGCGCCTACGTCCTCGGCTGATCCCTCCCCCTCCCGCAGCGGCGGGTCCGGCAGTGCCTCGCGCACTCCCGGGCCCGCCGCTTCGTCGTTCCCGCGGCGACCGTCTCCACCGCTGTCCACAGGTGCTCTCAACAGGTGGGGAGGAAGTTATCCACAGAGTTGTTAACACTGGGGAGAACGTCCCGGGTGTCCTCCTCGGGAGGACGATCCGGGGACGGCGGCGCGTCCGAGGACCGGCGGACTGGTGCCGATCGGGGCCCTCCTCGCCTCGAGCAGGCCAGCGCGGAGGGGACCGCGGAGTTCTCCACAGGAGATTCCACAGCTGGGGATAATTACAGCGGTGTAGTTCTTCGGCGGACGGCCACCAGGGCGGTCGCCTCACGGTCGTCGTCGCGGTGCACCGAGGTGGCGAACCCGGCCGCCTGGAACGCGGAGGCACTCGCCGCGGCCTGATCCGCGCCGACCTCGATCACGACGACGCCGTGGGGTGCGAGCCACGCTCCCGCCTCCTGAGCGATGCGGCGGTGCAGGGCGAGCCCGTCCGACCCGCCGTCGAGCGTGAGCATCGGCTCGTGCACCCGGGCCTCCGGCGGCATGAGCGCGATCGCGGCGGTGGGGACGTAGGGGGCGTTGACGACGACGACGTCGATCCGCCCGCGCTCACTCCCGGGGAGCGCGTCGAAGAGGTCGCCCTCGTGGACGTCGGCGCGGCCTGCGAGCGTGCGGCGCGCGCAGGCGACGGCGGCGGGGGAGAGGTCGGCCGCGAGCAGGCGGACGTCCGGCCGCTCCTCCGCGATCGACCGGGCGAGCGCGCCGGATCCGCAGCAGAGGTCGAGCAACACCGCGCCGTCCGGGAGGACCTCCAGGGCGCAGTCGACCAGCCACTCGGTGCGCACGCGGGGCACGAAGACGCCGGGTGCGACGGGGACGCGCAGGCCGCGGAAGGCGACCCAGCCGAGGATCTGCTCGAGGGGCTCGCCCGTCTCGCGGCGACGGAGCAGCAGCTCGAGGTCGGAGGGGGAGTCGGCGGCCTCCTCGAGCAGGCCCGCCTCCTCCTCAGCGAAGACGCAGCCGGCGGTGCGCAGACGCTCCACCGACGACGAACGCCCCGTCGGCGGACCGGACGGGGCGTCGTTCACGACTGGGGGAGGCTCAGCGCCAGCGCGTCGTCATCAGGAAGCCGATGAACGCGATGCCGAAGCCGATCAGGATGTTGAGGTTGCCGAGATCGGGGATCGGCAGGGTGCCCTGGCTCACGTAGAAGACGATGATCCAGGCGAGTCCGAGCAGCATGAAGCCGAACATCACCGGCTTGAACCAGACCGGATTCGGTGCGTTCTCGCCGGTCCGGGCCTCGTCGCGCTCGGGCTTCGGGCTCTTCGTCGCTCGTGCCATGCCGACCACTGTACCTGGCGGAGGCTCCGGGCCGGGAGCACCGGGGCTGCGCGGGTGCTGTGCGGACTCGCGGAGCGGCCGGTGCAGGCGCTCGAGTGGTCCCATCGGCCCTCCTCAGGCGGCGACTCGGGAGGGCTCTCCACAGGTCCGGATCATGCGCCACAGCCGGTCACGGCTCGCGCCTAGACTCGTCGCATGACCGCCCAGAACCCCGACGGGGCGGCTCTGCGGCCGCGAGCGAAGCGACGGAGGGCCCGCCCGGTCCGACGACTCTCGTTCTTCGGAGTCGTCGGCGAGCTCCTGATGACCGCCGGCGTCCTGGTCCTGCTCTTCCTGGCCTGGCAGCTCTGGTGGAACGACGCGGTGATCGCGGGCCGGCAGACGACGCAGGCGGCGGAGCTCCGCGAGACCTGGGGCGATTCCTCTCCGGCACCGCAGCCGACCGAGGCCGCCCCGGCGGAGCCGGTCGTCGCGTCGGTCGCCGCCCTCGACTCCTCCTTCGGCAACCTCTACATCCCGCGCTACGGCGAGGGGTGGGTGCGCACGATCGCCGAGGGCATCGACGCCGAGAACGTGCTCGACGAGGGGAGCATCGGCCACTACCCCGGGACGCAGATGCCCGGGCAGGCCGGCAACTTCGCGCTCGCCGCGCACCGCAGCGCGTACGGCGGAGGCATGCACCTGATCGACGAGCTCCAGCTCGGCGATCCGATCTACATCGAGACGGCGGACGGCTGGTACACCTACCGCTTCCGCAACCTCGAGTACGTCCAGCCCTCCGACGTCCAGGTGATCGACCCGGTCCCGTGGACTCCGGACGCGGCTCCGACCGACCGCCTGATCACGCTGACGAGCTGCAACCCGCTCTACTCGACGGCCGAGCGGATCATCGCGTACGGCGTCTTCGACTCGTTCCAGCCGCGGTCCGCGGGCGCCCCCGCCGAGATCACCGCCTCGCTGGCTCAGGAGGGCTGACCGTGTACGCAGCGCTGTGGCGTCTTCTGCCCGGGCCGTGGTGGGTCCGGCTCCTGATCGTCCTCGTCCTCGTCGCGGCGGTCCTGGTCGCGCTCGACGAGTGGGTGTTCCCCTGGGTGCAGTCGCTCGTGCTCGACCGGAACGTGACCGTCGGCTCGTGACCGCCGGCGCGGCCCCGCGGATCCTGGTCGTCGACCACCACGACAGCTTCGTCTTCACGCTCGTCTCGTATCTCCGCGAGCTCGGTGCCGAGGTCGACGTGGTCGAGGGCGACGACCTCGGCACGACGGCGCTCCTGGCTCGCGCGGAGGAGGCGGACGGAGTCCTGGTCTCACCCGGGCCGGGCCGTCCCGGGGACGTCCCCGCGTCGACGGCGCTCGTGCAGCGGGCGGAGGCGACCGGGCGGCCGCTGCTCGGAGTCTGCCTCGGCCACCAGGTGCTCGCCCACGCTCTCGGTGCCCGCGTCACGGAGGCGCCGGAGCTGCTGCACGGCCGGACGTCCGCGGTCCTCCACGACGGAGATCCGCTCTTCGACGGCCTGCCCTCCGGATTCGCCGCGATGCGGTACCACTCGCTCGCGGTCGACGGTGAGAGCCTTCCCGAGGAGCTGCGGGTGACGGCGCGGACACCGGAGGGAGTGGTCATGGCCGTCCGGCACCGGAGTGCTCCGCTCGTGGGCGTGCAGTTCCATCCGGAGTCGGTCCTCACCGAGGGCGGGCGGCGCCTTCTCGAGAACTGGCTGCGCGAGGTGAGGCCGGGCGGAGCGTCCGTATCGGCCGACGACACGCCCGGACTCTCGATCCCGGCTCGATGAATTGGAATTCGCCGGGCTTATCGGGCTCGTTATCGAGTCGAGAGCATTGAGAATGATCAGCGACCACCGTCCCCCGAACGGGGATGCCGCCCTGAGTGCGTTCTCACGTAGAAATCCGCCATCTGACGGCTAAATGACGGCGGGCGGAGGAGAACGCCGCGACAGGGTATGAGCGTGACCTTGTCCACCCCCTTGCGCACCCCCCGATCAGGTGGCGGGATTTGACGGGCTCCCGGCGGAGGATGCGGCCCCTTTTCGCTGCATAATCAGAGGGCGTCGACAGGGGGTCGGCGCCACAAGAGAAGTCCGGGGGGACCAGATGGTCGCATCGATCTCCTGGGCTTTCTCGGGAATCCGAGAGCTCGAGAATCTCGGACCGCGCATCGTCGTCAAACCCGGCACCGTTCCGAGCATCACCGGTTCGGGATTCGGCACCGCCGATCTGAGCGTCGTGCTGATGACGGTCTCGCCGCTGCGCGTCCTCCGCGGGACGTGGCCGGCCGACGACACCTCCTTCCTCACTTTCAGCTTCCTCATCGACGGCTTCGTGCGCATGGTCGCCCCGGACCGAACGGTGCTGCTGCGTCCGGGCTCGATCTCGTACCAGCAGGGGACGACGACGTTCACGACCGAGTCGACGACTCCGGCCACGATCCTCCACCTCTCGCTGCGCGCCGACGAGATGCGCCGCTACGGCTTCGACACGTCGGCCCCGGTCTACGCGCTCGACCCCGACGCCCGGTCCACCCGCGCCGCATACGCCTTCACGACCGCCTTCGCCCTCGCGGCGGAGTCCGGGACGGGGCTGCCCGGCGAAGGCGAGGTCACCGGCTTCGCCCACGTTGTCAAGCAGCTCCTCACCAGCGCGTTCCTCGCGGCGGCGAGCTCGCAGCCCGGCACCACGAGCGTGCGAGCCGCCACGCTAGGGCGCGCGCGCACGGTCATCGACCGGACGCACCGCACGCCGCGCTGCACTCCGGAGGCGGTGGCCGACGCGGTCAACGTGTCCACCCGCTCCCTCCAGCGGCTCTTCGAGGATGCGGGCACCACGGTCGCGAGCGAGATCGAGCGATCCCGGGTCGCCAGCGCCGTGGAGCTCCTGCGCCGCCGCCCGCGGGAGGTCCCGCTCGAGGCGATCGCCGCCGCGTCCGGATTCTCCTCGGCGGACCACCTCCGCCGTGCGCTCAAGCGCCGCGAGGGGCTCACCCCGAGCGACATCCGCGGCAGGATCGCGCGCCCCGCCGATGGATCGGCAGCCGGCGAGGTCGTGCGGCTCCAGCCCCCGCTCGCCGACGCGCGCAGGGCCTAGCCGTTCAGCTCGGGGCCGTCGGCCCCCGTGGAGCATCGAACCCGACGAGCAACGTCCGGACGAGCCCTTCTCGGCGCGCAGAGCAGCGACCCGGCCTCCACTGGGCACCGTCGGCCGACGCCGCAGCCGCAGCGGGCTGCAGGCCGGGTCAGCCCGCGCAGTATCCGAGCTGGACGGTCGATCCCTGCGGGACGTCGCCCGGAGCCAGGGACTGGGTCGTGATGGGCGGGTTCGCCCGGGTCGCGTCGCAGGTCTCGTCCGGGACCTCGACCCCCACGAGCTGCAGCTTCTCGGAGGCGAGGGTGGCCAGTGCGCTGCTGAGGGACGTCCCGACGAGGTCGGGGAGCGTGACCTGGCCGGAGGAGACCGTGAGGTCGACCGGCGTGCCCGGGGCGACCTGCTGTCCCGCTCCGGGGGAGGCGGAGAGCACGACGTCGCCCGGGACGGTCGGCGAGTTCTCGCGGGTCTGGGAGCCCTCGACGAAGCCGACGGCGGTGAGCGCGTCGATGGCCTCGGCGAGGCTCTGACCGACGGTGTCCGGCACGGCGACGGGCTGGGGGCCCTGGGACACGACGATGCGGATGACCGTCTCGGGCGCGACGATCGTGCCCGAGCCAGGATCCGTGCGGATCACCTCGCCCTCGGGGACGGTCGAGCTGTACTCCGCGACCTGGCTCGGCACGAGGTCGAGCTCGGTCAGGGTCGACTGCGCGCTGTCGTAGGTGGTCTCGGTGAGGGTGGGGACCTCGCGCGACTGCGACGGCAGCGTCGACGCGGGCTGGAGCGTCAGCACCCAGATCACGAGTGCGGCGACGATCACGGCCAGCACGACGATCGAGGACCAGATCCAGAGGACCGGCGGGCGGCGCTGGGTGCGGACGATCGAGTTGTCCTCGGCCAACTGGCGGAGGGCGAGCTCGGAGTCGTTGACTCCGCCCTGGCTGCGGGCCGCGAAGAGCGAGGTGGTCAGCTCGTCGATCGGGCGGTGGTCGGGGAGGCGTCCGGCGGCGGCGTCGCGCAGGTCGTCACGGAACTCCGCAGCTCCCTGGAAGCGCTCGTAGCGGTCCTTCGAGAGTGCTCGGGCGACGACCGCGTCGAGTGCTGGAGTGACGGCCGGGTTGATGGAGCTCGGCGCCGGCGGCGTCTCGCTGACGTGCTGGTAGGCGACGGCCACCGGGGTGTCGCCGCGGAAGGGCGCACGGCCGGTGAGGAGCTCGAAGAGCACGATGCCGGCGGAGTAGAGGTCGCTGCGGGCGTCGACCTGCTCGCCCTTCGCCTGCTCGGGGGAGAAGTAGGCCGCGGTGCCGAGGATCGCCGTGGTCTGAGCGACCGTGGCGGCGGAGTCGGAGACGGCGCGGGCGATCCCGAAGTCCATCACCTTCACCTGGCCCGACGGGGTCAGCATGATGTTGCCGGGCTTGATGTCGCGGTGGACGACGCCTGCGCGGTGCGAGTACTCGAGGGCGGTGAGGATGCCCTCCGTGATGCGGACGGCCTCGTCCACGTCGAGGGGGCCCTCGGCGATCAGGTCCTTGAGGAGGCGGCCCTCGATGTGCTCCATGACGATGAAGGGCCGGCGCGACTCGGCGCCGTTGTCGTCGAGCGAGACCTCCTCGCCCGCATCGAAGACCCGGACGATCGTGGGGTGCGACATGCGCGACGCGGACTGCGCCTCCTGGCGGAACCGCAGGCGGAAGGCGGAGTCGGAGGAGAGGGAGAGCTTCAGCTCCTTGATGGCGACGGTGCGGCCGAGCCGGGTGTCGGTGCCGAGGTACACCTCGGACATCCCGCCGCGGCCGAGCCGGGGCCCGACCTGGTACCGTCCCGCGATCAGGCGACCCTCATCCGTCACGCGCACGCTCCCGCCCTGTACTTCCGTGTGGTGCGGCCCCGAGGAGCCACGGCAAGTGTACCTATGGGCCCCTGGTGTTCCGGGCGGGGGCGCGACGCGACGGCCGCGAGGCGCCGGGCCGGAGCGGTGCCCCGGCCCGGCGCGCCGCCGCTACTCGGAGGGGGTGGGCGTCGAGGTGGCCTTCGAGGTGGGGGTCGGCGCCGGGGTCGGAGCCGGTTCCTCGACGGTGACGGAGAGGGTGGGCGAGGCCGCCGACTCCGACTCGCCGCAGAGCACGGTGTACGTGACGTCGATCGTGCCCGCCGTGGTGCCGGCCTGGATCGTCGCGGTCGTCGAGTTCGACGGGTTGGTGCTCGTCACGCTCGCGCCCTCGCCGGTCGCGGTCACCCGGTAACCGCTCACGGAGGTTCCGCTCGGGCACTGGTTGTAGTTGCTCCAGGTGACGTTGAACGTCGCGCCCGCCTCGACGCTGGAGGCGGCGGGGGTGACGGTCGGCACGGCGGTCGGTGCGTCCGGGGTCGCGACCTCGGTGAAGACGGAGACCTCGATGGTCGTGCCCTTCACCACGTTCGCGGTGGGGTTCACGTCCTCGACGAGTCCGACCTGCTCGGCGGTGGGGGCGCTCGGGCCGTCCGCGCGGCGGACGCCCATGCCCAGGGCCTCGAGCTCGGTCTCGACGTCGTCGAAGGAGCGCCCGACGTAGTCGGCCTTGTCGATGACGACCGTGTTCGAGGTCGGCGTCGGCGTGGGACTCGGAGTCTCGGACGGCGTCGGCGACGGGGCAGTGCTGGTCGTCGCGGTGGGGGAGGCGGCCGGGTCGCTGCTCCCGCCGGTCGTCAGGGCGAAGATCGTGCCCGCGATGACGACGGCGAGGATCACGATGAGGGCGATCAGCGGCCAGGTCCAGGGGCTGCGCCTGCGCGGCTCCTCGGAGGCCTCGAGCGGCTCCTCGATCGGCACGAACGGAGCGGCGGCCTCGGCCGCGGGCGCGCCGGAGGGGAGCACCGTGGTCGCCTGCGTCGCGCCCTGGTTGGAGGGGAGGACCGTGGTCGCCTGCGTCGCGGGCAGGTCGCTGAGGACCGCGGGGACGGCCAGCGCCGCTCCGCGCACGTCGCCCGAGCGCAGCGCCTGGGCCGCCCGCGCGAGGTGCGCGGCGGTGGCGGGGCGGTCGGCCGGCTTCTTGGCGATGCAGGAGTAGACGAGATTGCGCACCGGCTCCGCGACCGTGACCGGCAGCTCCGGCGGGGTGTCGTTGATCTGCGCCATTGCGATGGCGACCTGCGACTCGCCCGTGAAGGGGCGGCGCCCGGCCAGGCACTCGTACGCGACGATGCCCAGCGAGTAGATGTCGGTGGCGGGGGAGGCGGGCTGACCGCTCGCCTGCTCCGGGGACAGGTACTGGACCGTGCCCATGACCTGCCCGGTCGCCGTCAGCGGGACCTGGTCGGCGATGCGCGCGATGCCGAAGTCGGTGATCTTGACGCGGCCGTCCGGCGTGATGAGCAGGTTGCCCGGCTTCACATCGCGGTGCACGAGGCCCGCGGCGTGCGCGGCGTGCAGGGCGAGCGCGGTCTGCGCGACGATGTCGAGGACCTTGTCGGTCGACAGGACGCGCTCGCGCTCGAGGACGGTCGAGAGCGCCTCGCCGGGGACGAGCTCCATGACCAGGTAGGCCGAGCCGTCCTCCTCGCCGTAGTCGTAGACGTTGGCGATGCCCTCGTGGTTGACCAGCGCCGCGTGGCGGGCCTCGGCGCGGAAGCGCTCGAGGAAGCCGGGGTCGCCGAGGTACTCGTCCTTCAGGATCTTGATCGCGATGGTGCGGCCGATGACCAGATCGGTCGCCTGCCACACCTCTCCCATGCCGCCGATGGCGATCCGGGACTGCAGCTCGTAGCGTCCCCCGAAGGTGAGGCCTGTCGTGGGTCTCATTTGTTCAGCACCGCCTCTAGTACCTGTTGTCCGATGGGTGCGGCGATCAGGTTGCCGTACCCGGTCTGGCCGAGCCCTCCACCGTTCTCCACGAGCACGGTGATGGCGTACTGCGGGTCGTCCGCAGGCGCGAAGCCGGTGAACCAGAGGGTGTACGGGTCGTCCCCGCCGTTCTCGGCGGTGCCGGTCTTACCGGCCACAGTGACGCCCCCTATTGTTGCATTCGTCGCCGCGCCGCCCTGGACGCTGGCGACCATCATCGCCTTGACGGCGTCCGCGGTCTGCGTGCTCACCGCCCGGCCGAGCGACTTCTCCTGGAACTGCTGCAGCACGCTGAGGTCCTGCGAGCGGATCGAGTCGACCAGGTTCGGCTGCATCACCTCGCCGCCGTTCGCGATCGCCGCGGAGACCATGGCGATCTGCAGCGGCGTCGCGCGCACCTCGTACTGCCCGAAGGCGGTGAGGGCCGTCTGGGCGTCGTCCGTCTTCGTCGGGTAGGTGCTCGCCTCGACCGACATCGGGATCTCGAGCTCGGTGTCGAACCCGAACTTCTCGGCCTGCGAGCGGATCGCGTCCGCTCCCAGCTGCACGCCCATCTCGGCCATCGGGACGTTGCAGGAGAGCGAGACGGCGGTGGCCAGCGTGACCGTCTCTCCGGAGCCGCAGAGACCGCCTCCGGAGTTGATCACCTGCGACGAGGAGCCGGGCAGCGTGTACGACTCGACGTTGGGGAAGCTCGAGTCGGCGGTGAAGCGGCCGGACTCGAGGGCGGCCGAGGCCACGACGAGCTTGAAGACGGAGCCGGGCGGGTTGAGCGAGCCGCCGATGGCCCGGTTCACGAGGGGCTCGGAGGAGTCGTCGTTCAGCGCCCGGTAGGCGGCGAGGACGTCGTCGGTGTCGTGGGAGGCCAGCGCGGTGGGGTCGAAGGTGGGCTTCGAGACCATCGCGAGGATGCGGCCGGTGGCCGGCTCCGTCACGACGACGGCCCCCGTGTAGTCGCCGAGCGCGTCGAAGGCGGCCTGCTGGGCGACCGGGTCGATCGAGAGCTCGACCGACGCGCCCTTCGGGTCCTGGCCCGTGACGAGGTTGTTGATCTCGTCGAAGAACTGCGAGTTCGAGGTGCCCGAGAGGTAGTCGTTGAGCGTGCGCTCGATGCCGGTGGTGCCCTGGTTCAGGGTGAAGTAGCCGGTCACGGCGGAGTAGAGCGGGCCGTTCGCGTACTGCCGCTGGAACTTGTAGAGGTCGTCCGACGGCGTCGAGGAGGCGATCGGCTGACCGCCGGCGAGGATCGCACCGCGCTCGGTCGAGAAGCTCTCGTAGAGGGTCCGCGTGTTGCGGCCGTCCTCGTCGAGGGAGTCGGCCTGGATCACCTGGATGGTGGTGGTGGAGAGGAAGAGGGCCACGAACATCGTCAGCACGACGAGGCTCACCCGTTTGAGTTCTCGGTTCATCGACGGATCACACCACCAGACGAGGCTGACTGCGGACTGTGTCGGACAGGCGCAGCAGCACCGCCACGATCATCCAGTTCGCCACGAGGGAGGAGCCGCCGGCGGCGAGGAACGGCGTGGTCAGGCCGGTCAGCGGGATGACGCGGGTGACGCCTCCGATGACGATGAAGCACTGCAGGGCGATCACGAACGAGAGGCCGACTCCCAGGAGGCGCCCGAAGTCGTCCTGCCCGGCGAATCCGATGCGGAACCCGCGCGAGACCAGCAGGAGGTAGAGGCCGAAGATCGCGAAGAGCCCGGCGAGGCCCAGCTCCTCGCCGAGGCTGGCGATGATGTAGTCGGACTGCGGGACCGGCGTGAGATCCGGCATCCCCTGGCCGAGGCCCGTGCCGAGCAGCCCGCCGTGCGCGAGGCCGAAGAGGCCCTGCACGAGCTGGTAGCTGCCGCCCGGATCCGCCCCGTAGCGCTCGGCGCTGAAGGGCTCGAGCCAGTTGGCGAAGCGGTTGCCCACGTAGTCGAGCGTCTGGCTCGCCAGCAGCGCGCCGCCGAGGAACAGGCCGACGCCGATGAGGACCCAGCTGGTGCGCCCGGTCGCGACGTAGAGCATGACCAGGAACAGGCCGAAGTAGAGCAGAGCCGTCCCCAGGTCGCGCTGGAAGACGATGACGCCCATCGTGACCGCCCAGACCACCAGGATCGGGCCGAGGTCGCGCAGGCGCGGGAAGCGCATCCCGAGGACGGTGCGGCCCACCATCGAGAGGGAGTCGCGGTTGCGCACGAGGTAGCCGGCGAAGAAGACCGCGAGGGCGATCTTGGCGATCTCGCCGGGCTGGAAGCTCGCCACGTCGCCGATCCCGATCCACACGCGCGCGCCGCTGACCTCGCGGCCGATGAAAGGCAGGAGCGGCAGCAGGAGCAGCACGATCGCCGCGAACCCGGCGACGTAGGTGTAGCGGAACAGCACGCGGTGGTTGCGGATGACCAGCAGCACCACGATCGCCGCCACGACGGCCAGGGCGCTCCAGAAGATCTGCCGCACCGCCACCGACTCCCAGCCGGTCGCGCCGTCGGCGATGTCGATCCGGTAGATCTCGGCGACGCCCAGGCCGTTCAGCACGGTGGCGATCGGGAGGAGGAAGGGGTCGGCCGCCGGGGCCGCGAAGCGCAGCACGACGTGCACGGCGAGCACGAGCGCCGAGAGGCCGGCGCCCAGCGAGACCAGCGTGGTGTCGATCGAGCCGAGGGCGCCGAGCTGCACGAGCACGATCGCGCCGGCATCGATGAGGCATGCGCCGATCAGGAGCAGGAGCTCGAGATTGCGCAGCTTCTGGCGGAAGAAGCCCTGCCGCTCGGGGGCGGGGCGGGCGGTGGCCGTGGCGGCGTCCGTCATGGTGCTCCGTTCGCGTCCGTGAGGCGCTCGACGATGTCGACCGCGCCGGCGTAGGAGTCGGCGCTGATCGTCTGCTCCAGCTGCTCGACGTCGTAGGCGCGGAGGGAGTCGAGCGGGATGCCCGTGTCCTCCTTCACCTCCGAGAGCGAGAGCGGGCCGACCGACTGCTGGATGCCCTGGTAGATGATCACGGTGTCCCCGTCGGTGCCGACGTAGAAGCGCGACTGCGTCCAGTCGTAGGCGAAGAGGATCCCGAGGAATCCGATGATGAGCACGAGGGACAGGCCGACGAGCCAGGTGATGCGGCGGCGCAGGTGCCGGCGGCGGTCCTCCTCGATCAGCTCGTCGAGGTAGTCCTCGGACGCGGGCTCGAAGTGGGTGGGGCCCTGCGCGGCGGGAGCCCGGGTGTGCAGGCGGAGGCCGGGGATCCGGACGCGGTTCTGCGAGTCGTCGGTGCTGAAGGGCGTGGGCGCGGCGGCGGATCCGACGACCACCGGCTCCTCCACGGGGGCGAGGATGCGCGCGGTGTCGCCCGCCCCGGGGATGTCGAGGACGACGACGGTGACGTTGTCCGGGGCGCCGTGCGAGAGGCTGTCGCGGATCAGGCGGTCGGCCACCTGCTGCGCGGTCTCGTCGCGGCTGAGCTCCTTGAGGATCTCGTCGTGCGGGACGACGCCGGAGAGGCCGTCGGAGCAGATCAGCCAGCGGTCGTGCGGCTCGGTCTCGAGCGTGAGCGTGTCGATCTCGGGGTTGGTGTGCACGTCGCCGAGGACCCGCATCAGGACGGAGCGGCGCGGATGCGTCATCGCCTCCTCCTCCGTGATGCGGCCGGAGTCGACGAGGCGCTGCACGAAGGTGTGGTCGGTCGTGACCTGCTCGAGCCGGCCGTCGCGGAGGACGTAGATGCGGGAGTCGCCGATGTGCGCGATCGCCACCGACTCGCCGACGCGGGCGATCGCGCTGACGGTGGTGCCCATGCCGGTGAGCTCGGGGTGGTCGACCACGGCGTCGGCCAGCAGGGTGTTGGCCGCCAGCAGGGTGCGCTTGAGCTCGTCCTCGGCCTCGTAGGTGGAGGCGTAGACGCGGTCCGCCTCCGCGATGCGCTTGATCGCGATGGAGGAGGCGACGTCGCCGCCCGCGTGACCGCCCATGCCGTCGGCGACGACGAAGAGCTGCCGGCCCGCGTAGCCGGAGTCCTGGTTGTTCGAGCGGATCCTGCCGACGTGCGAGACGGCGGCGCTCTCGCGCACCGCGCCGTGGCCGGAGCCGCTCTCCGGAGTGGGGGCCACGCGCTACGACCGCCGCAGTTCGAAGGTGGTGGTGCCGACCTTCACGGGCGTGTCCAGCGGCACCTTGGTGGGCGCGCCGACGCGGCGGCCGTCGAGGAAGGTGCCGTTGGTGGAGTCGAGGTCCTGGATCATCCACTCGTCGTTCCAGAGGAGCAGGCGCGCGTGGTGGGTCGAGGTGTAGTCGTCGCGGATGACCAGCGTCGACTCCGCGGAGCGGCCGATCGTCAGCGGGTCGCCGGTCAGCTCGAGCTCGGTGCCCCGCTTGGGGCCCGAGGTGATCACGAGGCGCTGCGCCGTGTGGACCGTGGCGGCGCCTCCCTGCTCGGCGCGCTCGGCGGCGGCCTCTCGGCTCCTCCGGGCCGAGGGGGCCGACGGAGAGGCGGGCTGCGCGGGCGTGGGAGCCGCGGCGGCCGCGGCGACCACGGGCTGGGCCGCCGTCACGAACGGGGCCTCGGGGGACGCGGCCTGCGCGCCGGGCGGCAGCTTGCGCACGCGCT
This sequence comes from Rathayibacter sp. AY1F8, assembly GCF_002932165.1. Lineage (NCBI taxonomy): Bacteria > Bacillati > Actinomycetota > Actinomycetes > Micrococcales > Microbacteriaceae > Rathayibacter > Rathayibacter sp. AY1F8. The sequence goes on from NZ_PSVB01000003.1 coordinate 85,757, forward strand.
GCCCGAACAGGTCGGAGCGCAGCGCGTAGACGATGCCGAACACGAAGAACCACAGCAGCGCGAGGAACGCGATGCGCAGGAGGAAGAGAGTGAGCTCGCTCATAGCCGGTCGTCCCAGAATCCCTCGGAGCCGCGTCCGGCTGCCCTGCCGGACGACGGGCGGTCGGTGCGTGCGGGCGCGGAGCCCTGCACGACGCGGTAGACGATCGAGGTGCGCCCGATCGTGATGGTCTGCTCGGGGGCCAGGGGCGCCTGCGTGACGGGCCGGCCGTCGAGCTTGGAGCCGTTCGTGGACCCGAGGTCGTGCACCTGGGCGCGGGAGCCGTCCCAGAGGATCTCGACGTGCTTGCGGGACGTGCCCGAGTCGTCGACGGTGATGTCGGCGTCGCTGCCGCGGCCGATGACGGTGCGCGCCTTCGTGATCGGGTGGCGCCGGCCGTCGATGTCGAGGACGAGCGTGTAGGCGACGGTGCCCTTCACGCTGCGGGAGTCGACCTCGACCATGCCGTCGCTGAGCGCCGGATCGACGGCGAGGGAGATGTCGATCGGGCCGGGGAAGCGGAAGCCCTGCTTGGTGGCGTGCTCGGTGGCGACCGTGGTGAGCTCGTCGATCAGCGTGGCGCCGAGGCGCTGCATCCGGTCGAGGTCGGTCGCGGACATCCGCAGGACCAGGCTGTTGGGGACGAGGATGCGGTCGCGGCTGACCACGGCGGCGGAGGTGTCGAGCTCCCGGCGGAGGGCGGAGGCGAGCTCGACCGGCTGCAGACCCGACTTGAAGGTCCGCGCGAACGCGCCGTTGACGACGCGCTCGAGTCCCTTCTCGAAGTTGTCCAGTATGCCCACAGTCTTCCGATCTTCCGGTTCTTCGCCTTCTCGGCGGTCGCGCACGGATCGAGATGTCTGCGCGCCCGTCGCCGCTTCCTCTTCTTGGTCTGCGCCGCGCACGGCTACGGGCATGTTACTGGGATGGTCTGGATGCGCGATCCTCCGCGGTGGTTTCGCGGCCGGAGTGCCGTGTGCGCGCTCTCACCGGCACGGCCCGGTGGCGGCTCCCGGGGGAGCTCCGACCCGGGGCGGCGGGTGCCGGTTCGGCTCCGGGGCCGGGGGATGCTACGATTTCTCGTCGGCGCTTCGGTGCCGCTGGTGAGCGCGAGTGGCGGAATAGGCAGACGCGCACGGTTCAGGTCCGTGTGCCCGAAAGGGCGTGGGGGTTCAACTCCCCCCTCGCGCACCAGAGTTCACGAGAACCGGAGTTCGAGAGAACCGGGTTCGAGAGAACCGGAGAAGAAGCCCCCGATCGGATGTCCGGTCGGGGGCTTCTCCCGTTCCCGGGTGCGGTGCGCTCCGGGGCGGGCTCCTGTCGTGTCGTTCTCGCGGACGGCGTCCCGCGGAGGGGCGGTGTTCACCGGGAGGTCGGCGCGAGGTCGTCCGGCGCGGGCACGCTCGCGGGGTGATCGCCCTCCGTGCCGACGTGTCCGCCCTCGATACGCAGGCGCTGCCCGAGCTGCTCCGACGCCTCGGCCGGCACCGGAGCGTGCAGGTGGGGGAGTGCCAGTGGATCGCGGTGCTGCCCGGATCGGGCCCGGTGCTGCTGACCTCCGGCGAGCGGCTCGTACTCGACCTGCTGATCGAGCGGCGCGCGCTGCTCCCCGTGGTGATCGACGCGCTCGAGGCGGAGCTGCGCAGCGGCGGCTTCCGCGAGCGGATCGCGCTGAGCTGGAGCACGCCGAACACGGTGCCCGTGCTGCTGCGCTGACGGCTCGCGGTCAGCGGCGGGTGAGCTCCACGACCGGGATGATGCGGGTGGTGCGCTTCTCGTAGTCGAGGAAGCCGGCGGAGGCGGTGGTGAAGCGGGCCCAGCCGGCGTCGCGCTCCTCCCCGGCGAGGACGCGCGCCCGGACGTCGACGGTGCCGTCGTCGGGGGTCTCGATCGCCAGGTCCGGGTGGGCGATCAGGTTGTGGAACCAGGCGGGGTGCTTGGGCGCACCGGCGGCGGACGCGGCGAGCAGCCAGACGTCCTCGGAGGGGTGCAGCGCCATCAGCGGAGTCACGCGCTCCTCACCGGAGCGGGCGCCGCGGTGGTGCACCAGCACGAGGCTCCTCCCGAAGCCGCCCGTGGTCACGGTCCCGCCGTTCGCGCGGAACTCCTCGATGATCGTGTCGTTCCAGTCGGCCATGCTCGTCCTCCTCGACGCGGTGCCGGCACTCGAGTGCCGGGGTCAGGCGCGGGCGCCCAGGGCGTCCTCGCGGCTGCTGCTCCCACCCGGCGGCTGCGCGCCCCCGGTGACGGCGGCGGGATCCGCCAGCGCCCGCCGCCAGGGTAGCTCCGCGGCGCCGACGAGTTCCAGCCTCGAGCGCAGGGCGGCCCGTTCGATCCGCACGCCGCGCGCGAGGTCGCTCAGGGCCCGGGCGGAGACGCGGGCGGCGAGGCGCTCGCGGTCGACGGTGAGCAGCGAGCCGAGGAAGCCGCCCAGCACGACCGCGGTGGGGTTGAAGAGGTTGATGTAGGTGGACAGGCCCTCCGAGAGCAGGTCGACCTGGCGGGCGACCTCGCCGAGGACGGCGGGGTCGCGGGAGGTGCCCAGGGCGATGTCGAGCTCGTCCTGGTCGAGGACGCGGGCGCCGAGGACGTCGAGGAGGGAGCGCATCCGGACCTCGGCCTCCAGGCAGCCGCGCCGGCCGCAGCCGCAGAGGCGGCCGTTCGTGGCGACGAGGGTGTGGCCCAGCTCGGCCGCGAACCCCGAGGAGCCCTGGAGCGGGACGCCGCCGATGATGACTCCTCCGCCGATGCCGCCCGCGCCGCCGGTGACGTAGACGACGTCGGCCACGCCGTGCGCGGCTCCGAAGAGGGACTCGCCGATGGCGCCGAGGGTCGCGTCGTTGCCGACGGCGACCGGGAGATCGAGGGCGCGGCTGAGCTGGGTGGCGAGGTCGACGTCGCGCCAGCCCAGGTGCGGGGCGCGGTGGACGAAGCCGGAGTCGGCCTGGACGAGGCCGGGGACGGCGACGCCCGCGCCGACCAGCGTGCGCAGCGACTCCCGCTCGGAGCGGAAGCCCTCGACGATTCCGGTGACGACGCGGACCACCGTGGCGGGGCTCGCGGGCTTGGGGGTGTCGAAGCGGACGCGGCGGAGCAGCTCGCCGTGCAGCCCGACGAGGCCGACGATGATCGCGTCGGTGTCGAGGTGGACGCCCACGGCCGCGAACCGGTCGCCGGGGACGACGGTGGCGCTGGGGCGGCCGATGCGGCCGTCGGGCGCGGTGGTCTCCTCCGCCACCCAGCCGAGCTCGCTCAGCTCGCCGACGAGGTTCGCGACGGCGGAGCGGTTCAGCCCGGTGAGGCGGCCGAGCTCGGCGCGGCTGGTGGGACCGGAGCGGTGCACCAGGGTCGCGAGGCTCGCGAGGTTCGTGCGGCGCAACAGCGCGTTGCTGGAGGCTCCGACTGCTCCTGCCATGATCGCCTGCCTGTCGCTGGACCCCGACGGGTCTCGGATGCACTCGGGCGCGGCTCCCCCGAGGAGAAGCCGCGCCCGAGAACTGTAGAAGAGAAGGACGAGGAGCGCCGCTGGGCGGCGCCCGGCGTTCGCCTAGCGGCCGCCGGCGCGGCGCTTGTTGAAGATGTCGAACGCCACCGCGAGCAGGAGCACGAAGCCCTTGATCGCCATCTGCCAGGCCGCGTCGACCGAGAGGATGGACAGGCCCATGTTGAGCACGCCCATCACGAGTCCGCCGATGACGGCTCCGACGACGGTGCCCACGCCTCCCTGGACGGCGGCGCCGCCGATGAAGACCGCGGCGATCGCGTCCAGCTCGTAGTTCTGTCCGGCCGAGGCGACCGCACCGCCGGCGCGGGCGGTGCTGACGATGCCCGCGACTCCGGCCAGTGCGCCCATGTTGACGAAGATGAAGAAGTTGACCCACTTCGTCTTGACGCCGGACATCATCGCGGCGAACAGGTTGCCGCCCATCGCGTAGATGTGGCGGCCGAAGACCGTCCGGCCGAGCACGAAGCTGTAGGCGAGGATCAGCACGGCGAGCACGATCAGGATGATCGGGGTTCCGCTGTAGCCGGCGAGCAGCCAGGAGAGGGCCATGATCGCGATGACGGCGATGGCCGACTTCGCCACCAGCGAGCCGATGGGCTCGCGGGGCAGCTCGAGGCGGCGGAGGGTCGCACGGCTGCGGAGCTGCTGGGCCACGAGGACGACGCAGACGATCAGGCCGAGGACCAGGGTGAGCGCGTCGCGCCCGGCGATGCCGCCGAGGACGCCCGGGAGCCAGCCGGCGCCGATCGCGGTGAACTCGGTGGGGAGGCCGTTGATCGTTCCGCCGGTGAGGAGGACGAGGGTGAAGCCGCGGAAGATCAGCATGCCAGCGAGGGTCACGATGAATGCCGGTATGCCGACGAAGGCGACCCAGAAGCCCTGCCATGCTCCGACGGCGGCGCCGGTGACGAGGGCGACGACGACGGCCGCCCACCAGGGCAGGCCCCAGTTGTTCATCGCGATCGCCGAGATGGCGCCGACCATCGCCACGACCGAGCCGACCGAGAGGTCGATGTGGCCGGCGATGATGACCATCACCATGCCGATCGCGAGGATCAGCACGTAGGCGTTCTGCTGGATCAGGTTGTTGACGTTGCCGGGCAGGAGCAGGCGCCCGCCGGTCAGCACCTGGAAGAGCAGGATGATGATGGCCAGCGCGGCGAGGATGCCGTACTGCCGGAGGTTGATGTTCAGCCGGCGCGAGCGCTTGGGCGGGGTGGAGGGCGTGTTGGCGGGCGTGTCCGCCGGCGCTGTGGTGGTCGTGGCGCTCATCGGGCCTGTTCCTTTCCGGCGGTCATGTAGTGCATGAGGTGCTCCTGGGTGGCGTCGGCGCGATCGATCTCGCCCGTGATCCGTCCCTCGGAGATGGTGTAGATGCGGTCGGCGAGGCCGATCAGCTCGGGCAGCTCGGACGAGATGACGACGACCGCCTTGCCCTGGGCCGCGAGCTCGTTGATGATCCCGTAGATCTCGTACTTGGCTCCCACGTCGATGCCGCGGGTGGGCTCGTCGAGGATCAGCACGTCGGGACCGGAGAAGATCCACTTCGAGAGGACGACCTTCTGCTGGTTGCCGCCGGAGAGCTTCCCCGTGACGGCCGAGACGGTCGGCGCCTTGATGTTCATCTTCGATCGGTACGAGTCGGCGACCTTGTACTCGCGGTGCTTGTCGATCACGCCGAGCCGGGCCAGGCGCGAGAGCGCGGCGGCCGAGACGTTGACGGTGATGTCGCCGATGAGGTTGAGCCCGTAGCGCTTGCGGTCCTCGGTCGCGTAGGCGAGGCCGTTGCGGATGGCCTCGTCGACGGTGCGGGTCTGGATCTCCTCGCCGTCCTTGTAGACGCGGCCGGAGATGCCGGTGCCGTAGCTCCTCCCGAAGATGCTCATCGCGAGCTCGGTGCGTCCGGCGCCCATCAGGCCCGCGAAGCCGACGATCTCGCCGGCGCGGACGGTGAAGGAGGCGTCGTCGACGACCACGCGGTTGATGTCGACGGGGTGGTGGACCGTCCAGTTCTCGACGCGCAGCTTCTCCTCGCCGATCTGCGGGTCGCGCGGCGGGAACATGCTGTTGAGGTCGCGGCCGACCATCGCGCGGATGATCCGGCTCTCGGACGCCTCCTCGCCGGCCATCGGGAAGCTCTCGATGGTGCGGCCGTCGCGGATGATCGTGACGGTGTCCGCGATGGCGCGGATCTCCTTCAGCTTGTGGCTGATGATGATGCAGGTGATGCCCTGCTTGCGGAGCTGGTCGATCAAGCCGAGCAGGTGGTCGCTGTCCTCGTCGTTGAGGGCGGCGGTGGGCTCGTCGAGGATGAGGAGCTTCACCTCCTTGGCGAGGGCCTTGGCGATCTCGACGAGCTGCTGCTTGCCGACGCCCAGCTCGAGGATCTTGGTCGCGGGGCTCTCGGCGAGGCCGACGCGGGCGAGCAGCTTGGCCGCCTCCGCGTTGGTCGCGTTCCAGTTGATGACGCCGCGGGTCGACTTCTCGTTGCCGAGGAAGATGTTCTCGGCGATGGAGAGGTAGGGGCTGAGGGCGAGCTCCTGGTGGATGATCACGATGCCGTCGGCCTCGCTGTCGTTGATCGACCGGTACTGCGCCTCCTCGCCCTCGAACTCGATGGTGCCCTCGAAGCTGCCGTACGGGTACACGCCGGAGAGGACTTTCATCAGGGTCGACTTGCCGGCGCCGTTCTCGCCGCAGATGGCGTGGACCTCGCCGGGCTGGACCGAGAGCGAGACGCCGTCGAGGGCGCGGACGCCGCCGCCGAACTCCTTGACGATGTCGCGCATGATGAGGATGGGACTGGCCAACAGGGCCTCACTTCGTTGGGGGGGAGTGGTGTGCGGACGGGGAGGCGGGGGCGGGGAGGATCACTCCTCCCCGCCCCCGCCCGACGGATCAGAGTCCGACGTCGCCGGCCTTGAGGAAGCCGGAGTCGACGAGGACCGACTGCACGTCGTCCTTCGTGACGACCTGCGGCTCCAGCAGGTAGGACGGGACGACCTTCTCGCCGTTGTCGTAGGTCTCGGTGTCGTTGACCTCGGGCTCCTCGCCCGCGACGATCGACTGCACCATCTGGAAGACGCGGTCGCCGAGGGTGCGGGTGTCCTTCCAGACCGTCATGGACTGCTCGTCGGCGAGGATCGCCTTGACGTTGGCCTTGTCGGCGTCCTGGCCGGTGATGACCGGGTAGTCGGCGCCGGGGGTGTAGCCGGCCGACTTCAGCGAGGCCTCGATGCCGATGGCCAGGCTGTCGTTGGGGGAGAGCACGACGTCGACCTTCTGGCCTCCGGTGTAGAAGGACGAGAGGCGGTTGTCCATCTCGGACTGCGCCTTGTCGGAGGCCCAGCCCTGGATTCCGATCGAGGCCCAGTCGTCGTCCGACGCGGGCGACTTGCCCGAGGGGACGGTGAGCTTGCCGCTCTCGATGTAGGGCTGCAGGACGTCCCACGCGCCGGAGAAGAAGAACTTCGCGTTGTTGTCGTCGGGGCTGCCGGCGAAGGGCTCGAGGGTGAAGGGACCCGCGGCGTTCTTCAGGTCGAGGGTCGACTCGATGTACTGGCCCTGGAGCTGGCCGACCTTGTAGTTGTCGAAGGTCGCGTAGTAGTCGACGTCCGCGGTGCCGTTGATGAGACGGTCGTAGGCGATGACGGTGGCGTTCTGCTTCTTCGCCTCGGCGAGGACGGGCGCGAGCGCCTCGCCGTCGATCGCGGCGATGACCAGGATCTTGGAGCCGCCGGCGATCTGGTTCTGGATCTGCGAGATCTGCTGATCGGTCTTGTTGTCGGCGTACTGGAGGTCGACGGTGCAGCCGTCGCCCTCGAGCTGCGACTGGAGGCCTTCGCCGTCGTTGATCCAGCGCTCGAGGCTGCGCGTGGGCATCGAGATGCCGACGGTGCAGTCGCCTTCCGCGCCGGCGCCGGCAGCGGCGCCTCCGGAGTTGGCGGGGCTCGCGGAACAGGCCGCGAGGCCGAGGGAGATGATGCCGGCGGCGGCCAGCGTGGTGATGCCGCGGGAGAACTTCATGGAGTGCATTCCTCTCTGAAAGCAGTGTCCGAGGGAGAGGACGACAAGAGGCGTGCACGTGTGGCGCACGTCGTCGTGTCGTCGCCCGGGAGGGCGGGAGAGCCCCGAGGGGCTTTGTCCACGGAGAGAACATATTCATTCGATCGGGGGGAGTAAAGCGCGGGCGGCGAATTTGTCCAGGCGATGCCGAAATGTGATCTTCGGGACGTCGACCCCCGCCGTTGCTAGGGGAGAACGCTCTCACCGCTCGGCTCCCGCCCGGCTCGCGCCCCTCCGCCGGGCGCCCGCCGCCGTCCGCGTGAGGGAAACGCGAGGACTCCGGGCCGGGCCGTAGGGGAACCGTGAGGACCGCTCCGAGGGGCCCCCGCGAGGTGTTGCATCGCTTCCTGTGCCGCTTCCCGGCAGGCGTCCGGTCCCGGGCGTCGTCCGCTCCCCGGATGGAGTCCTCCGTGCTCGACCTCGCCTACCTCCTCGGCGTGCTCGCCCTCTTCTCGCTCATCGCTCTCGCCGCGAAGGGGGTCGAGCGGCTGGGCGGACCGCCCCCCTCGGCGACCCGCGGGACCCGCGAGAAGGAGGCGGGCCGGTGATCGTCTTCGACGCCCTGGCGGCCGTGCTGGCGCTCGCCGCCGTCGTCTACCTCGTCGCGGCCCTGATCCGACCGGAGCGCTTCTGATGGATCCGCTCCTCGCCGTCCTCCAGGTCGCGACCGTCGGCCTGGCCGTCGCCCTCCTCCACCGCCCCCTCGGCGACCACATGTTCCGCGTCTACACCTCGACGCGCGACCTCGCCCTCGAGCGCGGCGTCTACCGCCTCATCGGCGTCGACTCCGCGGGCGAGCAGAGCTGGCGCGCCTACCTCCGGGCCGTGCTGGCCTTCTCGCTCGTCGGCGTGCTCCTGCTCTACGGGATGCAGCGCCTCCAGGCGGTCCTGCCCGGCTCCCTCGGCCTGCCCGCGGTGCCGGAGGGGCTGGCGTTCAACACCGCCGTCTCGTTCGTCACCAACACCAACTGGCAGTCCTACTCCCCGGAGGCGACCCTCGGCTTCGCGGTGCAGCTCGGCGGCCTCGCCGTGCAGAACTTCGTCTCGGCGGCCGTGGGCCTGGCCGTGGCGGTGGCGCTGATCCGCGGATTCGCGCGCCGCTCCTCCGGAACGCTCGGCAACTTCTGGGTCGACCTCGTGCGCGGCACGCTGCGCCTCCTGCTGCCCCTCGCGGTGGTGGCGGCGGTCGTGATGATCGCGGGCGGCGTGATCCAGAACCTGAACGGCCCGCTGACGGTGACCACGCTCACCGGCGGCGAGCAGAGCATCCCGGGCGGCGCGGTGGCCTCGCAGGAGGCGATCAAGCTGCTCGGCACCAACGGCGGCGGCTACTTCAACGCCAACTCCGCGCATCCGTTCGAGAACCCCTCGGCGTGGGTGTCGCTGCTGCAGATCGTGCTGATCCTCGCGATCCCGTTCTCGCTGCCGCGCACCTTCGGCCGGATGGTCGGCGACGTGCGGCAGGGCCGCGCGATCCTCGCGGCGATGGCGACGATCTTCGTCGTGTCGCTCGCGGCCCTCACCGCGCTGGAGGCGGCGGGCGGCGGATCCGCGGCGCAGGCCGCCGGAGCCGCGATGGAGGGCAAGGAGACGCGCTTCGGCATCGCCGGCTCCGCCCTCTACGCGACCGCCTCGACGCTCACCTCGACCGGCGCCGTCAACGCGATGCACGACTCCTTCACCGCGCTCGGCGGCATGCTGCCGATGCTCAACATGATGCTCGGCGAGGTCGCCCCCGGCGGCGTCGGCTCGGGCCTCTACGGGATGCTCGTGCTCGCGGTGCTGGCCGTGTTCGTCGGCGGGCTGCTGGTCGGCCGGACGCCCGAGTACCTGGGCAAGAAGCTCGGCCCGCGCGAGATCAAGCTCGCGAGCCTCTACATCCTCGTGACGCCGACGCTCGTGCTGGCCGGCACGGCCCTGAGCTTCGCGATCCCGGCGGTGCGGGAGGACGTGGAGAGCACGTCGATCCTGAACCCCGGGCTGCACGGGCTCTCGGAGGTGCTCTACGCCTTCACCTCCGCGTCCAACAACAACGGCTCGGCGTTCGCGGGGCTGACGGCGAACACGCCCTGGCTCAACACGGCGCTCGGCGTCGCGATGCTCCTCGGCCGCTTCCTCCCGATCCTGCTGGTGCTCGCCCTGGCCGGCTCGCTCGCGGCGCAGTCGCCGGTGCCCTCCAGCGCCGGCACGCTGCCCACCCACCGGCCGCAGTTCGTCGGCCTCCTCGTGGGCGTCACGGTCGTCGTGACCGCGCTCACCTACTTCCCCGTACTCGCGCTGGGCCCCCTGGCGGAAGGACTGCGACTCCGATGACCACTGCACTCACCGAGGCCCCCGCGGAAGCCGCGCGCCCCACCCTCGCCGCCCTCGGGCCGCGCCAGCTCGCCTCCGCCCTCCCCGGAGCGCTGCGCAAGCTCGATCCGCGCCTGATGTGGCGCAACCCCGTGATGTTCATCGTCGAGGTCGGCGCCGCGCTGACCACGGTGCTGGCGATCGCCGAGCCGTTCCTCGGCGGGCCGGAGGAGTCGGGCGGATCGACGGTGCCCGGCACCTTCACGGCCGGCATCGCGATCTGGCTCTGGCTCACCGTGGTGTTCGCGAACCTCGCGGAGTCGGTGGCCGAGGGCCGCGGCAAGGCGCAGGCCGAGAGCCTGCGCGCCACCCGCACCAGCACTCCGGCCCGGCGCGTGACGGACTACGACCCCGCGGACCCCTCCGCCCTGTCGGCCCGCCTGGTCGAGGTCTCCTCGGCCGAGCTGCAGCTGGGCGACGTGGTCGTGGCGGAGGCGGGCGACCTCGTCCCCGGCGACGGCGACATCGTCTGGGGCATCGCCTCCATCGACGAGTCGGCGATCACGGGCGAGTCGGCGCCGGTCGTCCGCGAGAGCGGGGGCGACCGCAGCGCGGTGACGGGCGGCACGCGAGTGCTCTCGGACCGGATCGTGGTGCGCATCACCTCGCGGCCGGGCGAGACCTTCGTCGACCGGATGATCGGCCTGGTCGAGGGCGCGTCGCGGCAGAAGACGCCGAACGAGATCGCGCTCGACATCCTCCTGGCGAGCCTCTCGATCGTGTTCGTCGTGGTCGTGCTGACCCTGAACCCGATCGCCTCGTTCGCGGGAGCCTCCGTGAGCGTCCCGGTGCTGGTCGCCCTGCTCGTCTGCCTCATCCCGACCACCATCGGCGCCCTCCTCTCGGCCATCGGCATCGCCGGCATGGACCGGCTCGTGCAGCGCAACGTGCTCGCGATGTCCGGCCGGGCGGTGGAGGCGGCGGGCGACGTCACGACGCTCCTGCTCGATAAGACGGGGACGATCACCTACGGCAACCGCCGCGCGGTGGCGTTCCTCCCCCTCGACGGAGTGGCGCAGGCCGCCCTCGTCGACGCGGCCGCCTCCTCCTCGCTCAGCGACCCGACACCCGAGGGGAAGTCGATCGTCGACCTCGCGGGCGACTCGGGCCGTCCCGCCGTCGAGCCCGCTCAGGCCGCCGTGGTGCCGTTCACCGCGCAGACCCGGATGAGCGGGCTCGACCTCCCCGACGGCTCCTCCATCCGCAAGGGCGCCGGCTCGGCCGTGCGCGCCTGGGTGGAGGAGGAGGGGCCGCTGCCTTCCGCGGTCGCGGCGCGCCTCACGGTGCTCGTCGACGGCGTCTCGGAGAGCGGCGGCACGCCCCTGGTCGTCGCGGTGAAGGACGCCCACGGCGCCCGCCTGCTCGGCGTCGTGCACCTGAAGGACGTGGTGAAGGACGGGCTCGCCGAGCGCTTCTCGGAGCTGCGCGCGATGGGCATCCGCACCGTGATGATCACGGGCGACAACCCGCTGACCGCGAAGGCGATCGCGGCGGAGGCGGGAGTCGACGACTACCTCGCCGAGGCGACCCCCGAGGACAAGCTCGCCCTGATCCGGCGCGAGCAGGAGGGCGGCGCGCTGGTCGCGATGACCGGCGACGGCACCAACGACGCCCCGGCCCTCGCGCAGGCCGACGTGGGCGTGGCGATGAACACCGGCACCTCGGCGGCGAAGGAGGCGGGCAACATGGTCGACCTCGACTCCGACCCCACCAAGCTCATCGACATCGTGCGGATCGGCAAGCAGCTGCTGATCACCCGCGGCGCGCTCACCACGTTCTCGATCGCGAACGACGTGGCGAAGTACTTCGCGATCATCCCGGCGATGTTCGCGGGGGTCTTCCCCGGGCTCGCGGTGCTGAACGTGATGCAGCTGCACTCGCCGGCCTCGGCGATCCTCTCGGCGATCGTGTTCAACGCGCTGGTGATCGTCGTGCTGATCCCGCTCGCGCTGCGCGGAGTGGCGTACCGCCCGGTCGCCGCCTCGCGCATCCTCAGCCGCAACCTCCTGGTCTACGGGTTGGGCGGAGTGATCGCTCCGTTCCTCGGGATCAAGCTCGTCGACCTGATCGTCGCCGCGATCCCCGGCTTCTGACCCGCCCGTCCCGACCACCGAAGACAGAGAGAAGAGACCATGTTCCGTCCCTACGGTGTCGCGCTGCGCGCGATGATCGTGCTCACCGTGCTGCTGGGAGCGGCGTACCCGCTCGCGGTGCTCGGGATCGGGCAGCTCGCCCTGCCCGCCCAGGCGAACGGCTCGCTGCTGCGCCAGGACGGCGCGGTGATCGGCTCGTCGCTGATCGGCCAGTCGTTCACGGACGCCGACGGAGCGCCCCTGCCGGAGTGGTTCCAGTCGCGTCCCTCCGCCGCGGGCTACGACGCCGCGGCCTCGACCGGCAGCAACCTCGGCCCCGAGAACGCCGACCTGGTCGCGTCCGTCGAGGAGCGCCGGGCCGCGATCGCGGCCTTCGAGGGCGTCGACCCGGCCGCGGTTCCGGCCGATGCGCTGACCGCCTCCGCCTCGGGGCTCGACCCCGCGATCAGCCCCGCCTACGCGCAGCTGCAGGCGCCCCGCGTCGCCGCCGCCCGCGGGCTCGACGTGAGCGCCGTGCGCGCGCTGGTCGACGAGCACACCGCGGGCCGCGAGCTCGGGTACCTCGGCGAGCCGACGGTGGACGTGCTCGAGCTCAACGCCGCTCTCGCGCGGCTGTGACCGCTCCGGTGGCGCCTCCGGCTCGTAGAATCGCGATCGGCTCGTCGGGACCGTCCGATCGAGCGGATCGACGCCGGACCCGCGAGCCCGGGACACCCCGGAGCCGCGAGCACGAGGGGAGGCCGGGAGCATGACGAAGGGCCGCCTGCGCGTGCTCCTCGGAGCCGCGCCCGGAGTGGGCAAGACCTACACGATGCTCGAGGAGGGCCGCCGGCTCGCCGCCGAGGGCCGCGACGTCGTGGTGGCCGTGGTCGAGACGCACGGCCGCACTGCCACCGCCGCGATGGTCGAGGGGCTGGAGGTCGTGCCGAGGAGGGCCGTCGAGCACCGCGGCGTGCTGCTCGACGAGATGGACCTCGACGCGGTGCTCGCCCGCCGGCCCGACGTCGCGCTGGTCGACGAGCTCGCGCACACCAACGCCCCCGGCTCCCGGCACGAGAAGCGCTGGGAGGACGTCAGGACGCTCCTCGACGCCGGCATCACCGTCTTCTCGACCGTGAACATCCAGCACATCGACTCGCTCAACGACGTCGTGCACGCGATCACCGGAGCGCCGCAGCGCGAGACGATCCCGGACGCGGTCCTCCGCGCCGCCGACCAGATCGAGGTCGTCGACCTGGCGCCCCAGGCGCTGCGCGACCGCCTCGCCGACGGCCGCGTCTACCCGCCCGAGCGCATCGACGCGGCGCTGTCCAATTACTTCCGGCTCGGCAACCTGACCGCCCTGCGCGAGCTCGCGCTGCTCTGGCTCGCCGACGAGGTCGACAGCGCGCTCCGCGACTACCGCGTCGAGCACGGCATCGACAGCACCTGGGAGGCGCGCGAGCGCGTGGTCGTGACCCTCACCGGCGGGCCGGAGGGGGAGACCCTGCTGCGGCGCGGCGCGCGGATCGCGGCCCGCGCCTCCGGGGGCGACCTGCTCGCCGTGCACGTGGTGACCCCCGACGGCCTCCGCACTCCCCGGCCGCACGTGCTCGAGGCGCAGCGGGTGCTGGTCGAGAAGCTCGGCGGCAGCTACCACCAGGTGGTCGGCGAGGACGTGCCGCGGACGCTGGTCGAGTTCGCCCGCTCGGTGAACGCGACGCAGCTGGTGATCGGCGTGAGCAGGCGGAGCCGTTTCGCCTCGGCGCTGACGCCCGGCACCGCGTCGACGGTGATCCGCGAGTCCGGCAACATCGACGTGCACATCGTCAGCCACTCCGCCGCCGGGCGCACCGCGGTGCTGCCGAGGCTCGACGGGGCCCTGACTCTGCGGCGCCGCCTCCTGGGACTGGCCCTCGCCCTCGTGGGCGGCCCGCTGGTGACCTGGCTGCTCTCGAGCCTCCGCAGCGACGAGTCGATCACGAGCGACGTGCTCTCGTACCAGCTGCTGGTGGTGGTGGTCGCGCTGGTCGGCGGGCTCTGGCCGGCCCTCTTCGCGGCCGTGCTCTCGGGGCTGACCCTCGACTTCTTCTTCGTCGATCCGCTCTACACGATCACCGTCGACGAGCCTCTGCACGCGCTGGCGCTGGTGCTCTACGTGCTCAACGCGGCGCTCGTCAGCGCCGTGGTCGACCGCGCGGCCAGACGGGCGCGGGCCGCCAAGCGCTCGGGGGCGGAGTCGGAGCTGCTGGCGACGATCGCCGGTGGCGTGATCCGCGGGCAGGGGGCGCTGCAGGCGATCCTCGAGCGCTCGCGCGAGGCGTTCGGGCTGACCGGCGTGCGGCTGCTGCGCGGCGGCGAGCTCGTCGCGGCCGACGGCGAGCCGCAGCCGGAGGGCGATCCCGCGCGCATCGCGGTGGGCGAGGGCGCGGTGCTCGAGCTGCACGGCCGCGAGCTGGAGGGGAGCGAGCGGCGACTGCTCCAGGTCGTCGCCGCCCAGCTGGACTCGGTGCTCGAGAACGCGGCTCTCAGCGAGACGGCCAGCTCCCTCGCTCCGCTGGCCGAGACCGACCGGGTGCGCAGCGCCCTGCTCTCGGCCGTCAGCCACGACCTGCGCCGGCCCCTCGCCGCGGCCACCGCGGCGGTCAGCGGTCTGCGCTCGCCCGAGGTGGTCTGGAGCGAGCGCGACCGGGAGGAGCTGCTCGCCACCGCCGACGAGAGCCTCACCGTGCTCGCCGCGCTGGTCACCGACCTGCTCGACGTGACGCGGCTGGAGGCGGGGGCGCTCGCCGTGGCGCTCGCTCCGCTCGACGCTGCCGACGTGGTGCTTCCCGCGCTCGACGAGCTCGGTCTCGGTCCCGGCGAGGTCGACCTCGACCTCGATCCGGAGGGCCCGGCGCTGCTCGCCGACGCGGTTCTGCTGCAGCGCGTCGTGGTCAACCTGCTCGCGAACGCCGTCCGCTACGCGCCGTCCGGCACCCGGGTGCGCGTGGCCGCCAGCGCCTTCGGCGGGAGCGCGCAGCTGCGGATCGTCGACCACGGCCCCGGGGTGCCCGAGGAGCGGCGCGCCGAGATCTTCGTGCCGTTCCAGCGGCTCGGCGACGACGATAACCTCACGGGCCTGGGCCTCGGCCTCGCGCTCTCGAAGGGGTTCACGGAGGGGATGGGCGGCACGCTCGAGACGGAGGACACTCCGGGGGGCGGGCTGACGATGGTGGTGACGCTGCCGCTGGCGCCGGAGACTGCTGGCGCTGCTCCTGCGGCTCACGTCGCTCCTGCCGCCCCGCACGACGGCGGGTCGGGCACCGCTCCGCACGAGGACTCCGGAGGAGCCGCATGAAGATCCTGATCGCCGACGACGACCCGCAGATCCTGCGCGCCCTGCGCATCACGCTCACCGCCCGCGGATACGACGTGGTGACGGCCGGCGACGGCACCGAGGCGATCAACCGCGCGGTGGACGAGCATCCGGACCTCTACATGATCGACCTCGGCATGCCCCGGCTCGACGGGGTCGAGGTCATCCACGGACTGCGCGGCTGGACGAGCGCGCCGATCCTGGTGGTGTCGGGGCGGACGGGCGCGGCCGACAAGGTGGGCGCGCTCGACGCCGGCGCGGACGACTACGTGACCAAGCCGTTCTCGATGGACGAGGTGCTCGCGCGCATCCGGGCCCTCTCGCGGCGGGTGCAGCCGGCCGACGGCGAGCCGCTGGTCGTGATCGGCGAGGTGACCGTGGACCTGGTGGCCAAGAGCGCGACGCGGGACGGCGTCTCCGTGCGGCTCACCCCGACGGAGTGGCAGGTGCTCGAGATCCTCATCCGCAACGCGGGCAAGCTGGTCACCCGTCGCTCGCTGCTGGCCGAGATCTGGGGCCCCGCGCACGTCACCGACACCGGCTACCTGCGCCTCTACCTCGCGCAGCTGCGCAAGAAGCTCGAGCCCGACCCCGCGCATCCGCGGCACCTGCTGACCGAGGCGGGAATGGGCTACCGCTTCGTGCCCTGACCGGCCTGTGCTCGGCGGGGGAACCCCGGGCCGTCGAGGGGGCCCGCTGGCCGTGGCTCCCTCGACGGGCCGGGATCGCCTCGGCGGAGGGGGGCAGGTCACCAGTCGTGGACGGTGCCGTCGGCGAGTCGGTTGAAGGGCAGGTACGCGCGCACGTAGGGGTACTTCCCGGCGGCGTCGACGTCGAGCTCCACGCCCAGACCGGGGGCGTCGCCCGGGTGCAGCCGTCCCTCGCTCCAGGTGAACGACTGCTGGAAGACGCTGTCGGTCCGCTCGCCGTGCTTCATGTACTCCTGGATCCCGAAGTTGTGGATCGCCAGGCCCAGGTGCATCGCGGCCGCCATTCCCACCGGGGAGACGTCGGTGGGTCCGTGCATCCCGGACTTGATCTGGTACTGCGCGGCGTGGTCGAGGATCCTCCGGAGGTGGGAGACGCCTCCGGTGTGCGTGACCGCGCTGCGGATGTAGTCGATCAGCTGCTCGCGGATCAGGAGCTGGTAGTCCCAGACGGTGTTGAAGACCTCGCCGATCGCCAGGGGTGTGGTGGTGTGCTGCCGGACGAGGCGGAGGGCCTCCTGGTTCTCGGCGGGCGTGCAGTCCTCGAGCCAGAAGAGGTCGTACGGCTCGAGGGACTTGCCGAGGGCCGCGGCCTGGATCGGTGTCATCCGGTGGTGGCCGTCGTGGAGGAGGGGGAGCCCCGGCCCGAACTCGTTGCGGACGGCCTCGAAGACGCGGGGGACGTGGCGCAGGTAGGCGCGGGTGTCCCAGTCTTCCTCGGTCGGCAGGCCGCCGCGCTGCGCCGGTTCGTGGTCGTAGCGCACACCGGCGTTGCCCTCGAGGACGGCGTTGGAGGCGATGCCGTAGATCGAGGTCAGCCCCGGCACCGCGGTCTGCACGCGGATCGCGCGGTACCCCTCCTCCTGGTGCTCGCGGATGCTGTCGAACAGCTCCGCGTCCGTCCGCCCGGACGCGTGGCCGTAGGCGAGCAGGCCGGTACGGGACGCGCCTCCGAGCAGCTGGTAGAGCGGCATGCCGGCGGCCTTGCCCTTGATGTCCCAGAGGGCGGTGTCGACCGCCGCGATCGCCGCCATCGTGACCGGCCCGCGGCGCCAGTAGGACGACCGGTAGAGGAACTGCCAGGTGTCCTCGATGCGCGAGGCGTCGCGACCGAGGAGCAGCGGCACGACGTGGTCGGCGAGATAGGAGACCACGGCGAGCTCGCGGCCGTTGAGGGTCGCGTCGCCGAGGCCGGTCAGCCCGTCGTCGGTCGTGAGCTTGAGGGTGACGAAGTTGCGGTCGGGACTGGTGACGACGACCTCGGCCTTGTCGATCTTCATGGGATGCCTTTCGTGGTGGGGGATCGGGTCAGGGGTTCCGGCCGGGAGCGCGGTCCATCGAGAACGCGGCGGTCGAGAGGCCGGGCGCCACGGGCGCGGCCTGCCCCGTGCTCTCGCGGCGCTCGGCGATCTCGGCGACGATCTGCGCGTGCCGGCGGTCGGTCAGCGGGTAGAACGCCATGATCAGCACCGCGAGCAGGGCGGCGACGGCCGGGATGAGGCCGGCGGCGGCGCGGATGCCCCACTCGGCGTGCTCGCTCTGCTCCGCGGCCCCGGCCACGTAGCCGCCCCAGGCCAGCGCGTACGCGGCGAGGGCGCCTCCGACCGCCTGGCCGGTCTTGCGGGTGAAGGAGAACAGGGCGTAGATCGTGCCCTCGGAGCGGATGCCGGTCTTCCACTCCCCGTACTCGACGGTGTCCGCCTCGATCGCCCAGACGAGCATGTTGACGAGCTGGATGCCGACGTAGGCGAGGACCAGTCCGCCGAAGCCGACCGCCACCGCGTCGCCCGGGGCGAGGAAGACGACCGTTCCGCCGCTGATCAGGACCCCGACTCCGGCCATGTAGGCGTTGCGCTTGCCGAACCGCCGCACGATCGTCGGGACGAGGGCGGCCAGGCCGAAGGTCAGGGCGAGCTGGATCAGCGACATCGCGGCGTAGAGCTGGACCGATCCGAGCACGTCGCGCAGGTAGTAGAGCTGCACGGTCTGGAGCGCGAGCGTCCCGGTGAGGAACAGGAACGAGCTGAGGCAGAGGAAGAGCAGCGGCCGGTTGGAGCGGAGGGTCGTCATGCTCTGACGGAACGTGACGTGCGCGACGTCGCGCTGGACGCGCTCCTTCGCGGTCAGGATCGTGAAGAGGTAGAGCGCGGAGCCGACGACGACGAAGCTCAGCGTGACGATCGAGAAGAGCGACTGCAGATCGGCGCCGGGGACGACCAGCGGGGCCATGAAGGTGCCGAGCCCGGCCCCCACGATCGCGCCGCCGATGGCGCGGGCGCTGGCGAGCTTCGCGCGCTCGGTGCCGATCTGCGTCATCGCTCCGGCGAGCGAGCCGTAGGGGATGTTGACGAGGCTGTAGGCGAGGCCGAGCGCGGCATAGCTCAGGTAGGCGTAGAGCAGGGTTCCGCTCTCGCCGATCTGCGGGACGGAGAAGGTCGCGGCCGAGAGCAGCAGGAGCGGGACCGACCCGAACATCAGGAAGGGCCGGAACTTGCCGAAGCGCCTGCTGTAGGTGCGGTCCACGACCCGGCCGGCGAAGACGTCGGCGAACGCGTCGAAGATCCGCACGACGAGCAGCAGCGTGCCCGCCGCGGCCGCGGAGATCCCGGCGACGTCGGTGTAGTAGACGAGCAGGAACATCGTGGCGGTGGTGAAGGCGAGGTTGTTCGCCGTGTCGCCGGCGCCGTAGCCCACGATGCTCAGCTTGGAGAGCTTCTCAGCGGCGGGCGCTCCGGGCGCGGTGGTGCGGGGGGTCATGCGGGCTCCTTTACCCGGGCGCGGACCCGTCGGGGATCCGCGCCGCATCGAGACGGTGCGAAGGTGGCAATCGGTTGCCGACGGTGCCGGAAGGCACCGCGCGGAGAGGCGGGGTGGAGGTCTAGGCCGCCTGAGCGGCGACCGCGGCGACGAGGGCCGGGTCGTCGACGAGGCGCGGGTCGACGAGCCGCAGCAGCGCCTCGAGGGGCCGGGCGGAGCCGAGGGCGCGGTCGAGGGCGGGGCGCTGCGCGTCGGGCAGGCGGTCGCCCTGGAGCAGCAGTGCGATCCAGTCGGCGACGGCACGGAGGGAGGCGGCTCCGCCGTGTCCGCCCGCGCGCTCGGCGAGGAGCACGGGCACGATCCGGATGCGGAGCTTGGCGGTCGCGTCGGCGCCGATCTGCTCGAGCCGGTGCTCGATCCGGGGGTTGCCGAAGCGCTCGAGGAGGGCGGCGCAGTAGGCGTCCGCGTCGAGACCGGCGGGGAGGCCGGCCGCCGCCTCCGCCCAGAACGCCTCGACGGCGCTCCGGCAGGCGGGGTCGGCGATCGCCTCCGCGA
This sequence comes from Rathayibacter sp. AY1F8, assembly GCF_002932165.1. Lineage (NCBI taxonomy): Bacteria > Bacillati > Actinomycetota > Actinomycetes > Micrococcales > Microbacteriaceae > Rathayibacter > Rathayibacter sp. AY1F8. The sequence continues at coordinate 105,168 of NZ_PSVB01000003.1, forward strand.
CGGTGGCGAGGCCCCGCCGGCGGCCGGTGGCGGCGAGGAGCGTGTGCGCGCCGTTGAGGAGTCGCAGCTTGCGCCGCTCGAAGGGCTCGATGTCGTCCACGAAGCGGGCTCCGACGCGCTCCCAGGCGGGTCGGCCGGCGGGGAACCCGCCGCAGAGGACCCAGTCGCGGAACGGCTCGGTCACGACGGACGCGGCGTCGCTGATGCCGGTGAGCTCGGCCGCCGCCTCCCGGTCCGCCGCCGTGGCGGCCGGGGTGATCCGGTCGACGGAGGTCGACACGAACGAGACGGTGCGGTCGATCCAGTCGGCGAGCGACGGGTCGAGCCGCTCGGCGAGCAGGAGCAGTCCACGGCGCACGAGAGGGCCGTTGCCGGAGAGGTTGTCGCAGGGGACGACGGCGAGCGGGCCGGAGCCCGCGTCGCGCCGGGCGGTGAGGCCGAGGAGGAGGCGGCCGAGCGCGGTCGTCGGCGCTCCTCCCGATCGGAGGGCGGCGAGGTCGCTCCGGACGGCGGGGTCGTCCAGGTCGGGGCCGCCGTCCGCGGCGAGACGGTACCCGGCCTCCGTGATCGTCAGCGTGACGATCGCCGTCCCTGGAGCCGCGACGAGCTCGACGAGACGCGCGACGTCCGCGCCGTCGACCGCCTCGACGATGCTGCCCACGACCGTCGCCGAGTCGCCCTCCGGTCCGCGCTCGATCAGCGTGAACAGGCCGTCCTGCGCGGCGAGCTCCTCGGCCGCGCGGGGGCTCCGGCCGGTGAATGCGGCGATGCCCCACTCGTGGTCGTCGTCGACGGCGTGCGTGTACCAGGCCTGATGCGCTCGGTGGAAGGCGCCGAGGCCGAGGTGGACGATGCGGACGGGAGCCGCCGGCAGGCCCGCGGACGCGCGATCGAAACCGCCTCCTCCGCCGTGCCCGCTCACAGCTTGAAGACCTTCCGCGGCTGGGCGTCGACGAGGTCCAGGATGACGGCGCTCGCCGTCTCGGAGTCGATCCGCCCCTCGGCGACCAGGCGCGCGAGGAACGCGGCGTCCAGCCTCCGAGCCATGTCGTGACGGGCCGGGATGGAGAGGAACGCGCGGGTGTCGTCGATGAAGCCGGAGCTCCGCGAGAAGCCGGCGGTCTCCGTCACGGCGGCGCGGAAGCGCAGCACCGCGTCGGGCGCGTCGAGGAACCACCACGGCGCTCCGAGGAACACCGACGGGTAGTAGCCGGCGAGGGGAGCGAGCTCGCGCGAGTGGGTGCTCTCGTCGATCCCGAAGAGGACGAGGTGGAAGCCCGGTGCGTTGCCGAGCTCCTGCAGCAGCGGGCGGAGAGGCTCGGCGAACCGGGTCGCGACGGGGATGTCGTGGCCGGTGTCGGGACCGAAGCGCTCGAAGGTCGGCCGATCGTGGTTGCGCAGCACGCCGGCGTGGACGGTCATCACCAGGCCGTCGTCGACGCTCATGCGGGCGGACTGCAGCAGCAGGTGGGCGGCGAGGACGCGGCTGCCCTCGGCGTCGATCGTGCCGGCGCGGGCGCGGGCGAAGAGGGACTGCGCCTCGGCGGGGTCGAGGTCGACGGTCAGCGGCTCCAGCACTCCGTGGTCGGCGGAGACGGCGCCGTGGTCGAGGAAGTGCCGGCGCCGGGCGCGGAGGGCCTCGAGGAATCCGGGGAAGCTGGACTCCTTCGTTCCGGTGGCGGCGGCCAGGGCGGCGACGCGCTCGGGCCAGCCGGGGGCGGAGGGATCGAGGTAGGCGTCGGGGCGGAAGGTCGGCAGCACGCGGCCCGGGAACGCCGGATCCTCCGCCAGAGCCCGGTGGACGGCCAGGTCGTCCAGCGGATCGTCGGTCGTCGCCAGCACCTCGATCCCGAACCGCTCGAAGAGCGCGCGCGGGCGGAAGGCGGCGGACGACAGCCGGGCCCCGATCGCCGCGAAGAGGGCGTCGGCGCTGGAGGCGTCGGGCTGCTCGGTGATGCCGAACTGCTCGGCGAGGATCGACTGGAGCCAGTAGCCCGAGGCGGTTCCCGCGAAGATCCGCCAGTGCGCGCAGAACGTGCGCCACACCTCCTCCGGGCCGGCGAGGCGCTCGCCTCCGGGGATGCCGAGATCGCCGAGGTCGATCCCGGCGGAGTGGAGCAGCCGGGTGACGTAGTGATCGTGCCGGAGGAAGAGCTCGGATGCGTCGGCGAAGGGGCGGTCCTCGAGCAGGAGGCGCGGATCCACGTGCCCGTGCGGGGAGAGGATCGGCAGGTCGGCGACGCTCGCGTGGAGATCGCGGGCGATCGCCCGGGTCGTCGGGTCGATCGGCAGGAGTCGGTCGGGATCGTTCAGCAGCTTCGTCGGCACGGGGCCATCCAAGTATGGGTGCCGAGGAGTGTCAACCGATTGCCAGAGGTGTCGCACCGGATGGCGCGCCGGGCGCGGACCGGGGTCAGGAGTCGCGGCGAGGCCCCGTCGAGGCGCGCGGGACGAACTCCGTCGGCAGGTCGTCGGCCCGCTCCGGAGGCTCCTCGTCGCCGAGCACCCGGCGGACCGCCCGCTCGCCCATCCGGCCCAGCGGTGCGCTGATGGTCGACAGCGGCGGCGAGGTGAAGTCGCTCCCGAAGATGTCGTCGAAGCCGATGATGCTGAGCTGCTCCGGGATCGCGACGCCCGACTCCTGAGCCGCGCGCATCAGTCCGATGGCGACCAGGTCGTTGTAGGCGATCACCGCGCCGACGCCGGAGGCGGTCACCCTCGCGAGCGCGCTCCTCCCGCCCTCGAGGGTCGAGACGCCCGGCCCGATCTCGACGACCGTCATGCCCCGCTGCGGAGCGCGGTCGAGGAGGAGCTCCCATCGCGCGGCGCTCATCCACGAGTCGGGCGGACCGGCGACGAAGGCGAGGGAGCGGTGGCCGAGGGCCGCGAGGTGGTCGAGCGCGGCGTCGATCCCGGGGGCGAGATCGGGCACGATCCCCGCGACGCCGGGGACCACGCGGTTGAGGACGACGACCGGGATGCGCCCGGCCAGCGCGATGATCTCCTCGTCGCTGAGGCGGGTGCTGACGAGGACGAGCCCGTCGGTGGAGGCGGCGATGCGGTCGGCCGCCTCGGCCTCGCGCTCCCCGGACTCCTGCGACTCGGCGAGGATCATCGTGAAGCCGCGGAGCGACGCCGCCCGCTCCGCTCCGCGCACGGCGGGGAAGAAGGCCGGGTTGGTGATGTCGGCCACCAGCAGCCCGAGGGTCGAGGTGCGGCCCGTCGGCAGCGCGCGCGCCATCGGGTTGAGCCGGTAGCCCAGCTCCTTCGCGGCGGCGCGGATCCGCTGCTCGGTCGCGGCGTTCAGCCGTCCGGGCGTGCTCAGCCCGCGGGAGACGGTGGAGGGGGCGACGCCGGCGAGTCGGGCGACGTCGTAGATCGTCGTCGCGGAGCGGCCGCGGCGTCTCGCGGCGGAGGGGCCGGTGGGCGCGTCTTCGCTGGGCACGATCGCGGTCTTCTCTCGAGGGGCACGGCGGCGGACGGGGCGCCGTCCGCCGCCCATGCTGCCACAGGGCCGAGAAGCCCGCCCGGCCCGTCGCTCGCGTCCGGGTCGGGCCGGATCGGGGAGCCCGCGCTCCGGGAGGCCGCCGTCGCCGGTCGGCCGCCCACCGCTCCGGCCCCTCCAGCGCGGGTCCGCGCGGCTCCGCCCCGTCAGCTCCGCTCCGGGAAGGCCCCCTCCTCGCGGATGCGCTCGTTGAGCGCCGCCAGGAACACGCCCTCGTCGAGGTCGAGCGGTACCTCGCGTCCCGTCCAGCTCGAGTAGTGGATGGCGTTGGCGAGCCGGACCCCGAGGATCCCCTCCGCCCCGGGTGCGAGCAGCGGCGTGCCGTGCAGGATGCTGTCCGCGAAGTCCTGCAGGACGGCCGTGTGCTGCTCGCCCCAGACCGACGCCGACTCGATCCGCTCCGTCGTGGAGAGGCCCGCGGTGTCGTAGCGACCGCTGAGCAGGAGGCCCACGTCCTCGGCGCTGAGGGCGGCGCTGACCTCGCGCTCGGGGGCGTTCAGCCGGGTGATCGTCGCGACCCGGGAGTCGTCGACGACGATCCGGCCGCGGTCGCCGATGATCTCGAGGCGGTCGGTGCCGATCGGGTCGTGCGTCGTGGTGACCAGCACGCCGGTCGTGCCCCCGCCGAAGTCGGCGAGCACCGTCACCTCGTCCTCCACCGCGATGTCGCGGCACCGCCCGTAGCCGGCCTTGGCGACCACCGACTCCGGCACTCCGCACAGCCACTGCCACAGGTCGAGCTGGTGGGGCGCCTGGTTGACCAGGACGCCTCCGCCCTCGCCTCCCCAGGTCGCGCGCCACGCGCTCTGGTCGAAGTAGGCCTGCGGCCGCCACCAGGTCGTGATGATCCAGTTCGAGCGCAGGATCCGGCCGATCCCGCCCTCGTCGACGACCTCCTTGAGCCGGCGGTAGAGCGGGTTCGCCCGCTGGTTGAACATGATCGCGAAGCGCTGACCGGGACGGGCGGCGGCGGCCTCGTTCAGCTCCGCGACCTGCGCGGCGTAGACGCCCGCCGGCTTGTCGACCAGCACGTGCAGCCCGTGCTCGAGAGCGTCGATGCCGATCCCGGGGTGGAGGTAGTGCGGAGTGCAGACGACGACGGCGTCGACCTCCCCGCTCGCGAGGAGGGAGCGGTGGTCGGCGTGGAAGGACGCTCCGGGCGCGAGCGCGGCGGCCGCCGCCTCCCGGGCGGGGTCGACGTCGGCGACGGCGGTGACGACGAGGTCGCGCACCCTGCCGTCGGCGAGGAAGCGGGCGTAGGAGGAGCCCTGGGCGCCGAATCCGATGATGCCGAGGCGGACGGTGGTCATGGAAGGAGTCCTTCGTTCGGGGTGGAGTGGGGGATCCGCGCGGGCGCGCTCGGGGCGTAGGCGGCCTGGACGATCGCGAGCGACCTCGCCGCCTCGCGGGGCGAGATCCAGAAGGGCTCGTCCTCGCCGAGGCGGGCGTAGAAGTCGTGCACGAGCAGCTCGTGCGAGGCGCCCCAGTACGAGCGCCCGCCGGATCGGCGCTCCGTGTCCGGGACGACCTCGACGGATCCGTCGTCGCGCCGCACGGTGAGGGCACCGCGCAGCGAGACGATGGCGCGCTCGGTGCGCAGGCGGAGCTCGACCGGCTCGTCCCACGCGTTCGCCACGGTCGCGTAGAGGACGCTGCGCGCGCCGGAGGCGTGGGTGAGCACCAGGTCGGCGGTGTCCTCGACCTCGATCGGCAGCAGGCGCGTGGAGGCGGAGCCGCTCACCGCGACCACCTCGCCGAGGAGCCACTGCAGGAGGTCGACGGTGTGGATCGCCTGGTTCATCAGCATCCCGCCGCCGCCCTCGGCCCGCATCCCGCGCCAGGGGCGGTCGAGGTAGTAGCCGGGAGCGCGGTGCCAGAGCACGGTCGCGGCCGCACCTGTCACGGCACCCAGGGAGCCGGACGCCAGCAGCTCGCGGAGGCGCTGCACGGGCGGGTTGTAGCGGTTCTGGAAGCAGACGCCGATGCGCGCCCCGCCCCGCTCGGCCGCGGCGATCACCTGCTCGCCCTCGGCGACGGAGGAGGCGAGCGGCTTCTCGAGGAGCACCGCGACGCCGCGGTCCAGGGCCGCGACCGCCAGCGCGGCGTGCGTGCTGTGCGGAGTGCAGACGTGCACGACGTCGGGGCGGACGGAGTCGAGCATCCGGACCGCCTCGGGGAAGCCCGGCACCGCGTGCCTCTCGGCGGCCGCGGCGAGCCGGCCCGGGTCGGTGTCGCAGACCGCCACCAGCTCCGCGCCGGGTGCGGTGCCGATCGCCGCGAGGTGGACGGAGGAGATGTCGCCGCAGCCGATCACCGCCGCGCGGACGGTCATCGCAGGTCGATCCCGAGCGAGGAGGCGAGCCCCCGGAAGGCCCGAGCGGCCACTCCGAACGACTCGGGGCCGGAGAATCCGCCGAGGGCGTCCGTGATCGCGAGGTGCGGCTCCAGCGAGGCGACGCCCGTCCAGCCGTCGTCGCGCAGGGCGGTGAGCGTCTCGCGCAGCTGGCCGTCGCCCTCGCCGGCGGGCACCACGGTGCCGGTCGCGGCCACCGCGTCCTTCACCTGCAGGTAGTCGACGTAGGGCCGCAGCGCCGTCCAGCCGTCGTCGAAGGGCCGCACCCCGCACTGCACGAAGTTCGCGTTGTCCCAGGCGAGGCGCAGGGCGGGCGAGCCGACGGACTCGACCAGGTCGAGGATCCGCTCGGGGACGTCGCCGTAGATGTCCTTCTCGTTCTCGTGCAGCAGCACCACGCCCTCGCGCTCGGCTCGATCGGCGAGTCTGCGCATGCGCAGCAGGACGTCGTCGCGGATGCTCTCGACCGGCACTCCCTCGCCCCGGTAGAACGAGAAGACGCGGATGCTCGGCGTGCCGAGGGCGTGCGCGGCGCGGATGACGCGGTCGAGGCGCGCGACCTCGAGCTCGGGATCGAGGGCGACGTCGACCTTGCCGATGGGCGAGGCGACGGCCGAGACGGACTGGCCGCCGCGCTCGAGCACGGCGGCGAGGCGGGCGAGGCGCTCGTCGTCGAGGTCGACGACGTTCCGGCCCCAGGCGCTGCGCACCTCGATGCTGTGCGCGCCGAGCGCTCGGAGGACGGCGACCTGGACGACCGGGTCGGGGTCGATCTCGTCGCCGAAGCCGGAGAGGGTCCAGGGTGCGGGGTTCGCGGGTGCGGTGGTCACGGTGCGTGCCTCGTTCTCGTCGTCGGGAACCGGCGGGCAGGAGCGCCGCCGTGCCATGACCATACGCGTATTGGCAACCGATTGACAAGATCGGAGGCGCGCCTCTACCGTCGGGGGCGTTCCGGGCCGCGGAGACGCCGGCCCCCACCGCGACCGGGAGGACTGCCGTGACCAGGATCGGCGTGCAGGCGATGATGCTGAAGGACGCGTTCGCCTCGGCGGGCGCCTTCGCGACGCTCCGGGAGGTCCGAGCGATCGGCTACCGGTCGGTGGAGATCTCGCAGATCCCGCTGACGGCGGCCACCGTGGCCGAGCTGCAGCGGGCGCGGGACGAGCTCGGCGTCGAGATCGCGGCGATCTCGGCGGGCCTGGCACCGGGGGACTCCCCGGGCGCCGCGCTCGAGGGCGGGCTCGCCGGGATCGTCTCCGACGCCCGCGCGCTCGGCACGCGCACGGTCCGGATCGGCATGCTGCCCGCCTCCGCGGCGGCCTCGCCGGCCGCTCTGCTCGACTTCGCCGACCGCTGCCAGGCCGCCGCGGCGAGGCTCCGCGACGACGGGCTGCGGCTGCTGCTCCACAACCACCACCACGAGTTCGCGCGGCACGGCGGCCGCCTCCTGCTCGACGTCGTCGCCGACCGGGCTCCGCTGCTGGGGCTCGAGCTCGACGTGCACTGGGTGCAGCGGGGCGGGCTCGATCCCGTGACGACGCTGCGCCGGTACGGGGAGCGCGTCGCCCTGGTGCACCTGAAGGACTACCGGGTCGGGCCGCCCGCCGACATGTCCGGCGGGTGGTCCGTGCACGCCTTCACCTCGAACGTGCAGTTCGCCGAGGTGGGGGAGGGAAACCTCGACTTCCCGGGGATCATCGGGACGAGCCTCGCGCTCGGCGTCGACCACCTCCTCGTCGAGCAGGACGAGCGCTACGGGCGGAGCGCGCTCGACTGCCTGCGGACCTCGCACGCGAACCTCGTCGCGATGGGCTTCTCGGACCTGTTCTGAGGAGCGGCCGAGGCTCCTCCCCAGGGATCGGAGCGGCCCGTTCTCCACCGCTCAGGGGCCCGGGTCCCCGCCGCGTCGGGCGCGACGGCATGCTCGACCCGTCGACGGAGGAGGTGGTGGCGGTGGTCGTTCCGGACAGTGTGCTCGGCGTGACGGCGCTCGTCGCGCTGGTGCTGTCCGGGGTGCTCCACGCCTCCGTGCGGGTCTGGGCGGCGGGGTCCCGCTGGACGACCGCACGGTCTCCGCGCGCCTGTTCAGGGCGGTCCTGGTGATCATCGCGCTCGACACGGCGTACCTCGTCGTGGCCGGCGAGGAGCTCTTCGCATCCGGGCGCAGCCCCGGAGAAGAAGCAGCCGGATCCGCCGGGGTCCGCCTCCGCTCCGCGGAGCGGAGGACAATGGAGGGACCCCCAGCGAAGGAGACCACCGTGGATCAGCCGCGCATGAACGTCGAGTCGTTCAACCTCGACCACCGCACCGTCGCAGCGCCGTACGTGCGCCTCGCCGACGCGAAGACGCTGCCCGGAGGCGACCACCTCGTCAAGTACGACGTGCGCTTCACCCAGCCCAACCGCGGGCACCTCGAAATGCCCACCGTGCACTCGCTCGAGCACCTGTTCGCCGAGAAGTCCCGCAACCACTCCGACCGCGTGATCGACTTCTCGCCGATGGGCTGCCAGACCGGCTTCTACCTGCTCCTCTCGGGCGAGCCCGAGCTCTCCGAGGTGCTCGGCCTGGTCGAGGCGACGCTCCAGGACATCACCGAGGCCGACGAGGTCCCGGCCGCCAACGAGACCCAGTGCGGCTGGGGCGCCAACCACTCCCTCGAGGGGGCGCAGGAGGCGGCGCGCACGTTCCTCGCGCACCGCTCGGAGTGGGAGACGGTCACCGCGTGAGCACGGCGATCGTCCTGGTCGCGATGGACGAGGAGGCCGCGCCGTTCCTCGCCGCCGCGTCCAGCGCCTCCGAGCCGCGCGCCGTCGGCAACGCGCTGCAGTGGGAGCTCGAGCTCGACTCCCGCGCGGTGCTGCTCGTCCGCACCGGCATCGGCCTCGTCAACGCGGCCGGCGGTCTCACCGCAGCGATCCTGCAGGAGGGCGGCTCCCGGCCGCTCGTGGTGAGCGCGGGGACCGCCGGCGGCCTGGGCGCCGACGTCCGCGTGGGCGAGGTCGTGATCGGCGCCGAGTACGTGCAGACCGACGCCGATGCGCGGGCGTTCGGCTACGCGCTCGGGCAGGTCCCGGGGATGCCCGCCCGCTACTCCGGGGACGACGCGGCGCTCGCCGCGGAGCTCGAGCTGCTGGAGGGGCCGCCGGTGCGCCGCGGCCTGATCGTCTCGAGCGACGTCTTCGTCTCGAGCGCCCACGTGGACCGCGTGCGGAACGACTTCCCCGGCGCGCTCGCCACCGACATGGAATCCGTCGCCCTCGCGCAGACGGCGCACGTGCACGGGCTGCCGTTCGTCTCGGTCCGCGGGATCTCGGACCTCTGCGCCCCCGGCGAGTTCGAGGCGCACGTCGACGACGCGGCCGATCGCTCCGTCGCCGTGGTGCGGGCGCTGCTGCGCGGGCTCGGCGACCGGGACTGATGGACGGGCGGCCCTCCGCGACAGCGCGGAAGGGCCGCCCGGCGGTCAGTCGTTGCCGACGTGCTGGTCGCCGGCCTCCTGGGCCTTGTCGACCTGGCCGGCGAACTTCCCGCCGGTCGCGGAGTCGGCGGCGTCGCCCGCCTTGTCGAGTCCCTTGTCGGTCAGCTCCTCGCCCTTGTCGCTGTTCACGGCGTTCTTCGCCTTGTCCGCGAGTCCTCCGAGATCCACCATGGGGTCGTTCCTTCCGTCGATGAGCGCCCGTCGAGCAACGGGCCGCCGCCAGTCTCCGCCGCTCGGCGAGGATCTGCGCGGGGTTGCGTCTCACGGCCGCGCCGAGGACGATGCGCCTCCGGCCCGGCCCGTCAGCCCGCTGCGCCGAGCCCCGTCACCGCACCGGCGATCGCCGTCGTCTCCTCGCCGTCCGGCCAGCGCAGCCGCACGCCCGGCTCCGTGACGACGCTCCCCACCGCGGCCGTCGCGGTCCAGGGTGTGCCCATCCTCGACTCCCCCCGCCGGTCGGCGGTGATCATCGCGAAGCCGGGGAAGCAGCCGAGCCAGTCGGCGGTGCCGGCCGCCTCGGGGACGGGGACCGCCGCGAGGTCGATCACCGCTCCTCCTCCGCTGGCCTCGGCGAGCATGCCGACCGTCCCCACCAGCCCGGCCATGCTCACGTCCTTCGCCGCCCTCGGCCGCGCGAGTCCGACGGAGGCGGCCATCGCCCGGAGCTCCTCCGCGCGCCGGGACGACGTCGAGTCCCACTGGGCGCCCGCGAAGCCGGGCCGCCAGCCGCCGCCGAGGTCGGCCGTCAGCGAGAGCTCGTCGCCCGGAGCGGCCGCGCCCGGCACCGGCGCCGCGGTACGGCCGAGACCGGTGACGCTCAGGGCCGCCGGCACTCCGAGCTGGGTGTGCCCGCCGAGCACGGGGACACCCCAGGCGGCGGAGGCGGCCCGCAGACCGCTCACGATGCGCGCGGCGGCGGCCGCGTCGCGAGCGCCGATCGCGTCCATCAGCCCGATGCCGGTCGCGCCCATCGCGGTGAGGTCGTTGACGTTGACCAGCACCGAGCACCACCCCGCCCACTCCGGGTGGCGCTCCACCATGGACGGGACGATCGCGTCGCAGACGGCGATCAGGTCGCTGCCCGGGACCGGTGCTCCGTCGTCGCCGACGAAGCCGGCCCCACCGAGGCCCCCCTCGGCCGCCAGCGGAGCCAGAAGGGCGCCGAGGGCCGCCTTGGCCGCGGTGGCCGCCCGGTCGAGCCGGTCGACCGGCCAGCGCATCCGGGCGTGCTCGACTCGGGCGACGGTGCTCGTGCCGATCCTCCGCCAGCCGAGCCGCCGGAACAGCACCTCGTTGCGCAGCTGCACCGAGGCCTCGAAGCGGAGCACCCCGCGCGCCTCCGCCTCCGCGCAGGCCGCGCGCACGAGGGCGGCACCGATCCCGGAGCCGCCCCGCGCCTCGCGCGCCACCACCAGGCGGCTGCCGGTCCACCAGCCCAGATCGCGTCCGCCGCCGACAGGCGCGATCCGGACCCCGCCGAGCACCGCGCCGTCCGGAGCCACCGCGACGAGCACCACCGAGCGCGGATCGTCGTCGGCGTCGTCGTGGTCGTCGCCCGCGAACAGCCCCTGCTCGGCGACGAAGACCTCGCGCCGCAGGGCCCGGTGCGCGGCGAGCTCGCGCTCCTCCGCCCGCACCACCGTGAACGCAGGCGCGACCCGAACACCCTCGAGGATCGAGAGCTCCACCATCAGGCGCCGGCCGTCTTCAGGACGCCGCAGGCCCCGCACGCCGCGCAGCCCGCACTCTGCCCGCTGCTCAGCATCCCGGCCTCGATCAGGAGCGCGGCGACCTCGGCGCTGACCCGCTCCAGCAGTGACCCGGCCGGCGGGAGCACGTGGTCGACCTCGGTCGCCAGGGTCCCGCGCAGCGGACGAAAGGGCACCACGAAGGGGTAGACCCCCATCCCGATCAGCTCGCGGGCGCTCGTGACCAGCTCGTCCGGGTCCTCGCCGAGGCCCACCAGGAGGTAGGTCGAGACCTGGTTGCGGCCGAAGATCCGCACTGCCTCGCGCCACGCCCAGCGGTACTCGTCCAGGCTGACCCGCGCCTTGCCCGGGGTCCAGCGCTGCCGCACCGCGTCGTCCATCGACTCCACGTGGATGCCGATCGAGACGGCGCCCGCGTCCTTCAGCGCCTGCAGCGCCGAGACGTCGGAGGGCGGCTCGCACTGCACCTGGATCGGCAGCCCGGGGACCGCCGCGAGCACCGCGCGGACGCAGCGCGCGAGGTGGGCCGCTCCGCGGTCGCGGCCCTTGGAGGTGCCGGTGGTCATCACCATCTGGCGCACGCCGTCGAGGCGGACCGCCGCCTCCGCGACCTCGGCGAGCTGGGCCGGGGTCTTGACCGCGATGGTCGCACCGGCTTCGAGCGAGGCCTCGATCGCGCAGAAGCGGCAGCGCTCCGCCTCGTCATAGCGCATGCAGGTCTGGACGACGGTGGTCGCGAGGATGTCACGGCCGTGCAGCCGGGCGATCTTCTCGTAGGAGACGCCGTCGGCGGTGTCGAGATCGTAGAAGCGCGGGCGGCGGACGGGAGTCACGTCCAGGCCGATGTCGGCGCCCTCGAGCAGGAGGCGGTTCCCGCTCACCACGTAGGGGCTGTCGGGGTTCACCGGGATCGCGGCGCCCAGGCCGCCGAGCATCACGTGCCCGTCGTCGCTCGGGCCGGCGCCGGCCTCGCGGTGCACCGGTGCCTCGACGCGGATGCCCTGCAGGGCGATGTCGACGCGGGTGCGGAGGGCGGAGGGGCCGGTGCGGCGGATCCCGGTCGAGTGCGCCCCGCCCGGGGAGTGCGCCCCGCCGACCGGGTGCGGGCCGGCGGCCGGGTGCGCCGCACCGGTTGCCGGCGGCGAGGACGCGGGGGAGGGACTGCGGAGATCGGTCACGAGGACTCCTTCGTGGCACCGCGGAGCGGGCCGGACGGGCCGCGCACAGCGGCGGCCGGGATGTCGGTGCGGTCGTCTCACCCCCCAGTCAAGGCGCCTCGTGTTTCGCCCTCGTGACGGGAGGAACGCGGTCTCGTTACGGATCCGCCGTCACGGGAGCTTCTTCCGGTGGAAACCACTCCGAAACATCCCGGCCGTTGACTGGACGCGTTCCACTCCGCACCACTGCTCCACCCCGGCGGACGTCGTCCCGCGTCGTCTCAGCGCATCCCGCCGGAGCCATGCACTCGCACGCCGCTTCGGCGGACCGACACCAGGAGGAACCATGTCCGTCTCCCAGGAGATCGAAGACCAGGTCAGCGCCAACATCGAGATGTCGCGCTCCGAGATCGCCCACCCGGCGCTCCCGAAGGGCAGCAACCTCTACGGCTCCACCAAGGTCTTCCCCGACTACCAGGCCGAGCCCGGGGAGTCGTACCTGACCCTCGTGCACGGCATCGCCCACGAGTCCTCGGTCAGCTTCGTCGCAGTGCTCCAGGCCACCCGCGCGGCGCGGAAGGGCTACGAGTCCGCGCTCTACTTCTACGGGCCCGGCACCATCAACGCGATGGCCACCCGCGGCTTCCCGACGGTCGGCGACTCCGGATTCCCCGGCGAGCAGAACCTCAACAACGCCATCGAGACCTTCATCCAGGAGGGGAACCGCGTCTTCGTCTGCCGGTTCGGCATGGCGCTCCACGGCCTCCGCGAGGAGGACCTGATCGAGGGCTGCATCCCCTGCCACCCGCTCGACGTGCAGGACGCGCTCATCCACTACGCCCGCAAGGGCGCGATCATCAACTCCACCTACAACCTGTAGGCGATCGCGATGACCCTCGTCGGATCGGTCGCGGCGAACTTCACCCGCGACCTGGATCAGAACTACGCGCTCATCGCCTCCCTGGCCGAGGAGGCCCGCGAGAGGGGAGTGCGCTTCCTGGTGCTCCCCGAGGCCGCGATCGGCGGCTACCTCTCCTCGCTCGGCAACCACGGCGACACGGTCGCCACCACCCGCCGCTCCCTCCCGCCGGCGGTGCGCCTGGACGGGCCGGAGCTGCGGCGGGTGCAGGAGATCGTCGGCGACCTGGTGGTGGCGATCGGCTTCTGCGAGCTCGACGACGACGGCGAGACCCGCTACAACGCGGCCGCGCTCCTGGACGGCGGGCAGGTCTACGGCAGCTACCGGAAGGTGCACCAGCCGCTGGGCGAGCACCTCTCGTACTCGCCGGGCCCGGGCTACGGCACCTTCGAGACGCCGGTCGGCCGGGTGGGCCTGCAGATCTGCTACGACAAGGCGTTCCCCGAGGCGGCGCGGTCGATGGCGCTGGACGGCGCCGAGATCATCGCCTCGCTCTCGGCATGGCCGGCCGCTCGGACGGCGACGGCCGAGAACCTGCAGGAGGACCGCTGGACGTACCGGTTCAATCAGTTCGACATCGCCCGCGCCCTCGACAATCAGGTGTTCTGGCTCGCCTCGAACCAGTCGGGGACCTTCGGCTCGCTCCGCTACGTCGGGAACGCGAAGGTCGTCGATCCCGGCGGCAACGTGCTCGCGACGACGCTGCTCGGAGCAGGCATGGCCGTCGCCGACATCGACGTGCGCGGCGCCTTCGAGGCGATGCGCGGCGGGATGTTCCACCTGCGCGACCGGCGGCCCGACGCCTACGACATCGACCGGGTCTGGAACGGAGGACTCGTCCATGCCTGAGATGACCTTCCACGTCCGCTGGCCGGACGGCTCGGAGGAGCGCTGCTACTCGCCGAGCCTGGTCGTGCACGAGTTCCTCGGGACCGGGACCGCCTACTCGCTCGAGGACTTCGTCGCCCGTTCGAGTGAGGCGCTGCGCATCGCGTCGGACCGGGTGCGGGAGCGGTTCGGGTTCGCCTGCACCTCCGCGATGCAGCAGGAGTCCGACATCCTCCGCACGGCGCAGCGCTTCGAGGGCGGCACGGTCAGGGTGCTCGCGATGGAGCCGCCCGCTCCGGCCGGGCAGCGGGTGCGGCCGTGAGCGCCGCTATCGAGCCCGGGCGCCACGTCGAGGTCGCGGTGGTCGGAGGCGGGCAGGCCGGGCTCTCGATCAGCCGGCACCTGGTCGACGGCGGCATCGAGCACGTCGTGCTCGAGCGCGCGACCATCGGCCACGACTGGATCGACCGCCGCTGGGACGCCTTCACCCTCGTCACGCCGAACTGGCAGTGCCGCCTCCCCGGGTACCCCTACGACGGGCCGGACCCGGACGGATTCATGACGCGCGACGAGGTGCACGCGTGGGTGCGCCGCTACGCGCAGAGCTTCGACGCCCCCGTGGTCGAGGGCGTGGAGGTGAGCCGGCTCCGCGAGCGCGCCGGGGGAGGTTTCGAGCTGATCACGAGCGCGGGCGCGATCACGGCCGACCAGGTCGTCGTGGCGACCGGCGGCTACCACCGCCCGGTCCTCCCCGCCGTCGCCGCGCGGCTGCCGTCGGACGTGCTGCAGCTCCACTCCGCCGACTACCGCTCGCCGGAGGCGCTCCCGCCCGGCGGCGTGCTCGTCGTCGGCTCCGGGCAGTCGGGCGCGCAGATCGCCGAGGACCTCTTCCTCGCCGGGCGCGAGGTCCACCTCGCCCTCGGCAGCGCGCCGCGGGTGGCGCGCTTCTACCGGGGCCGCGACTGCGTCGCCTGGCTCCAGGACATGGGCGTGTACGACGTGCCCGTCCACGCGCAGGTCGGCGGGCTCACCAAGCGGGAGTCGACCAACCACTACGTGACGGGGCGCGGGGGCGGGCGGGACATCGACCTGCGCGCCTTCGCCCGCGACGGGATGCACCTCTACGGCCGACTGGCCGGGGTGGAGGGGTCCCGGCTGCGCTTCGCCCCCACGGCGGAGGCGTCGCTCGACTACGCGGACTCGGTCGCGGAGTCGATCAAGGACGACATCGACCGCTACATCGCGGCGCACGGCATCGACGCTCCCGAGGAGGACCGCTGCCGTCCGGTCTGGCGGCCGGAGTCCGAGGCGACCGGGCTCGACCTCGCGCGCATCGGCAGCGTCGTCTGGGCGGTCGGGTTCCGCTCCGACTATCGCTGGGTCGAGATCGGCGTGTTCGACGGCGCCGGCCATCCCACCCACCAGCGCGGAGTGACGAGCGTGCCGGGCCTGTCGTTCCTCGGGCTGCCGTGGCTGCACACCTGGGGGTCCGGCCGCTTCGAGGCGATCGCCCGCGATGCGGGGCACCTGGCGGAGGAGGTCCGGCGAGTGCGCGAGGCGGGGCGCTTCGCTCGGGAGCGCGAGCCGGATCTCGCCGGATAGCCTCCTCGCATGACGGAGACGGTGATGGGTGCGGTCGCAGCGCACTTCGGTCGCGACATCGACCGCACCCTCGCCAAGCTCGCCGGCATCATCGCTCACGCCCGCGAGCGCTCGGTCGACCTGCTCGTGCTCCCGGACGCGACCCTCGGCGGCTACCTGCTCGACCTCCAGCACCCCGGGCCGGACCTGCCGCCGAGCCTCGAGCTCGATGGGCCGGAGGTCGCCCGCGTGGCCGAGCTGGCGGGCGATCTCACCGTGTGCTTCGGGATCGCGGAGCGCGCGCTCGAGGGCGGTCGCGAGGTCCGCTACGACACCGCGGTCTGCGTGCACGGCGGGCGCGTGATCGGCACGCACCGCAAGGTCCACCTGCCGCTGGGCGAGTCCGAGGCGTACCTGCCGGGTCGCGGCTTCGCCGCCTTCGACTCGCCGATCGGGAGGATGGGGATGCTGATCGACTTCGACAAGACCTTCCCGGAGTCCTCGCGCTCGCTGGCCCTCGACGGCGCGGAGGTGCTGGCCTGCCTCAGCGCGTGGCCCGCGAGCGTGACCGACCGCTCCGATCGGATCCGCAACGACCGCCAGGCCCACCTGTTCGATCTCTACGACTGCGCCCGCGCCGCCGAGAACCAGGTCTACCTCGTCTCCTCGAACCAGACCGGCGTGCTCGGCGGCCTGCGGTTCCTCGGGCAGGCGAAGGTCGTGGATCCGGCGGGAGAGATCATCGCGAAGACCTGGGCGAAGGGCGGGCTCGCGCTCGCCTCCGCTGACGTCGCCGGCTCCGTCGCCCGCGCCCGCCGCACGATGCACCACCTCCGCGACCGCGCGGAGCACGCCTACCGGAGCTGAGATGCGGATCTGCCTGCTGACCTACTCCACCCGGCCGCGCGGCGGGGTGGTGCACACCCTCGCCCTCGCCGAGGCGCTCGCGCGCGCCGGACACGACGTCACGGTGCGCACGCTCGCCCGGGGCGGCGACGACTCCTTCTTCCGCCCCGTCGATCCGTGCGTGACCGTGCGGGTGGTGCCCTTTCCGCACCGCGAGGGCGAGCCGGTCGGCGCCCGCATCGTCCGGTCCATCGCCGCGATGGCCGAGGCCCTGCGGGGCGAGGACGCCCCGGTCGTCCACGCGCAGGACTGCATCTCGGCCAACGCGGCGCTCGCCGCCGGACTCGCGCCGATCCGCACGATCCACCACCTGGACGACTTCACCACCCCGGAGCTGCGCGCCTGCCACGACCGCGCCGTCCGGCTCCCCCTGACCCGGCTGTGCGTGTCCGCTGCGGTCGCCGAGGAGGTGCGCGCCGGCTGGGGGCTGCTGCCCGACGTGATCCCGAACGGTGTCGACGCGGCGCGGTTCGCGGCCGCCGTCGACGATCCGCTGACCGGGGGGTGGCGGGCCGAGCTCGGCCCGTACCTCCTCGCCCTCGGCGGCATCGAGCCGCGGAAGGGCAGCATCGAGCTGCTCGAGGCGTGGGCTCTGCTGCGCGAGCGCGGCCACGACGTCGCGCTGGTGTTCGGCGGCGGCGAGACCCTGTTCGACTACCGCGAGTACCGGGCCGCCTTCGACCGGAGGGCGGCCGAGCTCGGGATCGCTCCGGTGATCCTCGGCACCGTTCCGGAGGAGAGGCTCGCTCCGCTCGTCGCCGGCGCCTCCGCGCTGGGCTTCGTCTCGGTGAAGGAGGGGTTCGGGCTGGCGGCGATGGAGGCGCTCGCCGCGGGGGTGCCGGTCGTGGCGCGGGAGCTGCCGGTGATCCACGAGGTGTTCGGGGACGCGGTCCGCTACGGGCGGGACCCCGCCTCCTTCGCCGACGCGCTGGAGGAGGCCCTGACGCTGCCCTCGCCGGACGGCCGGGCCCTGGCCGCCTCGCACTCCTGGGACGACGTCGCGGCCGCGCATCTGCGGTTCTACGAGCGGGTGCTCGACGGCTCGGTTCAGAGCTCAGGAGGAACTCTTCCGGACGGGCCGGGACCCGCGCGAGCAGGCGTGCCCGGATGACTCCGTCCTGCCGCCTGGACACGATCGGGCGCCGCCGGTGACCCGCCGGTCGATCTCGCGCATCGTCACCGGTCTCGCCGACGCCGATCCCGACCGGATCGTCGCCGTGGCCGACGAGGGCGCGCTGACGGCGGGGGAGCTCGACCGCGAGAGCACCCGCCTCGCCCGCGCCTACCGCGATCTCGGCGTCCGGACCGACGACCTCGTCACCGTCTCGCTCTCGAACTCGCTGGACGCGCTCGTCGTCTGCGCGGCGGTCTGGAAGGCGGGCGCCGTGCCGCAGCCGGTCTCGACCGGGCTGTCGGCGGCGGAGCGCGCCGAGGTGGAGCGGATCGCGCGGCCGGCGCTCGTCATCGGCGCGCCCTCCTCCTCCGCTGTCCCGTGGCGCGCGGGCGACTGGCGGCCCGGGCCGGAGGTGCCGGCCGGCTCGCTCGAGGACCGGTGGGCCTCGTCCTGGAAGGCGCCCACCTCCTCCGGCAGCACGGGGCGGCCGAAGGTGGTGCTGGCCGCGGGCCCGGCGCTGCTGGATCCGGACGCGCCGGTCGCGCCGTTCCTGCCGCGCGAGGGCGTGCAGCTGGTGAGCGGCCCGCTGATGCACTCGGCGACCTTCACCTACGCCTTCCGCGGGCTGATGACCGGGCAGCGCCTGGTGCTGCTGCCGCGGTTCGACGCCGCCCGGGTCCTCGCGGCGATCGAGGAGCACCGCGTCACCTGGACCCTGCTCGTCCCGACCACGATCCGCCGCCTGCTGGTTGCGCCCGAGCGGTCGGGGGCGGACGTGTCCTCGCTCGCGACGGTGCTGCACCTCGGAGCGCCCTGCGCGCCCGCCGACAAGCGGGCGCTGATCGGCTGGCTCGGCCCGGAGCGGGTGGTCGAGGTCTATGCGGGCAGCGAGTCGAACGGACTGACGATGATCACGGGCCGGGAGTGGCTGGAGCACCCGGGCAGTGTCGGACGGCCGATCAGCGGGACGACCCTGCGCATCCTGCGGGAGGACGGCACGGAGGCTCCGACCGGCGAGCTCGGCCGCATCTGGCTGCACCGCGGCGAGGCCCCCGCCTACCGCTACCTCGGCGCGGGCTCGCGGCGGACGGAGGAGGGCTGGGACACCCTCGGCGACGTCGGCCGCGTCGACGGGGACGGGTGGCTCTGGGTGGTCGACCGCGCCGACGATCTGATCCTCCGGGGCGGAGTGAGCGTCTGGCCGGCCGAGGTCGAGCGGGTGCTGGAGGCCCTGCCCGGAGTCCGCGGGGCGGTCGCCTTCGGCGTGCCGGACACGGAGCTGGGGCAGGCGGTGGAGGCGGTCGTCGACGTGGGCGACGCGGGCGTGGACCCGGCCGGTCTGCTCGCTCGGGCGAACGCCGAGCTGGGCGCTGAGCGGCGCCTCCGGGCCCTCCGGATCGTGCACGAGCCCGTTCGGAGCGACGCGGGCAAGGTCCGTCGCTCCGCGCTCGCCCCCGTGGCGCAGACGCTCGGGACCCACCGTTCCGCCGGCACCCCGGATGGGCCAGAGTAGGCCCTGCGCCCCCGCGCACCGACCCCAGGGAGACCCGATGAAGTACATGCTGATCATGCGCGCGACCGATGCGGCGAAGGAGGCCTACGCCTCGATCCCGTTCGACGAGATCATCACCCGGATGGGGCAGTACAACGAGGCGATGATCGAGGCGGGCGTGCTGCTCTCGGGCGACGGCCTGGCCGACGACGTCGCCTCCTCCGGCTTCGTGGTCGACTTCTCCTCCGAGCCGCCGACCGTCGTCGACGGCGCCTACGGCCCGACCGAGTCGCTCTTCAACGGCTTCTGGATCATCGGGGTCGACTCCAAGGAGCAGGCCCGCGAGTGGGCGCTGCGCTGCCCCCTGGTGCCCGGCAACCGCCTCGAAGTGCGCCGGATCACCGACGAGAGCGACTTCGCGGAGTTCGCCGACAACGAGTACGTGCAGAAGGAGGCCGGCTGGCGCGAGGACGAGGCGGCCCGCGCCTCCGAGGACTGACGCGGCGGCGGGCGTCACGCCTCCGTGACGACGCCCGCCTCGACGTGCCAGTGCCGCGTCAGCTGCACCGTCTCGAGCATCCGCCGGTCGTGGGTGACCAGCAGCAGGGTGCCCTCGTACGCCTCGAGCGCCTCCTCCAGCTGCTCGATGGCGACGAGGTCGAGGTGGTTGGTCGGCTCGTCGAGCACCAGGAGGTTCGTGCCGCGGGCCTGGAGGAGCGCCAGGGCGGCCCGCGTCCGCTCGCCCGGCGAGAGCTCGCCGACGCGGCGGCCGACGTGGTCGGCCTTCAGCCCGAACTTCGCCAGCAGCGTGCGGACCTCGGCGGTCGGCCACTCGGGCACCAGCGCCTCGAACGCGTCCGCGAGCGGCACCTCGGCGGCGAGCATCCCGCGGGCCTGATCGATCTCGCCGATCGCCACGCTCGCTCCGAGGGAGGCGCCGCCCTCCTCCGGCTCGGCGCGGCCGAGGAGGAGCGACAGCAGCGTCGACTTGCCGGCGCCGTTGGGCCCGGTGATGCCGATCCGGTCGCCCGCGTCGACCTGGAGCGACACCGGCCCGAGCGTGAAGGCGCCGCGGCGGGCGACCGCGCCGTTCAGCGTCGAGACGACCGAGCTCGAGCGCGGGGCGCTGCCGATCGTGAAGGCGAGCTGCCACTCCTTGCGCGGCTCCTCGACCTCCTCGAGCCGCGCGATCCGGCTCTCCATCTGGCGCACCTTCTGCGCCTGCTTCTCGCTCGACTCCGCCGAGGCCTTGCGGCGGATCTTGTCGTTGTCGGGGGCCTTCTTCATCGCGTTGCGCACGCCCTGGCTCGACCACTCCCGCTGGGTGCGGGCGCGGGAGACCAGGTCGGCCTTCTGCTCGGCGAAGTCCTCGTACTTCTCTCGGCGCTGGCGCCGCGCGGTCTCGCGCTCCTCCAGGAACGCGTCGTAGCCGCCTCCGTAGACCCGGTTGGTGCCCTGCGCGAGATCGAGCTCGAGCACGCGGGTGACGCTGCGGGCGAGGAACTCGCGATCGTGGCTCACGAGGACCGCGCCGCCGCGGAGTCCGCGGACGAGGGCCTCCAGGCGCTCCAGGCCGTCGAGGTCGAGGTCGTTGGTCGGCTCGTCGAGCAGCACCACGTCGAAGCGCGAGAGCAGCAGCGCCGCGAGGCCCACCCGCGCCGCCTGCCCGCCGGAGAGGGAGGTCATCGTCGAGGAGGCGGCCGCGGCTCCGAGCGACAGGCCCAGGTCGGCCAGGACGACCGGGGTGCGCTCGTCGAGGTCGGCCGCGCCGCTCGCGAGCCAGCGGTCGAGCGCGAGGGCGTAGCGGTCGGCGATCGAGCCGTCGGGATCGGGATCGGCCAGGGCGGAGGCGGCGGTGTCGAGCTCGGCGGAGGCCTCGGCGCAGCCGGTGCGGCGCGCGATGTAGCCGGCGACGGTCTCGCCCTCGCGGCGCTCGTGCTCCTGCGGCAGCCAGCCGACGAAGGCGTCGCCCGGCGAGAGAACGACGGAGCCCTCGAGTGGAGCCGTCTCGCCCGCGAGGATGCGCAGGAGAGTCGACTTGCCGGCTCCGTTCGCCCCCACGACGCCCACCACGTCCCCGGGGGCGACCGTCAGGTCGAGTCCGTCGAACAGGGTGCGGTGCGCATAGCCTCCGGAGAGGCCCTTGGCGACGAGGGTGGCGGTCACCGGTCCAGCGTAGGCGCGGGCGACTCGCTAGACGGCCTGGTGATCAGCCGGTCTAGGATGTGCGGATGAGCGACACGAGCCTGCGGAGCGGCGCCGGGTACTGGTACCCGGACGAGTCGTCCACCCGCCGTGCGGTCGAGGTGCTGAGCGCCATGCGCACGTACCGCGTCTCCGAGGTCTCGATGCGCCGCCGCACGCGCGAGCGGATGGCGATGGGCGAGACGGACCTGATCGCCATCCAGTACCTGCTCCGCCAGCAGCGCAAGGGCGAGCTGGTGACCGGCAAGGACCTGGCCTCGCACCTCTCCATCTCGTCCGCGTCGACCACGGTCCTCATCGACCGCCTGGTCCGCAGCGGCCACCTCGTGCGCAAGCCCAACCCGACCGACCGGCGCGGGATCGTCGTCGAGGCGACCGTCGACAGCGACGACGAGGTGCGCGCCACGCTCCAGGAGATGCACCGCCGGATGCTCGAGATCGCCGAGGACCTGGACGCCCCCGAGGCCGAGGTCGTCGTCAACTTCCTCCGCCGGATGAGCGCGGCCGTCGACGAGATCGACGCGGAGCACGGCGACGGGCACGATACGGACGAAGCCGACCCGGCGGAACCCTCCGAGGCGAAATAGCTAGACGGACTAGTAATAAGCCGAGGGGCCTATAGTCTGGCGGCATGGGTCAATTCCTCTACGGCACTCCTCCCGCCGTCATCGAGATCGAGGACCGGACCCTGGCCCACCTCCAGATCGTGATCTACGCGAAGTTCCGCCGCGACGAGCGCTTCAGCCTCACCCTCGACTCGATGCCCGAGGGCGCGCGCGGCCGCCACTCCTTCTGGATGAACCCGAACATCGCCCTGCAGTTCCATTTCGCGGGGAGCCGGCAGCCGACGATCAACCCGACCTGGGTCGAGCTCCTGATGGACGCGGCGAACAGCGGCGGCGGGCTGCGCCTGCTCCCCGAGCCCCCGTCATGACCCGGTCCCGGTGAGGCCGACCCGGCCCGGACGACCGCGGAGCTCCCCGCACGACGGTGGATCCGCAGCACCGGCCTCCTGCGACAGCGCACGTGCCCCCGGCCGCCCCGTCTCCTAGGGTGGAGCGGGCGCCGCGGGGCGCGCGGAGGGCGGGGGACATGCGCAGGACGGTCATCGGAGCGACGGCACTGGCCGGGGTGCTCGCGCTCGCGGGGTGCTCGGCGCCCGCTCCGGCTCCCACGGTCACGGTCACCGTGTTCGCCACGGCGACGCCGACTCCGGTGCCGGACCCGACCGTCACGGCGGCGCTCCCGCAGGCGACGGCCACGGTCTTCGCACCGGTCCCCGAGGCGACGGTCACCTTCACGCCGAACGCGACGCCGGACATCCCCGAGACCGCCTTCGCGGTCGACAACGGCGCGGTTCCCGGGGCGAACGGCGAGCCGACCCGCGATGGGGAGGGGGACATCGTGAGCTACACCGTGGTGCAGGGCGACACGTTCTTCGACATCGCGCAGCGCTTCGGGATCCCGGTGCAGCAGCTGCTCCGGATGAACCCGACGATCGCCGGAGCCGGCGAGGCGGTCTACATCAATGCAGTCATCAACCTCGACGCGAGCACGCTGGGCTGAGCGGAGCGGCGAGCCGCGGAGGCGGTCGCCCGGAGCGACCCGGCTACTGCGACTTCGGCAGGACGTGGAACGCGACGGCCAGCGATCCCGAGATCATCAGGATGCCGCCGACGAAGAGGAATCCGGCGATGTCGGGCAGCAGGAACGAGTTGCCGAGAACGAGGATCCCGCCGAGGAACAGCACGAACGAGAGGACGACGCCCAGACCAGTCATGCCCTCATCGTACGCAGGTCACGGGAGCAGGAGGTCCGCGAGCTCCTCGGCACCGGACACCAGCGCGATCGTCCCGACCGCCTCGAGCGGCGATCCGTAGCCCCACTCGACCATGATCGTCGGCACGCCGTGGGCGGCAGCGCCCTGCACGTCGTGCTCGCGGTCGCCCACCATCACCGGCGCCGAGAGGTCGACGCCGAGCTCGCGGAGCCGGCGCAGCGCCTCCTCCACGACGTCGGCCTTGGCGCTGCGGACCTCGTCCTCGGAGGCGCCGCAGATCACCGTGAAGTACTGCGCCAGGCCGTAGTGCTCGAGGATGCGCGTGGCCGCCGACTCCGGCTTGGAGGTCGCGAGCGAGAGCGGCACGCCGGCCTCGGCGATGCGCGCGAGCACCTCGGGCAGCCCCGGGTAGACCGAGGAGTCGAACAGCCCGCCCGCGTTGTAGCGGCGGCGGTAGACCACGAGCGCCGCCTGCGCCTCCTCGACGGTCATCCCGCCGAGCTCGCGGAACGCCTCGAGCAGCGGAGGGCCGACGTAGGCCAGCAGCTCGGCCGGAGCGGGCACGGGGCGGCCCAGCTCGACGAAGGTCTCGACGAGGGTGCCGGTGATGCCGGGGGCCGAGTCGGTGATCGTGCCGTCGAGGTCGAAGAGGATGCAGGACCAGGTGCCGGCGCGCGCGTCGAGGCCGGTGGCGGCGAGGGTCGTGTCGGACATGGCGGGCTCCTGACCTCGGAGGACGGGGTGACGCCGGCGCTGCCCCGCCGGGGGCCACACTCTACGGCCGTTCGGCGTCCAGAGCCCGTTCGACGAACGAACGGGTGACGACCTGAGCGATCGAGCCGGGGTCGAGCTGCACGGCGACGAAGTCGGCGGTGCGGATCAGCGCGAAGGCCTCGCGTCCGGGGAGGACCAGCATCTGCACCTGCGGATGCTGCTGCCGGGGGACCGCGGTGCGCACCTCGTCCGTGGAGGTGAACAGCGGCAGGACCTGCTCCCCGGTGGTCGTCGCGACGGTGCGGACGTGCGGCACGCCTCCGGGCTGGGAGCCCGTGACGTCGACCACGAGGGAGCCGTCGAGGCAGGCCTCGAGCAGCCGGTCGACGGCCTCGGCGGTGGGAGCGGCGACGAGCGCCTCCAGTGCTTCCCGAGCCTCCGCATTGCGGTACGGACCGGGTCGCGCCGGGCGTGCAGGGGGTCCGCCTCGTCGTGCCATGGCTCCACGCTAACGAAGACCGGGGCGTGATCGGAATCGCCGGGACCGGTTCCCGGGAATGCGCGCGATCGGTGTCCGGAATCGTTACGGCCGTCTGCGGACACCGTGTCCTCTATTCGACGGCTGGTGGCGAACAGCTCGATTCAGCCGTGATTGCCTCCGCTTATCCTGAACATTCCCCTCGACATGGCGCGAGAAAGGGACGAATGGCGCCATTCATGGCGCACTCGATTGTGAAAGGGGGTAATGTCTCTCCCGGTCCGGGTCGAGACAGTCCGGTCCCGCGAACTCCAGGAGGAAAAGTGGCCCAGAAGATCACGCTTGTCGACGATATCGACGGAACCCTTATCGATTCCGGTGACGGCGGTACCGTCCGCTTCAGCATCGAGGGCGCCAACTACGAGATCGATCTCGGCCCCGACAACATCGCCGAGCTCCACTCGGCGCTCGAGAAGTTCGTCTCGAGCGCCCGCCGCGTCGGCTCGCGCCCCGCGGCCGCCACGAGCGTCGCGACCGCCTCCAAGAGCGATCCCAAGCAGCTCAAGGCCATCCGCGAGTGGGCGAACGCCAACGGCCACCCCGTCTCCGACCGCGGACGCATCCCCTCCGAGGTCCAGGCCGCCTACCAGGCCGCCCACAAGTAGCGGCCGCCGGGCTCTCGGCCCGGTGAGACGCCGCATTCCCGGGCCTCGCGCCCGGTGAGCGGAAGGCCCCCGTGATCCGATCGCGGGGGCCTTCGCCGTGCCTGTCGCCGCGCCTGTCAGAACAGGCGGGTGTGGGAGTCGTCGGTGCCGCGCATGGCCTCGTAGTCGAGCACCACGCAGCGGATTCCGCGGTCCTCGGCGAGAGTCCGCGCTTGCGGCTTGATCTCCTGAGCGGCGAAGACTCCCGTCACCGGGAAGAGGTGCGGATCGCGATTCATCAGCTCGAGATAGCGGGTGAGCTGCTCCACTCCGTCGATCTCGCCGCGGCGCTTGATCTCGACGGCGACGGCGGCTCCCGAGGAATCGCGGGCGAGGATGTCGACCGGGCCGATCGCGGTCATGTACTCGCGCCGGACGAGAGTGTGCCCCTCTCCGAGGAGGCCGATCTGCTCGGCGAGAAGGCGCTGGAGATGCGACTCCACTCCGTCCTTCACGAGTCCCGGATCGACGCCGAGCTCGTGCGCCGAATCGTGCAGCACCTCGTGGATCGAGACGACGAGAGCGTCGCCGGTCTTGCGGTGCGCGACGGTCCACTGCTGCGTCACTCCCGCGGTGCGCGCCTCCTCGTCGGGCTCGCCCGTGATCAGCGTGCAGGGCGGGCTCATCCAGTTCAGCGGCTTGTAGGAGCCGCCGTCGGAGTGGATGAGGACGCTCCCGTCGGCCTTGACGAGCAGGAGGCGGGTGGCGAGCGGGAGGTGGGCGCTGAGACGGCCGGTGTAGTCGACGGAGCAGCGCGCGATGACGAGACGCACCCGTCGAGGATAGACGGCACGGCCCCGGCGGGCTCCCGGCTCAGTGCGCGGCGACGGGAGGCCGGCGGCCGAGCGGAGGAGCGGGCGGCGGCACCGAGAGCGAGGCGCGCAGCGCGACCGCGAACTCGGCCGGCGCCTCCGCCCACGGGTGGTGGCCGCTCGACTCGATGACGGCCAGGCTCGCCTGCGGCAGGAGCGCGGTGAGCGCCTCCAGAGCGGCGACGCCCGTCACCGGATCGTCCTCGCCGCCGAGGACGACCGCGGGGCAGTCGAGGCGCTGCAGAGCGTCGCGGATCGCCGCGGTGTCGTCGGAGCCGGCGGGAGTCGTGTGACCGGCAGCCCGGTCGTCGATCCCGAGCCAGGCGGTGCCGGGGGCGATCAGGAGCAGGTGGGCGACGCGCTCGGGCGCGTCCACGGCGGCGAGCAGGACGGCGCGGCAGCCGGAGTCGTGCGCGGCGAGATCGAGCTCGTCGACGCCGAGGTGGCGGCGCAGGTCCTCCACGTCGGCGGCCGTCGTGGCCGGGGGAGCGGGAGGCAGCTCCGCGGAGCCGCCCACTCCGCGCGGGTGCAGCACGAGGACCCGGCGCGTGCAGGCGATCGAGGCGAACGAGCCGAGATAGGAGGGGTGGCGCTCCGGCTCGCCGGGGACGACCACCAGGGGCCGCCCCTGACCGGCTCCGTGCTCGTCGACGTGGAGCAGGGCGCCGTCGCGCGCTCGGTACCGCATCCGCTCCCCCTCCGCCGCCGTCCTGGGAAGCCTAGGGGGAGGCGCGTCGGGGCGCCCGGGCCGCACGGGGGCTTGCGGCGGCGTCGAGGGCGCGGCGGTCAGCTCCGTCGGCTGCGGGCGGCGGGGGAGGCGAGCCCGGCCACGACCACCAGGGCCAGAACCAGGAAGAGGGCGTTCAGCAGGCCGTAGTGCTCGCCGAGGAAGCCGATCGCCGGCGGTCCGACCAGGAACGCGACGTAGCCGAGCATCGCCACCGCGCTGACACGGGCGGCCGAGTGCGGCCCCTCCGCCGCGGCCGACATGCCCACCGGGAAGCCGAGCGAGCAGCCCAGACCCCAGGCGACCGCGCCGACGACGACGAGCGCGTCGACCGGGGCGAGGATGAACAGCAGGATGCCGACGATCGCGAGCCCGGCGGAGGCGCGCAGCACCGGGACGCGGCCGAAGCGGTCGAGCACGGGCCCGCCGATCACGCGTCCGACGGTCATGGCGGCGACGAACGCGCCGAACACGACGGCGGCGGTCGTCTTGTCGGTGCCGTGGCCGTCGACCATCGCCAGGGTCAGCCAGTCGTTCGCGGAGCCCTCGGCGAAGGCCATGCCCAGCATGACCAGGCCGATGAGGACGAGGCGGCCGTCGCGCCAGACGCCGAGGGAGGCGGCGACGCGCTCGCGGACCGGCGGCTTCACCGTGGTCGCCGCGCCGGAGGTGTCGAGCTCCTCGCGGACCGGGACGAAGCGGATCGCGATCACCGCGGTCACAACGATCACCACGGCGATCGCGCCGAGGTGGACGGCGACGGGCACGGCCAGGGCGGAGGCGCCCGCGCCGATCAGCGCGCCGGCCACGGTGCCGAGGCTGAAGAAGGCGTGGAACAGCGGCAGGAGCGTCTTGCCGAAGGCCTTCTCGTTGGCTGCTCCCTCGACGTTCATCATCACGTCGACCGCTCCGTTGCCGAAGCCGAGCATCGCCATGCCGGCGAAGGCCGCGGGGAGGACGCCGATGACGTCGGCCGAGACGCCCAGCACCGCGAGCCCCGCCGCCGAGACGGTGAGGCCGAGCGCCATGCCGCGCCGGGCGCCGATCGCGCCCATGACCGGCGTCGAGAACGCGAGTCCGACGATCGCGCCGATCGACATCGAGAGGATCAGCAGGCCCACTCCGGCGGTCGAGAGCTGGAGCTCGTCGCGGATGGCGGGGGTGCGCGAGACCCAGGTGGCGATCGAGATCCCGCTGAGGACGAAGATCGTGAAGACGGCGTTGCGCCAGGCGACCAGCTGCGGGCGCGTGAGCGCGGACGTCGAGGTCATGGCGGTTCTCCTGGTGCGGGCGGGATCCGGACACCGGATCGAGAGGCACGGTCGAATCGATTCGAAGCGAGCCGGTCTAAGCTATCCGGAACCCCGGGGACGGTCAACCGACGACGAGCGCGCCGCCCCCACGAGGAGGAACGTGGAACCCCGCAAGAGCCCCCGGCCGACGCTCGCCCGCGTCGCGAGCCGGGCCGGAGTGTCCCCCTCCACCGCCTCGCTGGTCTTCAGCGGCTCCGGCCCCGTCTCGGAGGCCACGAAGGAGCGGGTGCTGCGCGCGGCGTCCGAGCTCGACTACGCCGGCCCCGACCCGCGGGCGCGCTCGCTCCGCCGCGGCCGCTCGGGGATCGTGGGGGTCGTCGTGGACGAGCGGATGCTGCACGCGTTCCGCGACCCGATCAAGATCGCCATGCTCGACGGGATCGCCGACGTGCTCGGCGGGGTCGACGCCGGGATCCTGCTGCTCACCGAGACCGGCGACGGCGCGGGCCTGCTGGCGACGGCCCCGGTCGACGCGATGATCCTGGTCGGCTGCAGCCCGTCGGTCGACGACTCCGTCGCCGTGCTGCGCCGCCGGGGGGTGCCGGTCGTCGTGGTCGAGGGCCTCTCGGAGCTGGGCGGCGCCGTGATCTCGCTCGACAACCGCGAGGCCAGCCGGACCCTCGCGGAGCACCTGCGCGAGCTCGGCCACGAGCGGGTCGCGGTGGTCGCGCTCCCGTTCGCGAAGGACCGCCGCCGCGGCGCGATCCCGGCCGGCTGGCGCTCGAGCCCCAGCATCACTCCGGTCGACCGCCTCCTCGGCGTGCAGGACGTCTTCCCGGAGGCGTCGGTCGTCGCCGCCGCGGCGAGCTCCGTCGACGAGGGCGTCGCCGCGGGCCGCACGCTGCTCGAGGGGGCGGAGCCGC
The DNA here is from genome assembly GCF_002932165.1 of Rathayibacter sp. AY1F8. Classification (NCBI taxonomy): domain Bacteria; kingdom Bacillati; phylum Actinomycetota; class Actinomycetes; order Micrococcales; family Microbacteriaceae; genus Rathayibacter; species Rathayibacter sp. AY1F8. The sequence continues at coordinate 133,806 of NZ_PSVB01000003.1, forward strand.
CGACCGCGGTCGTCGCGCAGAGCGATCTGCTGGCCGCGGGCGTGATCCTCGCGGCGGAGGAGCGCGGGCTGCGCGTGCCCGAGGACCTCTCGGTGGTCGGCTTCGACGGCGTGCAGGTGCCCGGTCTCGCGGCCGAATACGACCTCACGACGATGGCACAGCCCGCGGTCGAGAAGGGCCGTGCGGCGGGACGGGCCGCGGTCGCGCTCCTGGCCGACGAGGAGGCGGAGGCGGTCTGCTTCCACGCCGTCTTCCACCGCGGGAACACCAGCGCACCGCCGCGCTGACCGGAGTTGTCCACAGGCTTCTCCACAGGGGAGGAGTGCGGTCAGCGGAGCCAGACGTCGCTGCGGACCCGGAGCCCGAGGGTGACCGCGCGGGCGCCGAGGAAGCCGACGGCGAAGGCGAGCCAGAGCGCGAGGAGGCGCCATTCGGCGGGCGCGGCGGGGGCGAGCAGGGCGAGCGGGACGAAGACGGCGAGGTTCGCGAGGCCGCTGAGCGCCAGGTAGCGGCCGTCGCCGGCGCCGATCAGCACGCCGTCGAGCACGAAGACGTAGCCGCCGAGCGGAGCGGTGAGGCCCACGACGGCGATCGCCGCGGGCAGCAGCCGCAGCACCTCCGGGTCGCTCGAGAAGACGTACGGCAGGACACCGCTCAGACCGGTGACCAGCGCTCCGAGCACTACTCCTGCACCGATTCCCCAGGTCACACAGCGTTTCGTGACGGCTCGGGCCTGCTCGGCGTCGCCCGCGCCGAGGAGGCGGCCCAGCAGCGCCTGCGCGGCGATCGCCACCGCGTCGAGGGCGAAGGCGACCGTCGAGAACAGCGTCATCGCCACCTGGAAGGCGCCCAGCTCCTCCGCCCCGAGCGAGGTGGCGGTCGCGACCGCGAGCAGGATCGCCGCGCGGAGGCTCGCTGTGCGCAGCAGCATCCAGCCGCCGGATCCCGCGGAGGAGGCCAGGCCCGCGAGGTGCGGCCGCAGCGGCGCGCCGACCCTCCGGGCGAGCCGCAGCGCGACTCCCGCGTAGGCCGCGAGCATGGCCCACTGCGCGATCACCGTCCCCAGTGCGGAGCCGGTTATCCCCAGGCCGGCCGGGTAGATCAGCACGGCGTTGAGAGCGGCGTTGAGGGCGAATCCGCCGGCGGCGATCACCAGCGGAGTGCGGGTGTCCTGGAAGCCGCGGAGGAGCCCGGTGAGCGCGAAGACGCCGAGCATGGCGGGGATCCCGGCCATGCTCACCGCCAGGTACCGCACGCCCGCCTCGGCCACCGCCGGTTCCGCGCCGAAGAGCGCCACGACGGCCGGAGCGGTCAGCGCGCCCACCACGGCGATGCCGGCGCCGAGGAGCAGGGCCAGCCAGCCGCCGTCGATCCCGGCCGCCACGGCCCTTCGCTCGTCGCCCTCGCCGAGGGCCCGGCCGACCCGCGGAGTCGTGCTGTATGCGAGGAAGACCATGAGGCCGACGATCGTCTGCAGCAGAGTGCAGCCCAGCGCGAGCCCGGCGAGCGGGACGGCGCCGAGATGGCCGACCAGGGCGGAGTCGGTGAGCAGGAACAGCGGCTCGGCGACCAGCGAGCCCAGCGCCGGGACGGCGAGCCGGAGGATGCTGCGGTCGAGGGCGGAGGTCACCGCTCGACGCTAGCGGCTGCCGGAGCTCCGGGACCGGCGTACCGTGGGCGGGATGCAGCGCTTCGGGATCGGGCTGGCGGCCGTGGGCCGGCCGGCGTACATCACGGCAGGGCGCGACGACGACCTCGGCCCCGCGGCCGAGCGGAGCGTCGACACGCTGCGCGAGCGCACGCACCTGCTGCTCGACGCGGCGTGGGACGTCGGCGTCCGCTTCCTCGACGCCGCGCGCTCCTACGGGCGCGCGGAGGAGTTCCTCGGCGGCTGGCTCGCCCGGCATCCGGAGCGGCGGGCGGCGCTCACGATCGAGTCGAAGTGGGGCTACGAGTACGTCGGCGGGTGGGCGATGGACCCGCCGGTGCACGAGCGCAAGGAGCACTCGGTCGCGATGCTCGACCGCCAGTGGCCGCTCACGCTCGACGCGCTCGGCTCGGCGCCCGACTCCTACCTCGTCCACTCGATCACTCCCGAGAGCCCGGCCCTCACCGACCGCCCGCTGCTGGACCGACTGCGCGGCCTCGCCGGCTCCGGAGTGCGCGTCGGCCTCTCCACCAGCGGACCCGAGCAGGCGCGCGTGATCGAACTCGCCCGCGCGATCCCGGAGTCGCCGTTCAGCGCGGTCCAGAGCACCTGGAACCCGCTCGAGCAGTCCGCGGGCCGGGCGCTCGCCGCCGCGCACGACGACGGCTGGCTGGTGGTGGTCAAGGAGGCCCTCGCCAACGGGAGGCTCGTGGCGCACCCAATCGAGCACGCCGGCGCCGCGCCGGACGCCGTCGCCCTGGGGGCCGCCCTCGCGCAGCCCTGGGCCGACGTCGTGCTGAGCGGCGCGGCGACTCCGGAGCAGCTGCGGGCCAACCTGCGCGCGCGGCCCCGGGAGCTCCCGGACCTCCCGGCGCTCGCCGTGGATCCGGCCCGCTACTGGGCCGAGCGCTCCGCTCTCGACTGGACCTGAGAGCACTCGAACGAAGTGAGGCGTGCGCTCCGGCGCCGCACGGGATAGCGTTCCTCTCAGCGCCCCGTCTGCCCTCTCTGCGAGGGCTGGCGCGCGGATCGGCCCTCGTGACATCGCCCGAGGGGATCCGCCCCGGCCCGCCACCCCTCTTCGAGTGCGGGCGAATCGAGCTTCCGATTCTCAGGCGATCCGCAGGTTACGGGCGGGGTGACGGCAGTGCCAGAGGAAGCGGGGAGCGCGGGCTTAACGGGGGGTGACGCATCGGCGGGCTATGCCGGGGAGGCCGGACGGCCGTGGTCCGAGGGGTCGATCCGGATGGCGCACTCGAGGAGCTCGGCGCTCCTCCACAGGGCGCGGATCAGCGCGGGCATCCCCGGGAGCGATCGTCACGATCCCGAGCCCTCAGGACTCGGAGCCCCGCCGGACCCGCAGCCGCGTCTCCTCGAGGTCGAGCAGCGACTGGGCGTCGCGGAGGATGCGCTGCGGGTAGGCGCGGCGCGAGCGCGCGTCCAGCAGCGCCTCCCGCTCGGCCGCGACCACGGCGAGGCGCAGCGCTCGGTAGAGGCGGTGCGGCGTGTCCGCGACCGACCTCTCCGTGCCGCGCGAGCGCTCCCAGGCGGCCTCGGAGCGGAGGAACGACGTCTGCCGCACCCGCTCCAGGACGTCCGGAGCGACGCCGTCGGCGCCCTCGACGGCGTCGCCCGGGCGCTCCAGCACCGAGAGGCCCTTCTCGGTGATCTCGTCGAGCAGGCCCGCGAGCGCGCGCTGGTCCTCGGGCACGTCGATCCCGCGGATGCCCAGCGCCCGGATCAGCAGCGGCAGCGTGCTGCCCTGGATCAGCAGGGTCGCGACGGCCACGGTGAAGGCGATCAGCACGAGCTGCGGGCGGTAGGGGATGTCCTCGGGCAGCGACTGCGCGGCCGCGAGGGTCACCACTCCGCGCATCCCGGACCAGCCGAGCACCAGACCGCCGCGCCAGCCGATGCCGTTGCGGCTGAAGTGCCGGTAGTCGCTGCGCCGCAGCAGGTAGCGCCGCTTCGCCCGGCCGCGCTCCTCCTTCGGCAGCTCCTGCGCCTCGGGCGACTCGAGCAGCTCCTTCTGCTCGCGGGCCCGGCGCTCGGCCCAGCGGGTCTGCCAGCGCTCGCCGAGGAGGACCGGCCCGACCCAGAGGAAGCGCACGACGATCAGCCCGACCACCGCGATCAGCCCGATCCCGACCGCTCCGGGCACGGAGAGGCGCGCGCTGTCGGCGTCGTGGATCAGCGAGCGGATCTCGAGCCCGATCAGCAGGAACACGCCGTTCTCGAGCAGGAACTGCACGGTCCGCCAGTTGATCCGGTCGTTCACCCGCGACTGCGCGGTGAAGGCGCGGGAGGAGGCGTGCCCGGTGTGCAGGCCGGCGACGACCACGGCGAGCACGCCCGAGGCGCCCAGGCCCTCGGCGGGGATGAACGCGACGAAGGGGACGATGAAGGAGAGGACGGTGTTGAGCACCGGGTCCTCGAGCCGCGAGCGGACGAAGACGGTGACGACGCTGGCCACGAACCCGACCACGACGGCCACGACGACCGCGTAGAGGAAGTCGCCGATCGCGGCCCACGGCGTCGCGAGCGTCCCGGCGGCGGCGGCGAGGGCCGAGCGGAGGAGCACCAGCGCGGTCGCGTCGTTGATCAGCCCCTCGCCCTCGAGCAGGGTGAGCAGACGCGGCGGGAGGCCGAGCCGCCGGCCGACCGAGGTCGCGGCGACCGCATCGGGCGGGCTGATGATCGCGCCCACGGCGATCGCCAGGCCCAGCCCGAGCTCGGGGAGGAGGAGGAAGAGGAGCGCGCCGACGCCGGCCGCCGAGATCAGCACCAGAACGACCGACAGGCCGGTGATGGTGGTGAGGTTCCGGCGGAAGTCGATGAACGGGACGCTGAGCGCCGCCGCGTACAGCAGCGGCGGCAGCACGCCGTCGAGCACCCACTCGTGCGGGACGACCACCTCCGGAACCCCGGGGATGTACGAGAGGCCGACGCCGGCGAGCACGAGGACGATCGGGGCGGCGACGCCGAGGCGCCGCGAGAAGACGGCGACCGCGACGAGGACCGAGACGCCGACGATCGCGGCGATGCCCAGCTCCATCAGCGGAGGCTCTCGAGGGCGCAGAAGGGCATGGTCTCGTCTCCAGGGGGTGGCGGGCGATCGCCCGGGACGAGTCTGCGCCTCTCGGCGGATGCGGGGCAGGGGGTTGCGAGCACCCGGCGTCCCGCGCCGGGGTCAGCCGTCGTCGCGAGCGGCGCGGCGGTCGAGCAGGCGGGCGAGTCCGAGGAGGAGCGCCATGGCGCCGAGCGCCGCGACGGCCAGGGCGAGCGCGGCGCCGGGCTCGAGCGTGATCCCGCGCTCGACGACCTGCGCGCGCAGCACCGGGTCGGCGGAGACGACGAGCAGGCCGATCGAGGCGGCGGCGAGGACGAGTCCGTAGAGGACGGCGCCGACGCGGATCCGCGGGCGGGCGGTGGCGGGGGTGGGCGTGGTGGTCATCGTGCGGCTCCGGTCTCGGGGGTGGGTGTCGGGGTGGCGTCGGCGTCCGGCGCGGTGGTGCCGGAGTCGGCGCCCGGTGTGGAGTCCTGGACTCGGATCGACCCGCCCTCCTGGGCGATGCGGACGACGAACGGCTCGGCCTCGGGATCGCCGAAGGTCTGCGTCCACAGCTGACGGCCGTCGGCGGTGCGGACCTCGCGGGGCGCGTCGATCGCGCCTCCGTCGGCGTCCAGCACGAGGAGCTCGGTGTCCTCCGTGGTCGCCTCCAGGCGGACCGCCGTTCCCGCCATCGTGGCGACGGACACGTGCCCGTAGCCGATCCACAGGTCCAGCGGCTCGCCGGAGGTCTCGTAGCCGGGTGCGACCGTGACGCGCAGGTCGCTCGCCGCGAGCGTCGCGTAGCGGCCGGGAGCGGCGCTCGAGAAGCCGTAGGTGCCGAGCACGGGGAGCAGCTCGCGGTCGGTCGGCAGCACGGCGGCGCAGGCGGCCGTGACCAGCGCGACCGTCGCGAGGGCGATCAGCGCGATCGCGCGCCTCCGGAACAGGCCGGCGAGCACGATCACCACGGCGAGCACGAGCGCGACCGAGGCGGCTCCGACGACGAGGGCCGTCGGTCCGGAGGCGGTGAGCGAGACCAGTGCGCCGGCCAGGGCGGCGGCGCCCAGGGCGAGCAGCGTGAGGCTCGCCCGCAGCCGGGGGTTCGCGGCGCGTCGGAGGCGCTGGCGCTCCAGGCGCGCGGCGGTGACGGCGGCGGCGGCGACTCGCGCCTCCTCCGCCCGGGCGCGGGCCGTCTCACGGGCAGACGCGCTCTGCTGGGCGCGGAACGCCTCCCGCTCGGCCCGCCAGGCCTCCTGACGCTCGCGCCACTCGGCGACGGCCTCGGGGGACGAGGGGCGCTCGTCCTGCAGCCCGGGGTCGGGTGCGGGGTAGGCGGGAGCGGAGGGCGCGGGGTAGGGGAGCGTCGCGGAGGGGTGTGCGGACGGGGAGCCCTGGGCCGGGTGAGCGGCCGCGTCGTCCGATCGCCGGCTCCGCCGCACGATCCAGACCACGAAGGCCACGATCAGCCCGAGCACCACGAGCGACCACAGCGTCCGCCCGGTCGCGGGCGCCCAGGGCATCGCCCCGGTGTACGCGCCGCCGAGCGACCAGAAGCCCTGCGCCACCGGCAGCATCGAGGCGAGCACGAGGACGCCGATCCCGGCGTGCACCCGGTCGAGCGAGCCGCGGAGCAGCCGCTCCACCGGCAGGGCGCCGTCCTGGTCGGGCAGCAGCAGCCAGGCCGCGGCGTAGAGGAGGAGCGCGGGCCCGCCCAGCACCGCGACGACGAGCACGATCCCGCGCACGATCAGCGGGTCGATGCCGAGCCGGTCGGCGATCCCCGCGCAGACGCCGCCGATCCAGCCGGGGCGGCGGGGCAGGTCGAGGCCGCGCAGCCAGAGCACGAAGCGGTTCTCGGGCGCGGGGGGCGGATCGGCGGGGCCGGAGGCTTCCGGGCCGGTGCTCTCGGGGCCTGTGCTGTCCGGGCCGGCGCTGTCGGGGCCGGCGGCTCCGGGATCCGTCCCGATCGGCGTCGTCGCTGTGCTCGCCGCCTCCGTGCCGTCCGGCTCCGCGGAGCTCGGCGGGGTCGTGCTCTGTCCTGTCATGCTGCGAGTCTCCCGTGCGCTCCACGGCCCGGACCATCGGGGGAACCCCTGATCCGACCCCGAGAGCACCCCCGATCGTGCGGCCGACCTGTTTGGATGCAGGGGTGAGCACAGTCCCCGGCACCGCCGTCCGCCCCCCGCTGCAGCGGCCGCGGACGATGCTGCTCGGCGGAGTGTGCACCGCGGTCGCCGACCACCTCGGCTGGAGCGTGCGGAGGACCCGCCTCCTGGCCGTTCTCACGACCGCGCTCGGCGGGGGCGGCGCGCTCCTCTACCTCTGGCTCTGGGCGCTGGTGCCCCTCGCGCCGCTCGACTCGCGCGACGCGGATCCGGCCGTCCGCCGCTCCGCTCCCGTGGCCGGCCTGCTGACCCTCGCCGCCGCCGTCGCGGCGCTCGCCGTGCTGATCACCGTCGACAGCGGCGACGACGCCGACATCACGCGCGCGCTCGTCGCCGTCGGCCTGCTCGCGGGAGGAGCCGTCGGCTGGAGCCTCGGGCTCGACCGCGGCGACGCCGTCCGCCCCGCCCGGTACGGCTCCGCGGTGCGCCTCGCCTCCTGCGCGCTGCTGGTGCTCGCCGGAGCGGCCGTGCTCACCGGCCGCCCGAGCGCCCTTAACGCGGTGCTCGCCGTGGGCGTGCTGCTGATCGCCGCCGGCGTGCTGGCCGCGCCCCGGGTGGTGACCCTCTGGTCCGAGCTGATGGGCGAGCGCGCCGCCCGCGTGCGCGAGGAGCAGCGGGCCGAGATCGCCGCGCACCTGCACGACTCCGTGCTGCAGACCCTCGCGCTCATCCAGAACCGCGCCGGAGCCTCGAGCGAGGTCGCCCGCATCGCCCGCGCCCAGGAGCGGGAGCTGCGCGACTGGCTGTTCGAGCGCGACGTCCCGGTCGCCAACGACCTGGCCGCCGAGGTCCGGGCGATCGCCGCCGCCGTCGAGCTCGACTACCCCGTGCACCTCGAGGTGGTGGCCGTCGGAGCGTCCGTCCCCGGCGCCGCCGCGCTCCTCGCCGCGACCCGCGAGGCCGTGCTGAACGCGGCCCGGCACGCGGGCGGCGACGTCTCGGTGTACCTCGAGTCCTCCGTGCAGGGCGTCGACGTGTTCGTGCGCGACCGCGGCCCCGGCGTCGTCCTCGACGAGGTGCCCGGGGACCGCCTCGGCATCCGCGAGTCGATCATCGGCCGGATGGCGCGCGCGGGCGGCAGCGCGACCGTGCGCCCCGGAGTCGGCGGCACCGGCACCGAGGTGCATCTGCGGCTCCCCGCGGAGGTCGAGCGGTGACCCGCGTGCTGCTGGTCGACGACCACTCCATCTTCCGCTCCGGCCTGCGGGCCGACCTCGCCCCCGAGCTCGAGGTCGTCGGGGAGGCGGCCGACGTCGACTCCGCCGTCGGCCTGGTCGCCTCGCTCGCGCCCGAGGTGGTGCTGCTCGACGTGCACCTGCCGGGCGGTGCGGGCGGAGGCGGGGCCGAGGTGCTGCGGCGCAGCGCCGGGTCGTCGTCGCGCTTCCTGGCGCTGAGCGTCTCGGACGCTGCGGAGGACGTGGTCGGCGTGATCCGCGCCGGCGCACGCGGCTACATCACCAAGGCCAGCTCCGGAGCCGAGGTGAGCCGGGCCGTGCTCGCGGTGGCGGGCGGGGACGCCGTGTTCTCGCCGCGCTTGGCCGGCTTCGTGCTCGACGCCTTCGGGGCGCTGGCGGGCGAGCAGGCGGAGTCGGTGGACGAGCTCGACCGGCTCTCGGCCCGCGAGCGCGAGGTGATGCGCCTGATCGCCCGCGGCTACGCCTACAAGGAGGCGGCGGCCGAGCTCTTCATCTCGGTCAAGACGGTCGAGTCCCACGTCTCCGCCGTCCTCCGCAAGCTGCAGCTCTCCTCCCGCTACGAGCTCACCGCCTGGGCCTCCGCGCGCCGCCTGCTCTGAGGCGCGCGCGAGCAGTCAACCCCGTCCCTCCTCCCGCTCCTGCCGTCCGACACTGTCGGGACACGACAGGAAAGGACGACCCGATGGTGACCACCACCCCCGCTCTCCCGACCCTGGCCGAGCTCCTCCGCGACTCCCGGCCCGTGTCGCAGCTCTACGTCGACCTCGCGATCGACTCCGGCGATCCGCCGGACATCTCGCTCGAGCGCGCCACGTCCCTCGGAGACGAGCTCGCCCGCCAGGGTGCGCCGCAGGCCGACATCCGGGCCCTCACCGCTCTGCTCGAGGGGGCCGGGCGCCCCCAGGGCGGCTGCTGCCTCTTCGCGGTCGCCGTGGACGGGAGGGTCGTGCTGAACGAGGTGCTGCCGGGTCGGCCGGTCGCGCCCGAGGGCGTCTCCTACAGCCCGCTCCCCGACATCGTGCCGCTGCTGCAGCACCGGCCCGACCTGCGCGTCCTCGTCGTCGAGACCTCGCGGGACGGCGGCGAGATCCGCCTGCACCGCCTGGGCGCGCAGCGACCCGAGGCCGAGCAGGCCGTGCAGGGCCGCACCGACACCCTCCACAAGGCGCAGGCCGGCGGCTGGCGGCACGACCGGTTCCACCACCACGCGGAGGAGATCTGGCGGCGCACGCAGGCCGAGCTCGCCGCCGCGGTGGACGAGCTCGTGCGCGTGCACCGGCCGTGCCTGCTGGTCGTCGCGGGGGACATCCACGCCCGGCAGCTGCTCGCGCAGCAGCTCTCGCCGAGCAGCGCCGCGATCCTGGCCGTCGAGCCCGTGAACACGCGGGCCGCCGGCAGCGAGGAGGGGGCGCTGGAGCGGTTCGTCGACGAGCAGCTCGACCGCATCCTGCTGCGCGAGAAGGAGGACGTGCTCGACGCCCTGCGCACCGGGGAGCCGCGCCGCACCGTCGAGTACTCGCTCGGCGCGATCGTCACGGCGCTGGCCTCGGCACAGGTCGAGACGCTGGTACTCGACCCCGGCCGGCTGCGCGAGCGCGCTCTGCTGGCGCTCGCCGCGGAGCCGTGGGTCGCGTCGGCCCCGGAGGAGGCGCTGGGTGCCGAGGTGATCGACTCCGTCGACGCCGCCCTCGCGCTGGCCCGCGCCGCCGTGCTCACGGACGCGCGCGTGCTCGTCACCGACTCCCGCACCGCTCCGGAGGGGGTCGACGTGGTGACGCTGCCGCACGACGCCGACGCCGCGGCGATCCTCCGCTGGCGCACCGGCCCGCCGGTCCCGGGGGCCTGAGCGGCGGGTCCCCGAGCGCGACAGGGCCCGGGCCCCGATCCTGTGATCGGTCCCGGGCCCTGTCCGGCCTCACGCCTGCTGGTCGTCCTCGCCCTCGGCGGCCGCGCGGCGGCGCGCTCCGAGTCCGAGCGCGGTGGCGCCCGCGGCCAGGAGCGCGGTGGCGCCCGCGATCAGGCCGACGCTCTCGACTCCGGTCGAGGCCAGCCCGCCGCCCGAGCCGCCGACGGGCAGCGGGGTCGGCGTGCCGGTCGGCGCGGTCGTGGGCACCGGGGACGGAGCAACGGTGGGCGCCGCAGTCGGCCCGGCGGTCGGTGCCGTGGTGGGAGTCGCCGTGGGCGCGGTGGTCGGCGGGGTCGTCGGTGCCGTGGTCGGCCCGGCGGTCGGCGTCGGAGTCGGCGCCACGACCTGCGACGCCGGCAGGATCTGCACGATGGTCGGACGCGGTGCCGCCACCGCTCCCGCCGCCGTCGATCCGTAGTCCGGGAAGAACGAGGTCGGCGCCTCGAAGGTGCCCTCCTCGCCCGGGTGCTGCACCGCCACGAACACGTGCTGGTCGAGGTCGTGGACGATCGGTCCGCAGGTCTCGGCGTCGCGGGGCACCGAGAGGAACTGCTCCACCCTGCCGCGCGTCGCGCCCTCGAGCGCGACCTTGAAGAGCCCGTCGTTGTAGCCGATGCCGCTCGGGGCGCCGTCGGTCGAGATCCAGAGGTTCCCGACCGAGTCGAAGGCCAGGTTGTCCGGGCACGAGATCGGCGAGACCTGGTCCGCCGGGAAGCCGGAGAAGTAGACGACGTCGCCCTGCGCCTGGTCGCCGCAGAGCATCAGCAGGTTCCAGGTGAAGGTGCGGCCGGTCTGGTCGCCGCCGTCCTCGATGATCTCGACGATGTGGCCGTCGCGGTTCTCGGTGCGCGGGTTGACCTCGGTCGCGCCCTCCTTGGCGCCCTCGGTGCCGCGGGCGGAGTTGTTGGTGCAGGCCACGTAGATCCGGCCGCTGACCAGGCTGGGCTGCACGTCCTCGCAGCGGTCCATCTTGGTCGCGCCCGCGGCGTCCGCCGCCTGGCGGGTGTGCACGAGCACCTCGGCGACGCTCATCCCGGCGATCGTCGAGGCGCCGTTCAGCACCAGGGGCAGCCACTCGCCGATGCCGTCGAAGCCGCCGTCCGAGGGGACCGCCCCGGTGCCGGTGATCTCGGCGACGGGGGAGTCGCCGGTGAAGCGGGCGACGTAGAGGTCGCCCTCCTCCAGCAGGGTCTTGTTGTGGGCGCGGTCGCCCTCGATGTAGCGCTTCGTCGAGACGAACTTGTAGAGGTAGTCGAAGCGCTCGTCGTCCCCCTGGTACGCGACCACGCGGCCGTCCGGGGCGATGATGACGTTCGCGCCCTCGTGCTTGAGCCGGCCGAGCGCCGTGTGCTTCTTCGGCGTGGAGTCGGGGTCGAAGGGGTCGAACTCCACGATCCAGCCGAAGCGGTTCGGCTCGTTCTCGTAGCCCGGGGTGCGGGCGTCGAAGCGGGGGTCGTCGAGCTCCCAGAGGCGCGAGGTCTCGGAGTCGGCGAGGCCGTAGCGCTTCTCGGCGTCGCTCGTGCCGACGGCGCGGAAGTAGCCGTTGAAGTTCTCCTCGCCCGAGAGGATCGTGCCCCACGGCGTCGTGCCCCCGGAGCAGTTGCCGAGCGTGCCGAGCACGGTGCGGCCCTCGGGGTCGGCGACCGTCTTCAGCAGGTCGGTGCCGGCGGCGGCGCCGGTCACCTCGTAGGGGGTGTCGAGCAGGTAGCGGCGGTTGCGCTCGCCCCCGCGGACGTAGGCCCACGGGCGGTCGACCGCGGTGCGGACCAGCTCGACGACGCTGAGGCCGTGGGCGGCGCGGCCGACGGCGCGCACGCGCTCCGGCTCCGCCTCGAGCTGCGCGGCCGGGAACATGATGCTCTCGTTCGTGTACTCGTGGTTCACGACGAGCAGGGCGCGGAGGCGCTTCGAGCCCGGGATCTCGACGATGTCGGTGTAGTCGTTGTTGTAGCCGAACTGCGCGGCCTGGGCGGCCTCCGTCTGGTCGGCGATGTCGAAGGCGGGGCTGTCGGCGAAGAGCGGGTCGCCCCAGCGGATGATCGGCTGCCAGGCGAAGCCCTCGGGGACGGTGAACCGGTCGACCGTGTACGGCACCGGAGCGATGGGAGTGAAGGCGAGCGGCGAGCCGTCGGCCGAGGTCGCCACGGCCGCCTCGGCGGTGGGTGCTCCTCCGGCGGACGCGACGGCGACGGTGACCGCGCCGGCCAGGCCGAGGCCGAGGGCGCTGCGGCGGGAGAGCTGCGACGAGACGATGTCGCGGAAGTAGCTGTTGTGCGACGTGTTGCAGGTCGCGGTGGAGCAGGCGTTGGCGCACTTCAGCGCGCAGGTGACGGGGCTGCGCTTGCCGCGCACGTGGCCGGCCATCGGGAGGAGGAGCGGGCGGCGGGCGGTGTCTGACATGGAGGTCCTTCGATCACGAGCAGGAGACGCGATCGAGGCAAGCAGGGGGAGGGGGCGCCGATGCCGCCGGGTGGAGGCTCCTCCCTGAACGGATTGTGAACGTTCTCACAAGAAGGTGAGGCTCACCTTCCCTCCCGGCGGCCCTCCGAGCGCGCCTCCAGGACCGCCCCGACGTTCCCCGCGATCCACTCGACGACCGGCAGCAGACGCTCCGCCAGCTCCGCTCCCAGCGGCGTCAGCCGGTACTCGACGTGCGGCGGGACGACTGGCCGCGCCTCGCGGTGCACGAAGCCGTCCTCCTCCAGGATCCGCAGCGTCTGGGCGAGCATCTTCTCGCTGATCCCGCCGATCCGGCGCCGCAGAGCGCCCCAGCGCAGCGTGCCCGGAGCGAGCGCCGCGAGCACCAGGACGCCCCACTTGCTGGTGACGTGCCCGAAGACCTCGCGGCTCGGGCAGTCGGCGGAGTAGACGTCCCCGGCGAGCAGGGGGGAGTCGGCGATCATCATGGGTGCTCCTCGGAACAGGTGTGATGACAGTACTAACGAAATAGTGGGTACTGCATTCCGGGAAGCAGGAGGAGGATGCGCCGGTTGCACCCTCCTGGCGGCGGACCCCGCCCGCCCCACCCGTCAGGAAGGACCCCTCATGACCCTCGTCGTCACCGGAGCCACCGGCCACCTCGGCCGTCTCGCCGTCGAGCACCTGCTCGCCCGCGGCACCGCCGCCTCCGACATCGTCGCCACCGGCCGCGACGCCGCGAAGCTCGAGGCGCTCGCCGCCGACCTCGGCGTCCGCACCGCCGTCGCGGACTTCGACGACCCCGCCTCGCTCGACGACGCCTTCTCCGGCGCCGAGGCCGTCCTCCTCGTCTCGGGCTCCGAGGTCGGCAGGCGCGTCGCACAGCACACCGCCGCGATCGACGCCGCCGTCCGCGCCGGCGCGCGCCTGGTCTACACGAGCGCCCCGAAGGCGACCACGAGCGCGCTCATCCTCGCCCCCGAGCACAAGGCCACGGAGGAGGCGATCGCCGCCAGCGGCGTCCCCGCCGTCGTCCTCCGCAACGGCTGGTACAACGAGAACTACGAGCAGACCGTCGCCGAGCTCGCCTCGACCGGCAGCACCCTCTCGAGCGCCGGCGAGGGCCGCGTCGCCAGCGCCGCGCGCACCGACTACGCCGAGGCCGCAGCGGTCGCCCTGACCGACCCGTCCCTGGTCGGCACCGTGCACGAGCTCTCCGGCGACACCGCCTGGAGCTTCGACGAGCTGGCCGCGATCGTCGCCGAGGTCGCCGGACGCGACGCCGCGATCAGCCACGTCTCCTCCGACGAGCACGCCCGCGTCCTCACCGGCGCCGGCGTCCCCGAGGGCGGAGTCGGCTTCGTCGTCGGCCTCGACGCGAACATCGCCGACGGCCTCCTCGGCGGGACCGACGGCTCGCTCGCCCGCCTGATCGGGCGGCCGACCACGCCGATCCGCGCGTACGTCGAGGAGCAGCTCGGGCGCTGACGCTCCGGCGTCCCCGTCGGCCGGGTCCGGCTCGCAGGAGCACCCCGCTCCCGCGAGCCGGACGGTGGCGCGCCTGGCCTCCCGCGGCGCCGCGCCGGTCACTCCCTTCCGCGACTCCGCATCCGCCCTTTGCGGCTCCGCGCCCGACCCGCCGCACCTCGCGCCACGGTGTCGGCGCCCCGACGTAGGCTGTCCGCCATGACCTCGACGACGCCTCGCTCCGGTATCGACCGCTCCGAACTCGACCCCGCGACGCGCCCGCAGGACGACCTCTACCGGCACGTCAACGGGCTCTGGATCGACCGCACCGAGATCCCCGCCGACAAGGCGCGCTACGGCTCCTTCCACCTCCTCCAGGAGGAGGCGGAGAAGGCCGTGCGCGACATCATCGTCGAGGCGCAGACCGCGCAGCACGGCACCGAGGAGCGCCTGTTCGGCGACCTCTACGCCTCCTTCATGGACGAGGAGCGGGCCGAGGAGCTCGGCGCCGCCCCGATCGCCGACGACCTCGCCGCCGTGCAGCGGGTCGACTCGATCCCCGGCCTGCTCCGCGCGGTCGGCGCCTTCGAGCGCACCGGCGTCCCCGGGCTCTTCGGCCTCTTCGTCGACAACGACCCGGGCAGCCCCGAGCGCTACCTCGTCTTCGTCAACCAGGGCGGCCTCGGCCTGCCGGACGAGAGCTACTACCGCGAGGAGGAGTTCGCCTCCGTCCGCGAGGCCTACACGCCGTTCGTCGCGCGGATGCTGGCCCTGGCCGGCATCGACGCAGCCGAGGCCCGCGCCGAGCGCATCGTCGCCCTCGAGACCGATCTGGCCGCCGCGCACTGGGACAAGGTCCGCAGCCGCGACAGCCAGGCGACCTACAACCTCCGCTCCTGGTCCGAGGTCGAGGAGCTCGCCGCGGGCGTCGACCTCGGCGTGTGGCTCACTGCGATGGGCGCTCCGGAGGGGGCGCTCGCCGAGGTGGTCGTCCGCCAGCCGAGCTTCCTCCAGGGCCTCGCGGGCCTGCTCACCGAGGACCGGCTCCCGGCCTGGCGCGACTGGCTGTCCTGGCAGGTGATCCGCGGAGCCGCGGCCTACCTGTCCAGCGGGTTCGTCGACGCCAACTTCGACTTCTACGGCCGCACCCTCACCGGCACCCCGCAGAAGCGGGAGCGCTGGAAGCGCGCCGTCTCGCTCGTCGAGGGGTCGCTCGGCGAGGCGGTCGGCCGCACCTACGTCGCCCGCCACTTCCCCGAGACGGCGAAGGCCGCGATGGACGTGCTGGTCGCGAACCTCATCGAGGCGTACCGCCGCTCCATCGTCGACCTGGAGTGGATGAGCCCCGCCACCCGCGAGCGCGCGCTCGAGAAGCTCGCGAAGTTCACGCCCAAGATCGGCTACCCGGTGCGCTGGCGCGACTACTCCGCCCTCTCGATCGACCCGGCCGACCTGCTCGGCAACGCCCGCCGCGTGGCCGAGTTCGAGTTCGCCCGCGAGCTCGGCAAGATCGGCCGCCCGCTCGACCGCGACGAGTGGTTCATGACCCCGCAGACGATCAACGCGTACTACAACCCGGGCTTCAACGAGATCGTCTTCCCGGCCGCGATCCTGCAGTTCCCCTTCTTCGACGAGGCCCGCGACCCCGCCGCGAACTACGGAGCGATCGGCGCCGTCATCGGTCACGAGATCGGCCACGGCTTCGACGACCAGGGCTCGCGCTTCGACGGCGACGGCCGCCTCACCGACTGGTGGACCGAGGAGGACCGGGCCGCGTTCGAGGAGCGGACGAAGGCGCTCATCGCGCAGTACGACGCGCTCGCTCCCGCGACCACGCCCGGGCACCACGTGAACGGCGCCCTGACCATCGGCGAGAACATCGGCGACCTCGGCGGTCTCGGCATAGCCTGGAAGGCGTACCTGCTCTCGCTGGACGGCGAGGAGCCGCCCGTCGTGGACGGTCTGACCGGCGCCGAGCGCTTCTTCCTCTCCTGGGCGCAGGCCTGGCAGCAGAAGTCGCGCGACGAGGAGACGATCCGCCTCCTCGCCATCGATCCGCACGCTCCGGCCGAGTTCCGCTGCAACCAGATCGTCCGGAACATCGACGAGTTCTACGCTACTTTTGACGTCTCCGAAGGCGACGCCCTCTGGCTCTCCCCGAGCGAGCGCGTCACCATCTGGTAGTCGCCGCCGACCACCTCCGCACCACGGACGAGGAGCCCCGGGCATCGAGAGCCGACCGATGCAGCGGGGTCGTCCGCCGATCGCGCGTCCTGCCGGCGCGTGAGGACTCAGGTCCCCCCTCCGCACGACCGCACTCCCGACCCGTAGAGGGGCCGTACCCGTGGTGATCCCCACCAGCGAGACCCGCCGTGAGAGCCGACGCAACCGCCGGGGGCGCCACAAGGGCGGCGGCGACCGCGAGAACTTCCAGCGCGGCTTCGACGCCCTCGGCCGTCTCGCGATCGACGGGGTCGTCGTCTCGGCGCGCGCCGTCGACCTGGCGACCGGCCGCACCCTGTTCGCGGTCGACGACTCCGTCTCGATGCCCACCGCCTCCCTCGGCACCGTCGTGCTGCTGATCGAGGTCGCCGCCCGGCTGGCGAACGAGCCGCAGGAGAACCTGCGCCTGGTCGACCGGACCGCGGCGGACGCGGTCTCGGGCTCCGGGCTCTGGCAGCACCTCCAGGTGCCGTCGATGCCGATCGCCGACCTCGCCGCCCTCGTCGGTGCCTCCAGCGACAACCTCGCGACCAACGTCCTGCTGCGCCGCGTCGGCCTCGACGCCGTGCGCGAGCGGGCGGAGGCACTCGGCCTCTCCCGCACCGCCCTGCTCGACGTCGTGCGCGACGAGCGCGGCCCGGACGACGCGCCGCAGCTCTCGATCGGCTCCGCCCGCGAGCTGACCTGGCTGCTCGCCACCCTCGCGAACGGCGAGATCGTCGACGCCGCCGTGAGCTCGCGGGTGATCGGCTGGCTCTCGCTCGGCACCGACCTCTCGATGGTCGCCGCCTCGTTCGGGCTCGACCCGCTCGCGCACCGCCACCCCGACCACGGGGTCCTGCTCGTCAACGCGACCGGCACCGACGTCGGCGTCCGCGCCGAGGCCGGCGTCCTCCGCGGCCCGCGCGCCGGAGTCGCCTACGCGGTCGCCACCCAGTTCGACGACACGACCCTGCACTACCGCCTCGCGGTGCTGGAGGGCATGCGCACCCTCGGAGCCGACCTGCTCGAGTACGTGCACTGACGGCTGCCGGGGCGGAGGCTCCTCCGGAGCAGGCCGACCCCGCGGGGCCCCTCGGGTGCCCCGTCAAGTCCGTGACCGCCTCCGGGGACGCGACCTAGGCTGCCCGCAGCGGCGCCGCCTCCCGGGCGCACCGCGGAGAGGGAACCATGAGCAGCTTCGGCTTCGACGCCCCCGAGGACGTCACCGACACCACCCGCCCCGACGGCGACTCCCTGCCGGTCCCGCCGGAGGACCCGGCCGAGATCGACGACCCCGAGTCGATCGACGAGGCGCTCGACCAGGGCGCCGACGCCCGCCTCGGCGACGACCAGGACCCGCCGGAGCACCCCTTCATCCCGTCGCCCAGCTGATCGGCCGGCCGGGCGCCCCAGCGGCGCCCGGCCTTGTCCGACCTGGCTGCTCCTCCGAGCCGACTACTCCTTCGACCCCGGCTTCAGGCGGTTCGCGACGCGCTTGATCGGGTGGGCGGGCTCGCGCTCCGCCGGATCCTCGACCTCGAGGCCGTAGAACGTGCCGATGTCGCCGACGAACGCCTTGCGGCGGGCCTTGTCGTACGCGCGGATCTCGCGGCGGAAGGCGATCACCGTCGCGACGCACATCAGGATCATCACGACGCTGAACGGCAGGGCCGAGAGGATCGCCGCGGTCTGCAGGGCGTCGAGGCCGCCGGCGACCAGGAGCGACAGGGCGAGCAGCGCGGTCGCGACGGCGAAGAACACGCGGATGCGGTTGCGCGGCTCCGGCTCGCCGCCGGTCGCGATCATCGACATCACCAGCGCTCCGGAGTCGGCGGAGGTCACGAAGAAGACGCCGATCAGGAGGATCGCGCCGATCGTCAGCACCGAGCCCGCGGGCAGTCCCTGCAGCATCGAGAAGAGCGCCAGGTTGGTGTCGACCGAGCCGTCGGCGCCGACGAGGCCGCCGTCGCCGTAGAGCTCGCGGTAGATGGCCGTGCCGCCGAGGACGCTGAACCAGAGGAAGGTCATGATCGTCGGCACGAGCAGCACGCCGCCGACGAACTCGCGGACCGTCCGGCCCTTCGAGACGCGGGCGATGAAGATGCCGACGAACGGCGCCCACGACATCCACCAGCCCCAGTAGAACGTGGTCCACGAGGCCTGCCACTGCTCGCCCTCGCGCCCGGCGTAGGCGCTGACCGTGAAGGTCAGGCCGATGAAGTTCTGCAGGTAGTTGCCGAGCGACTGCACGAACTCGCGGAGGAGGAACTGGGTCGGGCCGGCGACGAGCACGAAGACGAGGAGCGCGGCGGCGAGCAGCAGGTTGCCGGTCGAGAGCCACTTCATGCCCTTGCCCACGCCCGAGATCAGCGAGAAGACGGTCAGGCCCGTGACGACGGCGATGACCACGATCTGCACGGTGAGCGACGACTCCACGATGCCGCTCGCCTCCAGGCCCGCCGAGATCTGGGTGACGCCCAGGCCGAGCGAGGTCGCGACTCCGAACATGGTGCCGACCAGGGCGACCACGTCGATCGCGTTGCCCCAGCCGCCGCGGACCCGGCGGCCCAGCAGCGGCTCCAGCGCCCAGCGGATCGACACCGGCCGCTTGCGGCGGTGGATCGCGTACGCGAGGGCGAGGCCGACCACCACGTAGATGGACCAGGCGTGGACGCCCCAGTGCAGGTAGGTCTGCGAGATCGCGCTCTGCGCGAGCTGCGTCTCGGTGCCGGTGACGCCCGGGCGCGGAGTGGCGAAGTGGGTGAGCGGCTCCGCGACGCCGTAGAAGACGAGGCCGATGCCCATGCCGGCGGCGAAGAGGAGCGAGATCCAGGCGAGCATCGAGAACTCGGGCTCGTCGTCGTCGGCGCCGAGCTTGATGTCGCCGAAGCGGCTCACGCCCATCCAGATGGCGAAGGCCACGAAGACCGCGGCGATCAGAACGTAGTACCAGCTGAACGTGTTGACGACGGTGGTCTGCAGCGTCGAGAACACGGAGGTCGCGGCGTCGGGCGCGAGGATCGCGAAGGCCGCGATCGACAGCGTGAGGACGGCGGCGGGCCAGAAGACCCACCGCGCGAGGCGGTGCGGAGGGGCGGTCGTGCCCGCGGTGGCGGGGGCGGTGTCCGGGGAGGACGGGTGCTCGGACATGGGGTCCTCTCGTCGGCGGCAACCGTCCACGGTACACGGGGGCCCGTCGGCGGCCCCGGCCGGGGGAGCCGGGCTGGCATGATCCGGCCCCGGTGCGGGAGGCTGGACCCGTGCAGTTCAGAGTCTTCACCGAACCCCAGCAGGGCGCGAGCTACGAGGACCTCCTCGCCGTCGCGCAGGCCGCCGAGAGCCTCGGCTACGACGGCTTCTTCCGCTCCGACCACTACCTCCGGATGGGGGACGGCGATCCCGGCGTGGGCCCGTCCGACGCGTGGACGACGCTCGCCGGCCTCGCCCGCGAGACCGAGCGGATCGCGCTCGGCACCCTCGTCTCCTCCGTCACCTACCGGCCGCCGGGGATCCTCGCGATCCAGGTCGCCCAGGTCGACGCGATGTCCGGGGGCCGTGCCGAGCTCGGCCTCGGCACCGGCTGGTTCGAGCAGGAGCACGCCGCCTACGGCATCCCCTTCCCTCCGCGCCGCTTCGACCTCCTCGAGGAGCAGCTCGAGATCGTGACCGGCCTGTGGTCGACGCCGGTCGGCGAGCGCTACTCCTTCGCCGGCGAGCACTACACGCTGACCGACTCCCCGGCCCTGCCCAAGCCCGCCCGCCTGCCGCTGCCGGTGATCGTCGGTGGCGGCGGCCCCAAGCGGACCCCGGCGCTCGCGGCGCGGTTCGCGAGCGAGTTCAACCTGCCCTTCCCCGAGTTCGACGCGATCCCAGCGGCCTTCGAGCGCGTCGACGAGGCGTGCCGAGCGATCGGGCGCGAGCCCTCGTCGCTCGTGCACTCGGTCGCGCTGATCGCGGTCGGCGGAGGCGACGAGGCGGAGTTCACGCGCCGTGCCGCGGCGATCGGCCGCGAGCCCGCCGAGCTGCGCGAGCACGGAGTGGCCGGCGGCGTCGACGAGGCGGTCGACCGCCTCGAGTCTCTCCGCGAGGCCGGCTGCGAGCGCGTCTACCTGCAGTTCATGGACCTGCAGGACCTCGACCACCTCGACTTCTTCGCCCGGGAGGTCCTGCCGCGCCTGTCGGCCTAGGGCGGGCGGCGCTGCTGCCTCTGCTCCGACTGTCCAGGAGTCGTCGCACCCGCGCCGAGTGCGACGACTCCTGGTCACTCGCGGGCTGCGGGCAGCACGCTCCGGCCCGCGCGCCCGGGCGTCCGTCCGCGCTGCGGCCTACGCTGGACGGATGGCGGACACGATCGAGCGCGCGGACGAGCGCCTGGCGACCCGATCGGCGGCCGAGGTCCCGTGGATCGTGCTGGTCTGGGACGATCCGGTCAACCTGATGTCGTACGTCTCGTACGTCTTCCGCAGCTACTTCGGCTTCGGCCGGGCCGAGGCGGAGCGGCTGATGCTGCAGGTGCACACCGAGGGGCGCGCGGTCGTCGCGACCGGCAACCGCGAGGAGATGGAGCGGCACGTGGAGGCGATGCACGGCTACGGCCTGTGGGCGACGCTGCAGAAGGCCGACGCGTGAGCGCCCCGCTGCGCCCCGCGGCGGCGGAGACCGGAGAGCACCCCGCTCGCGGCATCCGAGGACTCGGCTGATGCGCGCGTTCCGCCGCGACTCCTCCGGGGCGGCCGTCGCCCGCTTCGACCGCGAGGAGGCCGGGATCCTCCGCCACCTGGCGGGCGAGATGCTCGAGCTGCTCGACCGCGGGGCGTCCTCGGAGGAGGCCCGCTCCGATCCGGCGCTCGCGCGCCTCCTGCCCGACGCCTACCGCGACGACGCCGAGGCAGCCGACGAGTTCCGCCGCTTCACCGCTCCGGACCTCGCCGCCCGCAAGATGGACGACGCCCGCGCCGTCACGGCGGCCCTCGACGCCGGCGACGGCACGAGTCACGGCCGGATCTTCGAGGGGCTGGGCGAGGTCGCGGTCCGTCTCGAGGAGCCGCAGGCGATCGCCTGGCTCCGCGCACTGACCGACATGCGGCTCGCTCTGGCCGTGCGGCTGGGGATCGACGACACCGACGACGTCGTCCCGGAGGAGGGGAGCGCGGCCGCGATCCGCAGCGTCTACGACTGGCTGGGCGGCGTGCAGGACGGACTCGTCCGCGCCGTCGACGTGTGATCCGCTCGTCCTTCCAGCGATTCCACAGCTGTGGACAACCCTGTGGAAAGGTGTGGAGAACCGGCTCCGGGAGCACCTCCGAACGGCGGAGCGCCGGGCGCGGGGGTGTGGAAACGCGTAGCGTCCACCCTGTGAACACTCCGAGCACCGCCGACGCCCAGCGCACCGCCGACGACATCCAGGACTCCCGGGCGGTGCGGACCCTCGCCCGCGGCGGCTTCGCGGCGAACGGCCTCGTCCACCTCCTGATCGGAGTGATCGCCCTCGGCGTGGCCCGCGGCGGCGGAGGCGAGGCCGACCAGAGCGGTGCTCTCGGCGCCGTCGCGGCGCAGCCCGGCGGTCTGGTGATCCTCTGGATCTGCACGGTCGGCCTCTTCGGCCTGGCGCTGTGGGGGCTGCTCGAGGCGTTCCTCGTCCGCCCGCGCGAGAGCGCCCTGAAGACCTGGGGCAGCCGGCTGAAGGAGGCGGGCAAGGCCGTCGTCTACGGCGCCCTCGGCGTGACGGCGCTGAAGTTCGCGACGGGCGGCGGGTCGAGCTCGTCCGAGTCGTCCGAGAGCGCGAGCGCGCAGGTGCTCTCGGCGCCGGGCGGAGTCGTGCTGCTCGTGATCGCGGGACTGGCCGTCCTCGCGGTCGGCGGCGTCTTCGTGTACCGCGGAGCGAGCAGGAAGTTCCTCGAGAACGTCGCGGAGCCGGGCGGTACGGCGGGCACCGTCGTCACCGTGCTCGGCGTCGCCGGCTACGTCGCCAAGGGCGTGGTCCTCGGCGCTCTCGGCGTGCTGCTGATCGTCGCCGCCGTCACCCATGATCCGGAGCAGGCGGGCGGGCTCGACGAGGCGCTGAAGTCGCTCGTGGAGCTGCCGGCAGGTGTGCTCCTCCTCGGCTTCGTCGCCGTCGGGCTCATCGCCTACGGGCTCTTCTGCTTCGCCCGCGCGCGCTGGCCGCGCCTCTGATGTCGGATAGCGGATCCGCTCCTTACATGTCACCCCCCTTCCGCGCAACTGGTCCCGCCGTCCCGGAGTCGGTGACACGCTGAGGCCTGTGAGTGCTGGAGGCGAGGACGCGACCGGAGGACGGGTGCGTCCGCCGCTGACGCAGGACGCCGCCCGTCTGCTGGCCCGCTCCGCCACGGGGGACGCCTCCGCTCTGGGAGAGCTCGTCGACCGCTTCGGCGGCCTCGTCTCGGCGTGCGTCGGCACAGTCCAGGCCGACCCGGCCGGCCGCGACCGGCTCTGCACCGACGTCTTCACCGCCGTCTGGCGCCGCTCCCGCGAGGGCGCCCGCTCGCCGGAGCCCGTGCTGTGGGTGCTCGAGGTCCTCTGCGAGACCCTCGGCACCGCGCACGAGCTCGCCCGGCGTCCGCTCGGCAGCGGCCTGCTCGCCCTCGACTGCCCGGACCGCGAGCTCCTGCTGCTGGCTGCGGCCGGCGGCTTCTCGCAGGCCGAGATCTCGGCGCTGACCGGGATCGACGAGTTCCGGCTGCGCTCGATCCTCCGGAACGCGCTCGAGACGCTCCAGGGCCGCGACAGCGATCTTCTGACGGCCTGACCGCCGGAGCCGTCGCGGGAGTAAAGTTGAGTCCGTCGAACTCAACTTTCGAGCCACGGAGGAGACCACCATCATGCAGGCCGGTCGGATGCCCCAGCAGGACGAGAAGTCCGCACTCGAGCAGTACGGCGTCAACCTGACCGCCATCGCGGCGAGCGGCAAGCTCGACCCGGTGATCGGGAGGGACGCCGAGATCCGGCGCGTCAGCCAGGTGCTCACGCGCCGCACCAAGAACAACCCCGTCCTCATCGGCGAGCCCGGCGTCGGCAAGACCGCCGTCGTCGAGGGGCTCGCCCAGCGGATCGTCGCGGGCGACGTCGCCGAGAGCCTCAAGGGCAAGCAGCTCGTCAGCCTCGACCTCTCGGCCCTGATCGCCGGAGCGAAGTACCGCGGCGAGTTCGAGGAGCGGCTGAAGGCCGTGCTCCAGGAGATCGAGGAGTCCGA
The DNA here is from genome assembly GCF_002932165.1 of Rathayibacter sp. AY1F8. Taxonomy (NCBI): domain Bacteria; kingdom Bacillati; phylum Actinomycetota; class Actinomycetes; order Micrococcales; family Microbacteriaceae; genus Rathayibacter; species Rathayibacter sp. AY1F8. The sequence goes on from NZ_PSVB01000003.1 coordinate 157,076, forward strand.
CGGCCGGATCATCACCTTCATCGACGAGCTGCACACGCTGATGGGCGCGGGCGGCGGCGAGGGGTCGGTGGCGGCCGCGAACATGCTCAAGCCCATGCTGGCGCGCGGCGAGCTGCGGATGATCGGCGCGACGACGCTCGACGAGTACCGCCAGTACATCGAGAAGGACGCCGCTCTCGAGCGCCGCTTCCAGCAGGTCTTCGTCGGCGAGCCGACCGTCGAGGACACCGTGGCGATCCTCCGCGGGCTGAAGGAGCGCTACGAGGCGCACCACAAGGTGGCGATCGCCGACTCCGCCCTGGTCGCCGCCGCGTCGCTCTCGAACCGCTACATCACCTCCCGCCAGCTGCCGGACAAGGCGATCGACCTGATCGACGAGGCCGCGTCGCGGCTGCGCATGGAGATCGACTCCGCTCCCGTCGAGATCGACGAGCTGCGCCGCTCCGTCGACCGGCTGAGGCTCGAGGAGCTGGCGCTAAAGAAGGAGAAGGACGAGGCCTCGAAGGCGCGGCTGGAGAAGCTGCGCGAGGACCTGGCCCGCCGCGGCGCCCAGCTCGAGGAGCTGCAGGAGCGCTGGGAGCGCGAGCGCGCCTCCCTCAACCGCGTCGGCGAGCTCAAGAACCGGCTCGACGCCCTGCGGATCGCCGCCGAGCGGGCGCAGCGCGAGGGCAAGCTCGAGCGCGCGTCGAAGCTGCTCTACGGCGACATCCCGGTGATCGAGCGCGAGCTCGCGGCCGCCGAGGCGGAGGAGGAGCCGGCCGAGGGCCGCATGGTCAACGAGCAGGTGACGGCCGACGACATCGCCGCGGTGATCGCCGCCTGGACGGGGATCCCCGTCGGGCGCCTCCTGCAGGGCGAGACCGAGAAGCTGCTGCACCTCGAGACCGAGCTGCACCGCCGACTGATCGGCCAGGACGAGGCGGTGTCGGCCGTCGCGGACGCGGTGCGCCGCACCCGCGCGGGCATCTCCGACCCCGACCGGCCGACCGGCTCCTTCCTCTTCCTCGGGCCGACCGGCGTCGGCAAGACCGAGCTGGCGAAGGCGCTCGCCGACCACCTCTTCGACGACGAGAAGGCGATGGTCCGCATCGACATGTCGGAGTACGGCGAGAAGTTCGCCGTCTCGCGGCTGGTCGGCGCCCCTCCCGGCTACATCGGCTACGAGCAGGGCGGCCAGCTCACGGAGGCGGTCCGCCGCCGCCCGTACTCGGTGGTGCTCCTCGACGAGATCGAGAAGGCGCACCCCGAGGTGTTCGACGTCCTGCTCCAGGTGCTCGACGACGGCCGGCTCACCGACGGCCAGGGGCGGACGGTCGACTTCCGCAACACGATCCTCATCCTCACCTCCAACCTGGGGTCGCAGTTCCTCGTGGACCCGGCGCTGTCGCGGCCGCAGAAGGAGGAGGCGGTCCAGCAGATGGTGCGCCAGGCCTTCAAGCCCGAGTTCGTGAACCGGCTCGACGACATCGTGATCTTCGACGCGCTCGACCGCACCGAGCTCGGCGAGATCGTGTCGCTGTACGTCGACCGGCTGTCGAGGAGGCTCTCGGAGCGACGGCTCGACCTGGCGGTGACGCCCGCGGCCCGCGGGTGGCTGGCCGAGCGCGGCTACGACCCGCAGTACGGCGCGCGGCCGCTGCGCCGGCTGATGCAGCGGGCGATCGACGACCAGCTGGCGACGGCGCTGCTCGGCGGCACGGTGCGCGACGGGGACGTGGTGCTGGTGGACGTGGCGCCGGACGGCGAGAGCCTGTCGGTGACGGCCGGGATGCCCGCGTCGGACTGACCGGGGTGCTCGACCCCTGTCGCGAGTCCGCAGAGGTCGCGGTGGTCGCGGTCGACGCCGACGTCTAGGGGGACGGGAAGGAGCGCGCCGGCGGTGACGGGAGGTCCCTCCACAGGGCGCTCACGGGCGGTACTCGTCCACAGTGGCGGGATCCGCGGGCGGCGCGTCCGGCGGGCTCCGTAGCGTCGGCGGCATGTCCTTCGAAACGCCCGGCCCCCGGATGGCCGACCTCCCTCCCGAGGAGAGGCCGAGGGAGCGCCTCCGCGCCTACGGACCGGAGGCGCTCACCGACGCCGAGACCCTCGCCGTGCTCATCGGGGCCGGCGTCCGCGGCGCCAACGCGACCGTCGTCGCGCAGCGCCTCCTCGCGCGCTTCGGCGGCATCGACGCCGTCGCCCGGGCCGGGGTGGGCGATCTGATGCGGCACCGCGGAGTCGGCGAGGTCGCCGCCTGCCGCCTGGTCGCCTCCTTCGAGCTGCGGCGGAGGATGAACCGCGCCTCGCGCGCCGCCCGGGTGACCGACGCCGCCGGCCTGGCCGGGCTCGTCGCTCCGCTGCTGGCCGCCCGGCCGGTCGAGACCGTGCTGGCGGTGGCGCTCGCCGAGTCCGGAGCCGTCCGCGACGTCCTGACGCTGGCCGACGGAGCCCCGGCGCACGCCGAGATCCCCGTCGCCGCCGTGCTCGCCGAGGTGCTGGCGCGCGGCGCGGCGGGCATCGGCCTGGCGCACAGCCACGCGGGCGAGGCCGTGGTGCTCCCCTCCGACCGTGCGGCGACGCGGGCGATCGCCGACGGGGCAGAGGCGTGCGGCCTGCGGTTCCTCGCGCACGTCGTGATCGGGCGCGACGGCTGGGCGGAGGCGCAGCCGTGACGCGGCGCAGGGCTGCTGCGGGGCCCCTCCGTTCCGGCAGGACGCCTCCCGCCCGGCGCCGGACCGCCCCCGGCCGCGCCCCGGCTCTCCACCTGGGCCGCGTCGGCGCGCGTTCGTGCAAGCCCCCGCCTCTCCGGCGCCCGCGGCCGGTCGCGGGCGTACCGTGGACGCCGACCCCATCCCCCTCCCGACCAGGAGCACCCATGCGAGCAACACTCATCCACGGCGAGCGCGACATCCGACTCGAGGAGGTCCCCGACCCGCAGCTCTCGACGGGGCGCGACGCGATCGTCCGCGTCACCGCGGCCTGCGTCTGCGGCTCGGACCTGTGGCCCTACCGCGGCGTCACGCCCACCAAGGAGGCGCACCGCATCGGCCACGAGTTCGTCGGCGTCGTCGAGGAGATCGGCGACGACGTGCACGACGTCGCGGTCGGCGACTTCGTGATCGCCCCGTTCTACGTCTGCGACGGCACCTGCGCGAACTGCGCCAACGGCGTCTCCACCTCGTGCCTCACCGGCGGCTGGTGGGGCGCCGAGGTCCGCGAGGAGGGCTTCGCGGACGGCGCCCAGGGCGAGAAGGTGCGCGTGCCCCTCGCCGACGGCACGCTCTTCCGCGTGGGCATCGATCCGGACCCGGCGCTCATCCCGAGCCTGCTCACCCTCGCCGATGTGATGGGGACCGGCCACCACGCCGCGGTCTCGGCCGGCGTCACCGCGGGCTCGACCGTCGCGGTCGTCGGCGACGGCGCGGTCGGCCTCTGCGCCGTCCTGGCGGCCAAGCGCCTCGGCGCGACCACGATCATCGCGATGTCGCGGCACGAGTCGCGGCAGAACCTCGCCCGCCGCTTCGGGGCGACCCACATCGTCGAGACCCGCGGCGACGAGGGCGTCGCGCGCGTCCGCGAGCTGACCGGCGGGATCGGCGCCGACTGCGTGCTCGAGTGCGTCGGCACCAAGGAGTCGATGCAGCAGGCCCTCGACTCCGCCCGCCCCGGCGGCATGGTCGGCTACGTCGGCGTCCCCAATGGAGGCCCCGAGCTGCCCGTCCGCCAGATGTTCGGCTCGAACGTGGGCGTCAACGGCGGAGTCGCGCCGGTCCGCGGCTACATGGCCGAGCTGCTGCCCGACGTGCTCAGCGGCGCGATCGAGCCCGGTCTGGTCTTCGACCTCGAGCTGCCCCTCGAGGAGATCGCCGAGGCGTACGCCGCCATGGACGAGCGCCGCGCGATCAAGACCCTCGTGCGTCCGTAGTCCCGCGGAGGGGCGCCGGCACGGCCGTGAGGAGTAGCCTCCCGCGCATGACCGCGTCAGCCCGCACCGCCGCGACGGCGCCCCTCTTCCACCCCGACCTCGCGCTCGGCCGCTTCCTCCCGCCGATCGTCCTCGGCCCGCGACTGCGGCGCCTCGCCACGCGACGCGCCGCCGAGGGAGGCGAGGCTCCGCCCGACATCGTGGTCGACGACGTCGAGATCCCCGTCGCCGGAGCCGCTCCCGTCCGGGCCCGCAGCTATCGGCCGCGCATCCTCCGCGGTACCGCTCCCGCGCTCCTCTGGGTGCACGGCGGCGGCATGGTGCTCGGCAGCCACCTCCAGGACGAGGCGTCCTGCATCGACTTCGCCCGCACCCTGGGCATCACGGTCGTCTCCGTCGACTACCGCCTCGCGCCCGCGCATCCGGCCCCGGCTGCCGTCGAGGACGTGCTGGCCGCGTTCGACTGGCTCGTCGAGCACGCGCAGGAGCGCGGCGTCGACCCGGCGCGCATCGCCGTCGGAGGCGCGAGCGCGGGCGGCGGCATCGCCGCGGGTGCGACCCTCCTCGCCCACGACCGCGGAGGAGCGCAGCCCGCGTTCCAGCTGCTCGTCTACCCGATGCTCGACGACCGCACCGTCACCCGGCCCGGTCCTCCTCCTCGCGGAGTCCGCGTCTGGACCCCGGGCAGCAACCGCTTCGGCTGGACCGCCTACCTCGCCGGCGAGCCCGGCGGCCCCGGCGTCACGGCCTACGCCGCCCCCGCCCGCCGCGACGACCTCACGGGCCTGCCGCCGGCCTGGATCGGCGTCGGCGGCCTCGACCTCTTCCACGACGAGGACGTCCGCTACGCCGAGCGCCTGCGCGCGGCCGGAGTGCCGTGCGGGCTCGAGATCGTTGAGGGCGCCTTCCACGGCTTCGACGCCCTGTTCCGCCGGACCGGTGTGGCGAAGCGCTTCTGGGCGGCGCAGGCCGCGGCGCTCGGCGAGGCCCTCCTCGCCTGACATCCGCGTCGACGCGCCGGGCCGATTCCGTCTCCGGCGCTCGGCACTGCGAGGCTGAGGGGCGACGGCCGCCGCCCGCGCGTCATTTGTGCCGTGCCTGCCGCGCATCCCTCTCCGCCCGCCGCCCCGCCCCGCCCCGTCTCCCGGAGGACCCATGGACATCGACCGCCTCGCCACCCGCTACGAGATCGCCCTGCCCGCCTGGATCGGCGACGCCCTCCGCGACGTCCCCGAGGTCCTCCCGAGCCTCGAGGACCGGATGGCCCTCGTGCACGCGCTCGCCGACCGCAACTTCCGCGAGGGGAACGGCGGCCCGTTCGCGGCGATCGTCGTCGAGCGCGACTCCGGTCGTCTCGTCTCGGTCGGAGTGAACGTCGTCCTCGGCAGCGGGGTCTCGTCCGGCCACGCCGAGGTGACGGCGCTCGGTCTCGCGCAGACCGCGCTCGGCACCTGGGACCTCGGCGGCGAGGGCCTCCCCGCGCACGACCTGGTCGTCAACTGGCGCCCGTGCGTGCAGTGCTACGGAGCGACGATGTGGTCGGGGGTGCGCCGCCTGGTCGTCGCGGGCTCCGGCCCCGAGCTCGAGGAGATCAGCACCTTCGACGAGGGGCCGATGCGCGAGGACTGGGCCGCGCAGTTCGAGGCCCGCGGCATCGAGGTCGTCGACGGCGTGCTCCGCGACGAGGCCCTCGACGTGTTCCGCGCCTACCGCGCCTCCGTCGACTCCGGCGAGGTGCTCGTCTACAACGCCCGCGCCGACTCCTGATACCGCGGCGGGTCCGGTCCTCGCATCGGTTCCGCGCCGGACGCACGGGAGCCCCGCCTCAGCGGGGCCCGTGCGGTCCTGAGCTGCCGGCCGCTGGAAGCGGTCAGCGGCGGCTCAGCGCCACCAGTCGTCGAACATCGACAGCGGCACCTGGCGCTTGTGCTCGGTCGCGGCGTACCGCGCCTCGATGGCCTCGGCGACGGCTTGGTCGACCTCGCCGCCCTCGAGGTACGTGTCGAGGTCGGCGTAGGTGAGCCCGAGGTTCGTCTCGTCGGTCTGGCCGGGGTTGTCGTCGAGCAGGTCCGCCGTCGGCGCCTTCTCGTAGAGCCGGGCCGGTGCGTCCAGGTGCTCGAGGAGCGAGCGCCCCTGCCGCTTGGTGAGGCCGGTGAGCGGGAGGACGTCGGCGCCGCCGTCGCCGTACTTCGTGAAGAAGCCGGTGACCGCCTCGGCCGCGTGGTCGGTTCCGACGACGAGCATCCCGGCCTGGCCGGCGATCGCGTACTGCGCGATCATCCGCATCCGCGCCTTCACGTTGCCCTTCACGAAGTCGCTGATCGGCTCGTCGACCGCATCGCCGAATGCTGCGGCCACGCCGTCGACGCCCTGGTGGATGTCGAAGACGACCTGGCGGTCCGGGCGGATGAACGTGAGGGCGAGCTGGGCGTCCTCCTCGTCGGCCTGCACCTTGTACGGCAGGCGGACCGCGATGAAGGAGGCGTCGCCGCCGCTCGCGCGGACCTGCTCGACCGCGAGCTGGCAGAGGCGCCCGGCGAGGCTCGAGTCCTGGCCGCCGCTGATGCCGAGGACGAGGCCCTTCGCGCCGGTGCTGCGGAGGTAGTCGGCGAGGAATCCGCTGCGCCGTTCGACCTCGACGGCCGGATCGACGGCGGGGGAGACGTGGAGCTCGGAGATGATCTGCTGTTGGACGTCGCGCACGGCTTCACGCTACTCCGGATGCTCCCCGGCGGCCCCTCCTCGCCGCGGACGCGCAGGCTCCCGACGCCTCCCCGAAACAGGGTCCGCCCGCCGCGTCCGACTGGTGCGGCGCCTACCCGCGCTCGGCGACGATGCGGGCGATGCGCGCCGGGACGGTGTCGTCCTGGAGGCTCGTCACGTCTCCGAGCGGGCGGCCGTCGCGGATGTCGCCGAGCAGCCGCCGCATGATCTTGCCGGAGCGGGTCTTGGGCAGATCCGGCACCACCACCACGTCGCGCGGCTTGGCGATCGGACCGATCGCGACCGCCACGTGGTCGCGCAGGAGCGCCGAGAGCGTCGTGCCGAGCGCGGCCCAGTAGGCCGGGTCCTCCTCGGCGCGGTCGACGGCCTCGTCGGAGGGGATGACGAACGCCGCGATGGCCTGGCCGGTCGTCGCGTCGGCGACTCCGACGACTCCGGCCTCGCCGACGGCCGGATGGGCGACGAGTGCCGACTCGATCTCGATCGTGGACAGGCGGTGCCCGGAGACGTTGATGACGTCGTCGACGCGGCCGAGCACCCAGACGTCGCCGTCGGCGTCGTACTTCGCGCCGTCCCCCGAGAAGAACCACCCCTGGGACGCGTAGCGGGCCCAGTAGGAGTCGCGGTACCGCTCCGGGTCGCCCCACACGGTCCGGGCGAGCGCCGGCCCGGTCCGGTCGACCACGAGGTAGCCGCCGGAGCCGTTCGGCACCCGCTCGCCGTGCTCGTCCACCACGAGGACGCCGAGCCCGGGCAGGGCTCCGAGCGACGAGCCCGGCTTGAGGGTCGAGACGCCCGGCAGCGGGCACATCACCGCGGCGCCGGTCTCGGACTGCCACCAGGTGTCGACGATCGGGCAGCGACCGCCGCCGATCGCCTCGTGGAACCAGACCCAGGCCTCGGGGTTGATGGACTCGCCGACGGTGCCGAGAAGGCGCAGGCTCGACAGGTCGTACCGGGCGGGCACGCCCTCGGGGAACCAGGTCATCAGCGTCCGGATCAGCGTCGGCGCCGTGTAGTAGACGGTCACCCCGTACCGCTCGATGATCTCGAAGTGCCGGGCGGTGTGCGGGGTGCTCGGGGTGCCCTCGTAGATGACCTGGGTGAGCCCGTTCGAGAGCGGTCCGTAGATCTCGTAGGTGTGGGCGGTGACCCAGGCGAGGTCGGCGGTGCACCAGTGCACGTCGTCCGGCTTCGCGTCGAACACCGCCCAGTGCGTCCAGGAGGCCTGCGTGAGGTAGCCGCCGCTGGTGTGCACCAGCCCCTTGGGCTTCCCGGTCGTGCCGGAGGTGTAGATGATGAACAGCGGCGTCTCGGAGTCGAAGGCCTCGGCCTCGTGGACGTCGCTCTGCGCGTCGACCAGCTCGTGCCACCAGACGTCGCGGCCCGGGGTCCACGGGACGTCGGTCTCATCGGTGCGGCGGACGACGAGGACGTGCTCGATCGACGCGACGCCCTCGACCGCCCGGTCGGCGCTCGCCTTGACCGGCACCGCCGCTCCGCGCCGGAACTGCCCGTCCGTGGTGACCAGGAGCTTCGCGCCGGTGTCCTCCACGCGGAACCGCACCGCCTCGGCGGAGAAGCCGCCGAAGACGAGCGAGTGGATCGCTCCGATCCGCGCGATCGCGAGCGTGATGACGATGGTCTCGGGGATCACCGGGAGATAGACGACGACGCGGTCGCCCTTACCGATCCCGAGCGCGGTCAGCGCGTTCGCGGCGCGGGAGACCTCGCGCTGGAGCTCGGCGTAGGTGATCGACCGCCGGTCGCCGCGCTCGCCCTCGAAGTGGAGGGCGGTCTTCCCGCCGCGTCCCGCGTCCACGTGGCGGTCGACGCAGTTGACGGCCACGTTCAGCCGTCCGCCCTCGAACCAGGTCGTGCGCGGCACCGAGAGCGAGCCGTCGGGCAGCGGAGCGGCAGGCTCCCAGCTGTGGGCGGTGTGCCACGGCTCCGCCCACTCGAGGCGGCGGGCGGCCTCCTCCCAGAACGCGACCGGATCGGCGGCGGCGCGCGAGTACTCCTCCGCGCCCGCGTTCGCCTGCGCGGCGAAGGCCGCGGGCGGGGGGAACCGGCGGTGCTCGTCGAGCAGGTTGGCGATCGTCCCGCTCACGCTCGGAGCTCCCTCCCCGGCGCTCACGCCCACTTCCTCACGGCGTAGCGCTGGAACACGCCGACGACGGCATCGGTGAGCTTGCCCAGCACGGCCAGCAGGACGATCGCCAGGAACACCCGGTCGATCCGGCCGTTGTTCTGGCTGTCGATGAGGCGGAAGCCGAGGCCCATCGAGGAGGCGATGAGCTCGGAGGCGACCAGGAACAGCCACGACTGGGCGAGCGCGAGGCGCAGCCCGGAGATCACGGAGGGGATCACCGCGGGCAGCTGCACCGTCGTGAAGAGCCGGACGCCCGAGAGGCCGAAGGCGCGGCCCGCCTCGACGAGGTGCCGGTCGACGTGGCCGAGCGCCGTGGCCACCGTGGTGAAGACGGGGAAGAACGCGCCGATCGTGATCAGCGTGATCTTCGACTCCTCGCCGATGCCCATCCAGAGCAGCAGCAGCGGGACCCAGGCCAGCGACGGGACCGCCCGGATCGCGCCGAGGGTCGGGCCGAGGACGACCTCCCAGACGCGGGAGAGCCCGAAGAGCGCGCCGACCACGAGCCCGAGCGCCGAGCCGAGCGCGAACCCGATGAGCACGCGCTGCGTCGAGATGGCGACGTCCTGGCCGAGGTCGCCGCGCTGGGCGAGGTCGACGCCGGCCGCCCAGACCATCGCGGGCGAGGGGAAGACCGCCACCGAGACCATCCCGGTCGTCGTCGCGATCTGCCAGGCGGCGAGCAGCAGCACGGGCAGGATCGCGCCTCCCGCGACCACGAACCACCGTCGCGTGGTGAGCGGGTGGGAGCGGTCCTCGCGGAGGCGGCGCTGGGAGGCCGCGACCGACGGGCCCGCCGTCACGAGTCCGGGCTCACCCGGCATCGGCGCGGACAGCGCGCTCCGCCGCAGCACATCGGCGTCGGTCGCGGTGTCGTCGTCGCGGATCGTCATCGTCGGTCTCCTCGGATCACGGGGTCGGGGGCGGAGGGCCGGACCCTCAGGCGCCGATGGCGCTCGGGTCGGCCGCCGAGGCGTAGGTGTCGTCGAGCAGCGAGTCGAGCGCGTCGTCGACCTGCTGCTGCGAGGCGACGTCGCCGTTCTCGACGAAGATCGGGCCGATCACGGCGAGCACGTCGGTCTGCGCGGAGCCGGGGACGTTGTCGACGTCGAGGTTGCTGCGCTCGGTGATGACCGTCGTCGCCACCGCCACGTCGAGGCCGGCGACGGAGGCGAGGATGCTCGCCGTCTCGTCCTGGTTCTCGAGCGCCCAGGCGCGGGCGTGCTCGTACGCGTTCACGACGGTCTGCGCGAGGTCCGGCTTCTCGGCGAGGAAGCTCTCGGTCGCGTTGAGCAGGCCGTAGGAGTTGAAGTCGACGTTGCGGTAGAGCAGGGTCGCCCCGGCCGCCTCGGCGCCGGCCATGATCGGGTCCAGGCCCGCCCAGGCGTCCACGGAGCCGTTCTGCAGCGCCGCCCAGCCGTCGGCGTGCTGCAGGTTCTGCACCGTCACGTCGCCGATGCCCAGCCCGGCGGCCTCGAGCGCCTGCACCAGGAAGAAGTACGGGTCGGTGCCCTTGGTGGCCGCGATCTGCTTGCCCTCGAGCTGCTCGACCGACGTGATCGCCGAGCCGGCGGGGACGACGAGGGCCGACCACTCCGGCTGAGAGAAGATGTCGATCGTCCTGATCGGCGAGCCGTTCGAGCGAGCGAGCAGTGCGGCGGAGCCGGCGGTGGAGCCGACGTCGATCGCTCCGGCGCGCAGGGCCTCGTTGGCCTTGTTGGAGCCGGCCGACTGCACCCAGGCGACGGTGACCTGCTGCTCGGCGAGGGCGGCCTCGAGCCAGCCCTTCTCCTTGATGACCAGGCTCAGCGGGTTGTACGTCGCGAAGTCGAGCGTGAGCGTGCCGCCCTGAGTTCCTCCGGAGGCGGCGTCGGCGGTCGCGGCCGCCGCTCCTCCTCCGCCCTCGCCCTGCACGCAGCCCGCGAGGAGCGGGACGGCGGCGGCGGTGAGCAGACCGGCGAGAGCGGTGCGGCGGGTGAGCGGGGAGCTGGTGAACGACATGGGGGCCTCGGCTTCGGGGATGCGGTGACAGCGAGTGTGGACGCTGCGGGGGAGGGGCGGTGCGGGGAGGTGCTCGTGCGGTGGAGAGCGGGAGGAGGAGGCGGCTGGGGAGGGAGGTCGTGCCGCCCGGACCGTGCCGCCCCGGGTGGAGGGACGCGGGTCGATCCGCCCGGGGTCAGTGCCGCTCGATGCCCAGCCCCGCGAGGAGCTCGGCCCGGTGCTCGGCGAGCTCCGCCGAGCCGCGGTCGCGGGGCCGCGCGCCGGGGACGGTGACGATCCGCTGGATGCGCGAGACGCCTCCGGGCTCGTCGCGCCCGAGGAGCACGATGCGGTCGGCCAGCTGGAGGGCCTCGTCGACGTCGTGGGTGACGAGCAGGATCGTCGCCGGAGCCGCCGCGTGCACGTCGAGCAGCAGGTCCTGCATCCGCAGGCGGGTCAGCGCGTCGAGCGCCCCGAAGGGCTCGTCCAGGAGGAGCACCCCGGGGTTCCGGGCGAGGGCGCGGGCGAGGGAGGCGCGCTGGGCCATGCCTCCGGACACCTCGCGGGGCCGCGAGCGGGCGTGCGCGGTGAGGCCGACCAGCGAGAGCAGCTCGTCGACGGCGGCGCGGGCGGCCGGGCGCGGGGTGCCGCGCGGCAGGCCGAGCGCGACGTTGTCGGCGATGCTCCGCCAGGGCAGCAGCCGCGGCTCCTGGAACGCCACCGCGCAGCGCGGGTCGATGCCGGAGACGGGGGCGCCGTCGATGAGGACGGACCCCTCGGAGGCGGTGTCCAGGCCCGCCGCGATGCGCAGCAGCGTCGACTTGCCGCAGCCGCTCGGGCCGAGGATCGCGATGACCTCGCCCGCGGCGGCCTCGAGCGTCACGTCCGTCAGCACGGGGGACCCGGGCGCGAAGGTGCGGCCGACCCCCTCGAAGCGCACGGGGAACGCCGACTGGCCGAGCTCGGCGTCGAAGGCCAGGCTCGTGCGGGCGGCGGGGGTGGCGGGCATGTCTCTCCGGGCAGCGGGACGGGCGGGCGGATCGTCCGATCGTACGGAGAGGCTCCCGGCGGCACAGCGGGGACCGACACGGGGAGTAACACAGGGGGTGGGACGCGGAAGGCCTCCCCGGTCCGCGGACGGGGGAGGCCTTCCGCCGGAGGGCTAGGCCTGGACGAGCACGAGCTCCTCGAGGGGCAGGCGGGTGCGCGGCGCGGTCTCGCGCTCGCGGAGGGTCTCGTTCGCCAGCGCGTCGGCTTCGGCCGCGACTCCCACCGCGGCGATCGTCACCGGGTCGAAGCGCTCGTCGACGCTGAACGCGGCGCGGACGGCGTCCTTGTCGAAGCCGGCCATCTGGTGCACGTGCAGGCCCTCGTGGTGCGCCTGGACGCTGAGGTGGGCGATCGACTGGCCGAGGTCGTAGACGGCCCAGGGGCGCGGCTTCCCCTCGGAGTCGACGGTCTCGGCCAGCGCGACGACCAGGACGGCGGCGGAGCCGGCCCAGGCGCCGTTGAAGCCGGCGAGCGTCGAGACGATGCGGTCGAACCCGTCGGTTCCGCGGCGGGCGACGATGAAGCGCCACGGCTGCGAGTTGCTGGCGGACGGGGACCAGCGCGCGGCCTCGAGGAGGGACGCGAGGGTCTCGTCGGAGACGGTCGCGGACGCGTCGTAGGAGCGGGGGCTCCAGCGCTCCGCGAGGACGTCGAGGATCGGGGCGCTGGTGCTGGCGGTGCGGGAGGCGGTGGCGGACATCGCGGGGCTTCTTCCGTGCGGGGGACTGGGGGAGGGGCTCCGTCGCCCGTGGAGCCCAACCGTCCCCGCCCCGCGGGCATTCCCGCGCGTGCACGGCAGGCGCCCGCGCGCGCGTTCGCCCACGGAGGAGCGGGCCGCCTCCGAGCCCCGGAACGGTACGGTGGGAGACGGCGTGGTCACCCCGCGCACCACCATCCACGACTCTGGAGGATCATCCATGGCCCAGCACTTCGACGTCGTCGTCCTGGGGGCAGGCCCCGGCGGATACGTGGCCGCGATCCGCGCCGCCCAGCTCGGCAAGTCCGTCGCCGTCGTCGAGAAGCAGTACTGGGGCGGTGTCTGCCTCAACGTCGGCTGCATCCCGTCCAAGGCGCTGCTGCGCAACGCGGAGCTCGCCCACCTCTTCCACACCCAGGCGAAGCAGTTCGGCATCTCGGGCGACGTCTCGTTCGACTTCGGCGCGGCGTTCGACCGCAGCCGCTCGGTCGCGGACGGCCGCACCAAGGGCGTCCACTTCCTGATGAAGAAGAACAAGATCGCCGAGTTCGACGGCGTCGGCTCCTTCACCGGCCCGCAGGGCCTCGACGTGCAGCTGAGCAAGGGCGGCACGGAGTCGCTGACCTTCGACGACGCGATCATCGCGACCGGCGCGAGCGTCCGCCTCCTGCCCGGCGTCGAGCTCTCCGAGAACGTCGTCACCTACGAGACCCAGATCATGACCCGCGAGCTCCCCGACACGATGGCCATCGTGGGCGCGGGCGCGATCGGCATGGAGTTCGCCTACGTCCTCAAGAACTACGGCGTCGACGTGACGATCATCGAGTTCATGGACCGCGCCCTCCCCAACGAGGACCCGGACGTCTCCAAGGAGATCCAGAAGCAGTACAAGAAGCTCGGCGTCGAGATCCTGACCTCGACCAAGGTCGAGTCGGTCGTCGACAAGGACGGCTACGTCACGGTCACCTACACCGCGAAGGACGGCACGCAGTCGACCCTCGAGGTCGACAAGGTGCTCATGTCGATCGGCTGGGTCCCCCGCACCGAGGGCTTCGGCCTCGAGAAGACGGGCGTCGAGCTCACCGAGCGCGGCGCGATCGCGATCGACGACCACATGCGCACCAACGTGCCGCACATCTACGCCATCGGCGACGTCACCGCGAAGCTCCAGCTCGCGCACGTCGCGGAGGCGCAGGGCGTCGTCGCCGCCGAGACCCTCGCCGGTGCCGAGACCCAGACCCTGGGCGACTACCGGATGATGCCGCGCGCGACGTTCTGCCAGCCGCAGATCGCCTCCTTCGGCCTCACCGAGAAGCAGGCGAAGGACGAGGGACACGAGATCACCGTCTCGACCTTCCCCTTCATGGCGAACGGCAAGGCCCACGGCCTCGGCGAGCCCACCGGCTTCGTGAAGCTCATCGCGAGCAAGAAGTACGGCGAGCTCCTCGGCGCCCACATGATCGGCCCGGACGTCTCGGAGCTGCTCCCCGAGCTCACGCTCGCCCAGAAGTGGGACCTCACCGCGACCGAGCTGGCCCGGAACGTGCACACCCACCCGACGCTGTCAGAGGCGCTGCAGGAGGGCTTCCACGGCCTCAAGGGGCACATGATCAACATGTAGGGCTCGTCCCTCCACGGCCTCCGGCCCGCAGGATCCCGCTCGGCTCGTCCGCGGCGGATCCTGCGGGCCGGAGCCGTTTCCGGGGGCGTCCACAGGGCTCCGGCGCCGCTCCCGCTACCGTGGCCCGATGGATCCGCGCCTGCTCGACCGCCTCGCCGCCGACGCCTGGCCCGCGCTCGTGCGGCGCCCCCTCGGCGCGTGGGAGCTGCGCGCCTCCGCAGGAGTCACCAAGCGCGCGAACTCGGTGCTCGCGTCCGGCGACGTCGTCGACCAGGAGGCGGCGCTCGACGCGGCGGAGGCGTTCGCCCGCGAGCACGGGATCGCGCCCCTCGTGCAGATCGGGCCGCCGAGCCCCGCCGGTCTGACCGGGCTGCTCGCCGAGCGGGGCGCCGCGCCGATCGACCGGACGCTCGTGCTGACGGGTTCGGTGCAGGAGGCGCTCGCCGCCCTGTCCACGACGTCGGGGTCCGCGCCGTCGAGGCCAGTGCCGCCGAGGTCCGCGCCGCGGCCAGGCGTCCGCCTCTCCCCGGCTCCCGACGAGGACTGGCTCGCCCTCTGGTGGTCGGTGGACGGTCGCGGGGGAGCGGAGGAGCGCGCAGTCGCCGAGCGCATCCTCGCGGGCTGCCCCTCCTCCTACGCTCTCGCCGTCGACGGGGACGGCCCGGCCGCGACCGGCCGCCTCGCGCTCGTCACGGCGCCGGACGGCGAGCTCTGGGGCGGCCTCTTCGCGCTGGCGACCCGGCCGGACGCCCGGCGCCGCGGGCTCGCCTCCGCCGTGATCCGCGCCCTCCTCGAGGACGCGTCCGGCCGGGGCGTCGCGCGCTTCTGGCTCCAGGTGCTCGCCGAGAACGCCGGCGCCCGCCGCCTCTACGCGTCCCTCGGTTGCCGCGAGTCGTCCTGGTACGAGTACTGGCGCTGACCCGCTCGCGGAGGAGGAGCGGGGTGCCCGGGTCAGGCGTTCGCGAGCACGGCGCGGGCGACGGCCTCGGCCTTCGCCGCGTCGCCGGTGACGGTCACGCGCCACCACACGTCGTCGGCGAGCGCGTCGATCTCGCAGACGCCCGCCGCGCAGCCGGTGAGGGCCTTCTCGCCGAAGCCGTCGAGCGGCTCGAGCGGGATCGCCAGGCCCGAGGTCAGCGAGAGGTTCCGCCAGCCGTCGTCGCCGTTCGGGAGCGCGTCGACCGTCACGCCCGAGTAGGCGGCGCTGGAGGCGTCGCTCCAGCTGCAGGAGGCGTACCCGGCCCGGGCGGCGGCAGCGGCCGACGCGGTGGTCGGCGTCCCGGTCCCCGTCCCCGCGGTCGCCTGCGCGAGACCGGCGGCACCGGACAGCTGCTCGGCCGTCAGGACCTCGGTGCAGACGGGCGCCGTCGCGGTGACCGGCTCGTCGAGGGTGCCGAGCGCGGCGGAGGCGGTGCCGGTCGCCAGCGCGGCGAGGTCGACGGCCGCGGGGGCGCCGCGCAGCTGCAGCGTCACCCAGGTGGCGCCGGCGAGCAGGTCCAGGTCGCAGCTGCCGTCGGTGCAGGAGCCGTAGGCCTCGACGGCGGTCTCGAGGCGCGGGCCCGGACGGCCGGCGAAGGCCTCGGCGGCGTCGTCGACCGCGGCCGCGGTGATCGAGGCGTCCTCGTCGTACCAGGCGCAGCGGAGCACTCCGCCGTTCTCCTCCGCGGCCTCGCGGATCAGCTCGCCCGAGGAGCGCGTCGTCACCTCGCGGCTGCCCTCGAGAGCGCTGCGGGAGACCCCCAGCGCCGAGGCCGCCCGCGTGGCGGGGAGGAGGGAGTCGCAGCCCAGGCGGGTCGAGGCCGTGGGCGTGGGCGAGGGCGTCGGAGTCGCGGAGGGAGTCGGAGCGACGGTCTCGGACGCCGACGGGGTGGCCGCGACGTCCGAGCGTTCGGCCGACGTGCAGCCCGTCAGCGCGACGAGAACGGCGAGCGCGGCGCCGACCGTCGCCAGGCGCGGGAGGCGGGCCCTCACGCGGCCAGCTCGCGCTCGATCGCGGCCGTGAACGCGTCGATGTCGTCCTCCGTCGTGTCGAAGGAGCAGACCCAGCGGACCTCGCCGGTCGCCGGGTTCCAGTCGTAGAAGCGGTAGGCGGCGCGGAGCCGGTCCGCGACTCCGGGCGGCAGCGTCGCGAACACCGCGTTGGCCTGGGTCTGCTGCGTGAACTCGAGCCCGGTGATCCGGCCGGCGGCGATCGCCTCCTCGAGCCCCGAGCGCAGGCGCGCCGCCATGGCGTTCGCGTGCCGGGCCGAGCGGAGCCACAGGGGCTCCTCCTCGCCGCCGTCGCCGAGCAGGGCGAGCAGCTGCGCCGAGATGAAGCGCATCTTGGAGGAGAGCTGCATGTTGGTCTTGCGGAGGAAGGTCAGCCCGGTCGAGGCCGCGGGGTCGAGCACGACGATCGCCTCGCCGAGCAGGATGCCGTTCTTGGTGCCGCCGAACGAGAGCACGTCGACGCCCGCGTCGGTCGTGAAGGAGCGCAGGGGCAGGCCGAGGGCGGCCGCGGCGTTCGCGATGCGCGCCCCGTCCATGTGCAGCCGCATGCCGAGGCCGTGCGCGTGGTCGGCGAGCGCGCGCACCTCCTCCGGGGTGTAGACGGTGCCGAGCTCGGAGGACTGGGTGATCGAGACCACGAGCGGCTGGGCGCGGTGCTCGTCGCCGAAGCCCCACGCCTCCTGGTCGACCAGCGCCGGGGTCAGCTTGCCGTCGGGCGTGGGGACCGTGAGGATCTTGATCCCGCCGACCTTCTCCGGCGCTCCGCCCTCGTCGGAGGTGATGTGCGCGGTGCCCGCCGAGACGACGGCGCCCCACCGCGGCAGCATCGACTGCAGGCCGGTGACGTTGGCGCCCGTGCCGTTGAAGACGGGGAAGGCCTGGGCCTGCTCGCCGAACTCGCGGCGGAACGCCTCCTGCAGGCGCTCGGTGTAGACGTCCTCGCCGTAGGCGATCTGGTGCGCTCCGTTGGCCGCGGCGATCGCGGCGAGGACCTCGTCGTGCACTCCGGAGTAGTTGTCGGAGGCGAAGCCGCGGACGTCGGGATCGTGCAGAGCGCTCATCCCTCCATCTTCGCAGCCCGCCGCCCGGAGGAGCCCCGGAGGCGCCCGCCGAGACACCCCTCCTGCCTCCCGCATGTTTCGGGCAGGTGAAAGGACGACGACCCGAAAGCCGATCTCCGTCAAGAAGTTGGTATCGGCTGGGAGGCAGGCCACTCTTGACGTATGCGCATGGACACGACGGGAGCTGTCCGCGACATGCCCGCCCCTCCCGGGGTGGACGAGATCGCGGCTCGCTTCGGCGATCCCGTCCTCGCGTTCGCGCCCCAGCCGAGGCTGGAGGAGTTCGCCGCGGCGCAGACGATGGCGCTCGGCCGCTTCGTCGAGATCTCGCTCTCGTACTCGTTCTACAAGAACCCGCGCAACCGCGCCGACCCCGTCAACCACGTCCCGCTGACCCCCGAGCAGAAGCGCGCGATCGAGCGCGCCGAGAACGACCACCTGCCGCCGTGGATGGTCGACCAGGTGACGCGGATGCGGTACCCGGTGCTCTGGGAGGCGGTCCGCACCTCCGTGCCGATCCCCGCCGAGCGCAGCCGGCCCCTGGAGTCCCGCCTCGCGGCCCACATGGGCGACGTGCTCCGCAACACCTTCCCGGGCCGCGTGCGCAGCCGCCGCGGCGGGATGCCGGTGGTCGCCGCCGCCCTCCGCGACGAGGACGTCGTGCGGGGCGTCCCGGTGATCGTGGACGGGGAGGCGCTGCGCGGCTACCGCGTGGACACCGATCCGGACGTGGTCGCGATCGGCGCCCGCGTCGACGGCCGCTACATGACGGTCGTGCTCGACCGGAAGATCGTGCCGGAGATCCGGATGGAGTTCGTCCGCCGCACCCCGCCGCGCCCGGCCTCGAGCCAGTCCCGGCGCTGACCGCCCGGCCGACCGCTCAGGGGCGCCCCGGTACCGCGATCCCGTGCTCGTAGGCGAACACGACCGCCTGGATCCGGTCGCGCACGCCGAGCTTCATCAGGATCTTCGAGACGTGCGTCTTCACGGTCGCCTCGCCCACGAACAGCTCGGCCGCGATCTCGGCGTTCGACCAGCCCCGCGCCAGGTGCACGAGCACCTCCCGCTCGCGGTCCGTCAGATCGGCCACTCCGGAGTGGTCGGCGGCGGCCGGCGTGCGCTCGGGCACGGACGCGAACCGCTCGATCACGCGCCGGGTGACGTCGGGGGCGAGCATCGCGTCGCCGCGGGCGACCACCTGCACGGCCTCGACCAGCTCCTCCGGCGACGCGTTCTTGAGCAGGAACCCGCTGGCGCCGGCCGAGAGCGCCTCGAAGAGGTAGTCGTCGCGGTCGAAGGTGGTGAGGATGAGCACCCGCGAGCACAGGCGCGGGTCGGCCACGATCTCGCGGGTCGCGGCCAGGCCGTCGAGGCCGGGCATCTGCACGTCCATGCAGATCACGTCGGGGCGCAGCTCGGAGGCGCGCTGCAGGGCCTCGAACCCGGTGCGGGCCTCGCCGACCACCTCGATCCCCGGCTCCGACTCGAGGATGATGCGGAAGCCCACGCGGACGAGCTCCTGGTCGTCGACGAGCAGCACGCGCACGTGCTCGGTCATGGGCGGCCCCCGCTCGCTCGCTCCTGACGCCCCCGCGACGTCTCCGACGACGGTACCGGGTCGTCGGCGTCCGGCACGCTCGCCCGGACGGGGGACAGCGGCACCCGGGCGTGCACGAGGTACCCTCCGCCCCTCGGCCCCATCTCGATCCAGCCGCCGACCGCGGCCGCGCGCTCGCTCATGCCGGTGTGCCCCAGTCCGCAGGAGGCGGGAGCGCTCGGGTGCGGGCCGGACCCGCCGTCGTCGGCGATCTCGAGCTCGACCGCGTCGGGGGCGTAGCGGAGGCGCACCTCGGCGTGCGCGCCGCGCCCCGCGTGCTTGCGGACGTTCGTGAGCGACTCCTGCGCGATGCGGTAGAGGCTGAGCCCCACCGTCGCGGGGATCTCGCGGGGCGTGCCGAGGGTGAGGAAGACGGTGGGCAGGCCCGACCCGCTGGACGCCGCGACCAGCTCCTCGAGCTGGGCCACCCCACGGGTGGACGCGGCGTCGGTGAGCGGATTCGGCACCGCGTCCTCGGCGCGCAGCGCGACCAGGATGCGGTGCAGCTCCTCGATCGCCGAGCGCGCGTCGCCCTCGATGGCGCTGAGCGAGGCCGCCGCCCGCTCCGGATCCCGCGCCAGCACCCGCCGCGCCGCTCCCGCCTGCACGCCCATCACGCTGACGTGGTGCGCGACCACGTCGTGCAGCTCGCGCGCGATCCGCAGCCGCTCGGAGGACACGGCCTGCCGCGAGGAGCGCTCCCGCTCGTCGTCGAGCTCGGCCGTGCGCGTCTCGAGCGCCTCCAGCCGGCGGGCCGACTGCCACGACGCCTCGCCGAAGACGTAGGCGCTGCCGAAGTAGAGCAGGTTCGACACGACCGCGAGGGCCGACTCCGCCGCGTAGGGCGAGAGCAGGCCCGGGGAGTCGTCGACCGGCACGGAGCTGCCGAAGTACTCGCCCGTGGCGAGGGTGGTGAGCAGCCAGCCCAGCATCCCGACCGCGATCGCCACTCGGACGACGAGCGCCGTGCGCCGGTTCCGGCCCCACGCGCCGACCGTGTAGAGCGCGAGGAACAGGCAGATCTGGCCGAAGAGCGACTCCGGCACCTGGAGCACGATCCCGAGCGCGTAGACGACGGAGAGCCCGGCCGCCACGCTCGCGGGGAACCGGCGGCGCAGCGCGAGGGGCAGGGTCATCAGGACGGCCCAGTGGGCGCTGACGACGGGGTGCGCCGCGTCCGGGAAGCCCGCCGAGGAGTACAGCGCGACGGAGACGATCGTCGCCACCAGCAGGATCCCCGCGGTGACCGCGTCGCGCACGTATCCGGCCCGGCTCGGCGCTCGCCGGATCCAGCCCGCGTCGAGCGGGTCCGCGGCTCCGTCACCTGAGGGCATGCGCCCCACGCTAACCGACGCCGGTCGGACGGGGCCCCGGGAGGCGGAGGAGCGCACCGCGCCGCCTCCCGGGCGCGACGTCAGTCCCGGCCGGTGATGCCCCGGGTCGAGGCGATGACGTCGCCCATCTTCCTCCCGAGGGCCTCGTAGAACATCGACAGCGGGAACTCGTCGTCCAGCACCGCGTCGGTGAGGCCGCGCGGGGCGCCGAGCAGCACCTCGTCCGGGAGCCCGCGGGCCCAGGCGGAGGCGGGGTGCGGAGTGAGAGTGGCCGCGATCAGCTCGTGCGCGGCCAGCCAGTGCGCCGTCTTCGGCCGGTCGATCGAGCGCCAGTAGAGCTCGTCGATCGCGTCCGAGAGGGCGACGACCACGTCGGCGACGCCGTCCCACTCGAACGCCAGCCGGGTGTCGGTCCAGTGCAGGACGCCGTGCTGGTGCAGCCAGGCGAAGAGCAGCTGGCCGCCGAGGCCGTCGTAGTTGCGCACCCGCGACCCGGTGAGCGGGAAGCGGAAGAGCCGGTCGAACAGGATCGCGTACTGCACGAAGCGCGAGCGCTCGGCCAGCGCCTCCTCCTCGTCGTCGCGGCGGTCGAGCGCGCCGAGGCGGCGCTCGATGGCGACGGCCTCGCGGAAGGCGGTGAGGTCGCACCGCAGCTCCTCCAGCGAGTAGAGGAAGAAGGGCATCCGCTGCTTGATCATGAACGGGTCGAACGGCAGGTCGCCGCGCATGTGGGTGCGGTCGTGGATGAGGTCCCACATCACGAAGGACTCCTCCGCCAGGCGCTGGTCGGCCAGCAGGCGCTGCGCGTCCTCCGGGAGCTCGAGACGGGTGATCCGGGCCGCCTCCGTGACGACGCGGCGGAACCGGGCCGCCTCGCGGTCGGCGAAGATCGCGCCCCAGGTGAAGGACGGGACGGAGCGCATCGCGACCGTCTCGGGGAACAGCACGGCGCTGTCGGTGTCGTAGCCGGCGGTGAAGTCGACGAAGCGCACGGGCACGAAGAGGGCGTTGGAGTAGTCCCCCGCCTCCAGCTCGGCGACGAACCGCGGCCAGACGACCTCGACGAGGACGGCCTCGACGTGGCGGTCGCGGCTGCCGTTCTGGGTGTACATGGGGAAGACGACGAGGTGGCGGCGGCCGTCGACGCGCTCGAGCTGCGGCTGGAACGCGGTGAGCGAGTCGAGGAAGTCCGGCAGGCCGAGGCCGTCGGCGCTCCAGCGCTCGAGGTCGACGACCAGCGCGTCGAGGTACGCGCCGTCGTGCGGGAACGCGGGGGCGAGGGTGCGGACGCCGGCGACGATCCGCTCGACGAGGGTGCGCGCCTCCTCGAGCCTCTCGGGCCCGGCGAGCGAGCCGTCCTGGGACTGGAGCGGCTGCAGCGCGGCGGCGGCCGCCTTCAGGTCGAGCCAGGCGGCGGACTCCTCCACGCGGTCCTCGACGACCTCGGGTTCTCCGACGACGGTGCTCTGCACGGCTTGCGACATGGTGATCCTCCTCACGCTGGTGATACGGGGCTGCAGGAGCGGAACGCGCTCCGACTCCGAGCGTATGGGCTCGTGCGCGCGCTTTTCTTGCGTCTCAGCGGAGCGAAGCGGCGATCTCGCGGGGGCGGGCGCACGTCTCCGCCGCCCCTCGGAGGCCCCGCGGTCAGCGGCTGCCCAGGTGTTGTGCAGGTGCCACCCCCCGTCCGGGGCTAGATTCCTCACCGCTTCCGTTTCCCTCCCCTGATCGGGTCGAAAATGGGGCGACACCGTGTCCGCATCCCGAGTGCGGAGACATCCGATCGGACAGGCGCGCCGAACACCCTGGCGGCGCGCTCGATCGGCGAGCCATCCTGAGAGAGAGGATCGGAGCGCGTGACGGGACCCGAACCCGGAAGCGACCAGAGAACAGCCAGCATCGACCACCACCCCGAGAACCTCCGCCTGCTCCCCTGGCCGCAGGCGGACGCCTCCGTCCTGCGCGACATCCTCGCGCACGCGGGCGGCGGACTCGAGAGCGAGAGCGAGATCCTCGTGCGCCACGACCGCTACCTGCGCGGTTGGGCGGACGGCGACGCGTTCTTCTACGTGGTCGAGCTGGACGGACTCTCCGTCGGCTCCATCGGCTATTGGTACGGCTGCTCGCGCGGCGTCGTCGCCTACGAGGCGGCGTGGAGCATCGCTCCGCACGCCCGCGGCATCACCGCGGCCTCCGTGCGGATGCTGCTCGAGGAGGCGGCGGCGTTCCCCGTGCCCCGCTTCGTGCACGCCTTCGTGGCGGAGAGCGACCTGGACGCCGGCGCGACCTGCGTCGAGGCCGGCTTCGACCGGATCGACCTCGTCGAGCAGGGCGAGCCGCCGGAGCTCTACGTGGACTGGGCGTTCGACCTGGCCGCCGTGGCCTGATCAGATCCCGTGGCGCTCCAGCCACGGCCGCAGCACCGCGAGGAACTCCTCCGGGTGCTCGAGGCCGGGCAGGTGCGCCGCGTCCTCGAGCACGTGCAGCTCGGCACCGCTCACCTCGGCGGCGAGGTGCTCGCAGACCGGCAGCGACTCCGAGAGGTCGTGCGCGCCCGCCACGACGAGTGTCGGCACGGCGATCTCCCCGAGCCGCTCGCCCGCCGGCCCGGAGGGCTCGATCGGGCGGGGGGCCTCCTCCTCGTGGCCGACGCCCGTGAGCGCGAGCTCCCGGACCCGCGCGAGGAACTCCGGAGCGACGTCGTCCGCGGAGTGGTCGGGACCCACGGCCCAGAGCTCCGCCTCGACGATCGCCGCGGCCTCCCGCTCGCCCGCGAGCTCCAGCGCCTCGACCTCCCCGAAGCGGCGCTCCTCCTCCGCCGTCAGCGCGGGGTAGTCGAAGCCTGCCAGGCCCGGGGCGATCACGACCAGGCCGGTCACCCGCTCCGGATGCTCGAGCGCCAGGTCGAGCGCGAGCGTCCCGCCCCGCGAGCAGCCGACGACCACCGCGCGCTCGACCCCGAGGTGGTCGAGCACGTCCAGGGCGTCCCGGCGCGGGTCGTACTCCACGTCCTCCGTGCTCGTTCCGCCCGCGCCGCGGACGTCGTAGCGGACCACCAGCCGGTCGCGCGAGAGGTCGGGGACGAGCGGGTCCCACATCCGCAGGTCGGCGATGCCCGCGTGCACGAGCAGCAGGGCGGGCGCGGAGGCGTGGCCGTCCGCCTCCCAGTGGAGGCTCGCGCCGGGGACCTCGAGATGCGGCATGCCGCACACCGTAGGCGCGTCGCGCCGGCGCTGCAACGCCCCGGCCACTGCCTAGGGTGGAGGCGCGACAGCGGACGGGCCGCGGCGGGGAGGCGGCGGCGTGGAGGGCGTGCTCACCGGCTTCTCGATCATCGGGGTCGTCATCGCGGTCGGCTACCTGATCGCGCGGTTCCGGATCGTCCCGCCTGAGAGCCGACTGATCCTGTCGCGGATCGCCTTCTTCGTCACGACGCCGGCGCTGCTGTTCACCGTGCTGTCGCGGGCCGACGTCTCCGTCCTCTTCTCCTCGTTCCTCCTCGTCTCGCTCCTGACGGTGCTGACCGTCGCCCTGCTCTACGTGCTGGCCTCGCGGCTGCTCTTCCCCCGCCCGCTGCCGGAGACGGTGATCGGGACCGCGGCCTCCTCCTACGTCAACGCCAACAACATCGGGCTGCCGGTCGCCATCTACGTGCTGGGCGATCCGCAGTGGGTGGCCCCGACACTCCTTCTGCAGCTGATCGTCCTCGCGCCGACGATCCTGACGCTGCTCGACGTCTCGACGAGCGGGCGGACCTCGGTCGGCGCGATCCTCACGCAGCCGCTGCGGAATCCGATGATCATCGCCTCCGCCCTCGGCCTCGTCGTCGCCCTCACCGGCGTCGAGCTGCCCGCGCCCGTGCTGCAGCCGTTCTCGATCATCGGCAACGCGTCGATCCCGCTGGTGCTGATCGCCTTCGGGATGTCGCTGCGCGGGCAGCGGCCGCTGGAGGCGGGGCCGGCGCGGGTCGAGGTGGTCGTCGCCTCCGTGCTCAAGTCGCTGGTGATGCCGGCGGTCGCGCTGCTGCTGGGGCGCTTCGCGTTCCACCTCGACTCCGAGCACCTCTTCGTGGTGACGGTGACCGCCGCGCTGCCGACCGCGCAGAACATCTTCACCTTCGCCTCGCGCTACGACCGGGGCGTCGCCGTCGCCCGCGACACGGCCCTCGTGACCACGGTCGCCGCGGTGCCCGTGCTCATCGGGGTGTCCCTCCTGCTGGGCTGAGCGGAGCAGCATCCCCGGCTCCCGCTCGGGCCCGGCGGAGGCGCCGGACGGCCCGCGCATCCGCGTCGCGTGTCCCTCGTCCTGGGACGGGGCCGGTGGCGCGGGCCCGGTCGCACTCCGCCGACCGTCGCTTAGGCTCTCTCGAATGAGCACCACCACGTCCGCCGACCGCTCCACCCGCGGCAGGCCGCGCCGCCGTCGCGGCCTCTGGATCACGCTGATCGTCCTCCTGGTCCTGCTGATCGGCGCCGTCGTCGCGGTGCTCCTCGGCGTGCGCACCTACGACAAGGCGATGACCGTCCGCGACAAGCTGACCGAGGCGATCCCACTGGTGTCGCAGGTGACGGACAGGCTGACGACGTTCGACACCTCCGGTGCGGAGGAGACCGCGGGCCGGATCGCGACCCTCACCGGCGAGGCGCGCGACGAGACCGAGGACCCGGTGTGGCGGGTGATGGAGGTGGTGCCCGTCCTCGGGCCGAACCTGTCCGCGGTCCGCGCCGCGACCGAGATCGCCGACGACGTCTCCGGCCGGATCGTCACGCCGCTCTCCACGACCTCGCTCGACATCCTCAAGCCCGTCGACGGCAGGGTCGACCTCGCGGCGATCACCGAGCTCTCGCAGAAGATCACCGTCGCCAAGGAGGTCGTCGACGCGGCGCAGACCCGCGTCGAGGGCATCGACCGCGGTGCGCTGGTGCCGCAGGTCGCCTCCGCGCTCGACTCCTTCACTCCGCAGCTGGCCACCGCCACCGCGGCGATGGAGCAGGTCGAGCCGCTCACCGCGATCCTCCCCGACTCCCTCGGAGCCTCCGGCCCGCGCCACTACCTGGTGATGTTCCAGAACCTGGCGGAGTCGCAGGCTCTGGGCGGCGGCGCGTCGTCGGTGATGCAGCTCGACGTCGACGGCGGCGCGATCTCGATCGGCCGTCAGCTGGGCAGCGGCGACTTCCGCGGTCTGGCGCCCGTCACCGTCGACCAGAGCGCGCTCGACACCATCGGCGAGAACATGGCGACGACCTTCAACGTCTCGACCAGCCGCCCCGACTTCCCGACGGCCGCCTCGATCGCCTCACAGTTCTGGGCGCAGAAGTTCCCCGAGCAGAGGATCGACGGCGTCCTCGCGATCGACCCCGTCGCCCTCTCCTACCTCCTCGGCTCGACCGGGCCGGTGACCCTCACCGACGGCACGGTCCTCACGAGCGAGAACACCGTCTCGACCCTGCTCAACGAGGTCTACTTCCGCTACCCGGAGTCGGTCGTGGCCGAGCGCACCGACGAGTTCTTCTCGGAGGCGAGCGCGACGGTCCTGGGCAAGATCCTCGGCGGGGAGATGGAGCCGACGAAGATGCTCCCGGCGATCGTGAAGGCGGTCGACGAGAGCCGCATCCTCGCCTACAGCTCCGACGCCGACGAGCAGGCGCTCCTCGCGCCCACGCCGATCGCGGGGGTCCTGCCGCAGACGACGACCGACGGCACGACCACCGGAGTGTTCTTCCAGGACGCCTCGGGCGGCTCGAAGATGGACTACTACCTGAGCACGGCGGTCACGCAGTCGAGCGCGGGCCGGTGCGCCGCCTCGGGCGCGGTCTTCACCACCTCCGTCACCGTGACCAACACGATCTCGAAGGCGGTCGCTCGGACGCTGCCCGGCTACGTCGCCGCGGCCGGCGGGCGCGGTGCGTACCCCCTGGGCGACTTCGTCACCAACATCTACGTCTACGGCCCTCCCGGGACCACGGTGTCGAGCGCGGCCTGGGCCGACGGCACCGGCTACGGACCCGAGAGCCTCGACGACCTCGGCCGTCCCGTCTCGAAGGTCGCCGTGCAGCTCTCGCCCGGCCAGTCCGAGACGTTCGACGTGCAGTTCAGCGCCGGCGACGCCTCCGGCTTCGGCGACCAGACCGTGCGGGTGACCCCGATGATCAACCCCACCGCGGTCACGCTGAACGACGAGCCCGCCTGCGGCTGACCTCGCCTTCGCGCGCCTCCGGGTCGGTGCTGGACCAGCCCCGAGCACGCCGACCGCTGACGCGCCTCCGGGTCCGTGCTGGACCAGCGCCGACCGCTCCGACCGCTGACGCGCCCCCCGGGTCGGTGCTAGACCAGCGCCGACCCGGGGATCGAGCTCGTCACGAGCGAGGAGGCGAGGAACGCGGTGGCGATGCAGAGCACGAACCCGATGACCGGCACGAGGAACGCGCGTCGGCCCACGAGGTAGCGCACGACCGTCACGGCCACGGCGATCAGCGTCAGCGCGGGCGGCCCGATCAGCGCGATCGAGACGCCCCAGTCGATCCGGTCGAAGTCGCAGGCGAAGTTCTGGCCCTCGCACTGCGCGGGGAAGACCGAGAGGATCGCGGCGAGGTAGCCGAGCACGATCGTGAGCAGGCCGAGGGCGAGGCAGCCGAGGATCGAGAGCACGAGGTCCCAGCGGCGCCGGCCGAGGCGGCCTGGGCCCGCGCGCGCTTCTTCTTCGACGAGGCCATGCTCAGAAGATCATCGGGCGGTCGTCGTCGAGGGTCGTCTCGAGGTCGAGGTCGACCACCACCGGGACGTGGTCGCTCGGGGCGTCGCCCTTGCGCTCGTCGCGGTGGATCGAGGCGCCGGTGACGAGCTCGCCGAACGCGGGGGAGCCGAGCACGAAGTCGATCCGCAGCCCCTCGTTGCGCGGGAAGCGGAGCTGCTTGTAGTCCCAGTAGGTGTAGCCCTCGGGCACGAGCGGGCGGACGACGTCGCGCAGGCCCGCGTCCTCGAAGGCGGCGAAGGCGGCGCGCTCGGGGATCGAGACGTGCGTGGATCCGGGGCCGAGGCTCGGGTCGCCCACGTCGCTGTCGAGCGGCGCGACGTTCCAGTCGCCGACCAGGGCGAGCGGCAGGTCGGGCTCGGCGGCCAGCCACTCGCGGGTGCTCGCCTCGAGGGCCGCGAGCCACTCGAGCTTGTAGAGGTAGTGCGGGTCGTCGACCGCGCGGCCGTTCGGGACGTAGAGGCTCCAGACGCGCACGCCGTCGACCGTGGCGCCGATCGCGCGGGCCTCGAGCGGGTAGGAGCCGTCGGCCGCCGCCTCCTTCGCGAAGCCGGGCATGCCCGGGAAGCCGATCTGCACGTCCTCCATCGGCAGGCGCGAGGCGATGCCGACGCCGTTCCACTGGCTGAGCCCGACCATCTCGACGTGGTACCCGGCGTCGGCGAAGGCCTCGTGCGGGAACTGCTCGGGCTTGCACTTGAGCTCCTGCATGGCGAGGACGTCCACGTCCTCGCGCAGGAGCCAGTCGACGACGCGGCCGGTGCGGGCCCGGATGGAGTTCACGTTCCAGGTGGCGATGCGCATCCTGGAAGTGTAGGAGCCGCCGCCGACACGTCTCCTGCGCGTCCTCCGCGCGTCCCGGCGGCCGCGGGCCGGGGGAGTCATCCCCTCGGCGGATTGCGGAACCGGTGTCGGTGGTCGATGGTTGTCTAGCGCCGTCCCGACCGGCCGTTCGTCGTGCCGTCCGGACGCCGCCGCCGCCCGCGCCGTGCGGGCCCGACGGGCTCTCCGGCGCTCCGCGCTCCCCAGCCCGGTCCCCTCCCCTCCCGCTCCTGCTCCGCCCCTCCGGAGGACCCATGATCCTGCTCCGCCTCGCCTCCGCCTACGCGAAGCCCTACGCGCGCTGGGTGGCCGCCGTCGTCGTGCTGCAGCTCGTCGCGACGCTCGCCGCGCTCTACCTGCCGAGCCTCAACGCCGAGATCATCGACCAGGGCATCGGCCGCGGCGACACCGACTTCATCTGGGGCACCGGCATGACCATGCTCGGCGTCTGCGTCGTGCAGGTCGCCGCGGCGATCGGAGCCGTCTACTTCGGCGCCCGCACCGCCATGTCCGTCGGCCGCGACCTGCGCCGCGACGTCTACCGCCGCGTCGACTCGCTCAGCGGGCTCGAGGTCGGCGGCTTCGGCACGGCCACCCTGATCACCCGCGGCACGAACGACGTGCAGCAGGTGCAGATGCTCGTGCTGATGACACTCAACTTCATGGTCTCCGCGCCGATCATGTGCGTCGGCGGCATCGTCTTCGCCCTGCGCGAGGACGCCGGCCTCTCCTGGCTGGTCTGGGTGTCGGTGCCGCTGCTGTTCGTCGTGGTCGGCTTCCTGGTGTTCCTGCTGCTGCCGCTGTTCCGCCTCATGCAGGACCGGATCGACGGGATCAACAGCGTGCTCCGCGAGCAGATCACGGGCATCCGCGTGGTGCGCGCCTTCGTGCGCGAGCCGTTCGAGTCCGAGCGGTACCGCAAGGCCAACGCGGCGATCACCGAGGTGTCGATCAAGGTCGGCAACATCTTCGTGCTGATGTTCCCCGCGATCATGATGATCCTGCACCTGGCCACCGCGGCCGTGCTGTGGTTCGGCGGGCAGCGGGTCGACGCAGGTCAGATGCAGGTGGGCTCGCTCACCGCGTTCCTGCAGTACCTCCTCCAGATCCTCACCGCCGTGATGATGGGCGTCTTCATGGTGATGATGATCCCCCGCGCGGTCGTCTGCGCCGAGCGGATCCAGCAGGTGCTCGACGCCCGCACCAGCCTCACCACGCCCGAGGGCGGAGTCCCGACGCCCGCGCGCGGCCGCGTCGAGTTCTCCGGGGTCGTCTTCGGCTACCCGGGCGCCGAGCGCCCCGTGCTCTCGGGCATCGACATCGTCGCGGAGCCGGGCCGCACCACGGCCGTCGTCGGCTCCACCGGCGCCGGCAAGACGACCCTGCTCGGCCTCGTGCCGCGCCTGTTCGACCCGCAGGAGGGCACCGTCACGATCGACGGCGTGCCCGTCTCCTCCCTCGACCGGGCGCAGCTCGCCGAGGTGATCGGGCTCGTGCCCCAGCGCCCCTACCTCTTCTCGGGGACGATCGCCTCGAACCTGCGCTTCGGCCGCCCCGACGCGACGGACGCCGAGCTGTGGGAGGCGCTGCGCATCGCCCAGGGCGAGGACTTCGTGCGGAGCAAGGAGCACGGGCTCGACGAGCCGGTCTCGCAGGGCGGCACCAACGTCTCC
Organism: Rathayibacter sp. AY1F8; assembly: GCF_002932165.1. Taxonomy (NCBI): domain Bacteria; kingdom Bacillati; phylum Actinomycetota; class Actinomycetes; order Micrococcales; family Microbacteriaceae; genus Rathayibacter; species Rathayibacter sp. AY1F8. The sequence continues at coordinate 186,434 of NZ_PSVB01000003.1, forward strand.
GGCGGGCAGCGCCAGCGGCTCTGCATCGCGCGCGCCCTCGTCGCGAAGCCGCGGGTCTACCTGTTCGACGACTCGTTCTCGGCGCTCGACGTCGCGACCGATGCGCGGCTGCGGGAGTCGCTGGCCGACGCCACCACCGACGCGACCGTGATCATCGTGGCCCAGCGGGTGTCGACCATCCGCCACGCCGACCAGATCGTCGTGCTCGACGCGGGCCGCGTCGTCGGCCGCGGCACGCACGACGAGCTCCTCGAGACGAACGCGACCTACCGCGAGATCGTCGAATCCCAGCTGAGCGTCGAAGGAGTGTCCTGAGATGGCGCGCACACGCGACACCACCGCCCCCGAGGAGACGACGTCCCCCGAGCCCGAGTTCGAGCCCGGCGAGGGCGACGGCGGCATGTTCGGGGACGGGCCGCCCGCCCGCAAGGCGCAGAACTTCTGGCCCTCGGCCAAGCGCCTCTTCTCGCTGCTCGGCCCCGAGCGCGCCCGGATGGTCCTCGTGGTCGCCCTGGTCTCGCTGTCGGTCGTCCTCACCGTCATCGCGCCCAAGATCCTCGGGCAGGCGATGGACACGATCTTCAACGGCGTGATCGGCTCCCAGCTCCCCGCCGGCGTCCCGCTCGAGCAGATCATCGAGCAGCAGCGCGCCTCGGGCAACGGCACCTTCGCCGACATGCTGGCCAAGACCGACATCGTGCCCGGCGCGGGCATCGACTTCGTGGTCCTCGGCCGCCTGATCATCATCGTGCTGCTGATGTACGTCGTCGCGTCGGTGCTCATGTGGGCGCAGGGCTACATCCTCAACGGCCTCGTGATGCGGGTGGTCTTCGGCCTCCGCCAGGACATCGAGGCGAAGCTCAACCGCCTCCCGCTGCGCTTCTTCGACACCCGGCAGCGCGGCGACGTGATGTCGCGCGTCACGAACGACGTCGACAACATCCAGACCGCGCTGCAGCAGGCCTTCTCGCAGCTGGTGCAGTCGGTGCTCACCATCATCGGCATCGCCGCGATGATGTTCATCGTCTCGTGGCAGCTCGCGCTGATCGCGCTGATCTCGATCCCGCTCTCGGGCGTGATCGCGGGCGTGATCGGCGCCCGCTCCCAGAAGCTCTTCGCCGCCCAGTGGAAGAACACGGGCGCGCTCAACGGCCACATCGAGGAGACCTTCTCCGGGCTCGAGATCGTCCGCGCCTTCGGCCGCGACCGCGAGATGCTCGAGGAGTTCGACCGCCGCAACGACAGCCTCTACACCGCCTCGTTCGGCGCCCAGTTCGTCTCGGGCATGATCATGCCCGCGATGACCTTCGTCTCCTACCTCTCCTACGTGCTCATCGCCGTGGTCGGCGGCCTGCGGGTCGCCTCCGGTCAGCTGACGCTCGGCGACGCGACCGCGTTCATCCAGTACTCGCGCGAGTTCACGCAGCCGGTGACCCAGCTGGCGAGCATGGCGAACATGCTGCAGTCCGGCGTCGCCTCGGCCGAGCGCACGTTCGAGCTGCTCGACGCCGAGGAGCAGGAGCCGGAGACGGCGACCGCGTCGCTCCCGCAGCGCACCGACGGCCACGTGGAGTTCGAGGGCGTCTCGTTCTCGTACGACCCGGAGCAGCCGCTGATCGAGGACCTGACCTTCTCGGCGCAGCCCGGGCAGACGGTCGCCATCGTCGGTCCGACCGGCGCCGGCAAGACCACGCTGGTCAACCTGGTCATGCGCTTCTACGAGCTCACCGGAGGGCGCATCCTGCTCGACGGCGTCGACATCACGAGCCTCGCGCGCGGCGATCTGCGCTCGCGCGTGGGCATGGTGCTGCAGGACGCGTGGCTCTTCCAGGGCACCATCCGCGAGAACATCCGCTACGGGCGCCTGGACGCGACCGACGAGGAGATCGTCGACGCGGCGAAGGCCACCATGGTCGACCGCTTCGTGCGCCAGCTGCCCGACGGCTACGACACGGTGCTGGACGCCGACGGCGGCAGCGTCTCGGCGGGCGAGAGGCAGCTGATCACGATCGCGCGCGCGTTCCTCGCGAACCCGTCGCTGCTGATCCTCGACGAGGCCACCTCCTCGGTCGACACCCGCACGGAGCTGCTCGTGCAGCACGCGATGAACGCGCTGCGCACCGACCGGACCTCGTTCGTCATCGCGCACCGGCTCTCCACGATCCGCGACGCCGACACCATCCTGGTGATGGAGTCGGGCCGGATCGTCGAGCAGGGCGCGCACGAGGCGCTACTGAAGCAGCGCGGTGCCTACTACGAGCTCTACATGACGCAGTTCCGCGGAGGAGGCGACGAGGCGGGCGAGCACGCCGCAGCGGGCGCGCTCCCGAGCGGGGGAGGGGCCGCCCCGTAGAGTAGGCGCGTGACCGACGCACGCCAGCAGCTCATCGAGTACATCGGCTCCGATGCCGTCTTCCATGGGGACTTCACCCTCACGAGCGGCAAGAAGGCGTCGTACTACGTCGACCTGCGCCGCGTGAGCCTCGACCACCGCGTCGCGCCGCTGATCGGGCAGGTCATGCTCGACCTCATCGCGCCGATCGAGCGCGTCGACGCCGTCGGCGGCCTCACCATGGGCGCCGACCCGATCGCCGCCGCGATCCTCCACCAGGGCGCCGCCCGCGGTCTCGCCTACGACGCGTTCGTCGTGCGCAAGGAGCCCAAGGACCACGGCCGCGGCAGGCAGGTCGAGGGCCCCGACCTCGAGGGCAAGCGCGTCGTCGTCGTCGAGGACACGTCCACCACCGGCGGCTCGCCGCTGAAGGCGATCGAGGCCCTGCTGAAGGTCGGCGCCGAGATCGCAGGAGTCGCCGTCGTCGTCGACCGCGCGACCGGGGCCCGCGAGATCATCGAGGACGCCGGCTACCCGTACTTCGCCGCGATCGGTCTGGCCGACCTCGGCCTGAGCTGATGGTCGACGAGGGGGGACGCGGCGGGGGCCCGGGAGTCGGCGAGCACCCGGAGCCGGAGCGCCGCGGGTCCGAGGGCCGCGAGCCCGAGCTTGCCGGATCGGAGACCTCCGAGCCGGAGCGTGCCGAGCCGGAGCGTGCCGAGCCGGAGCGTGCCGAGCCGGAGCGTGCCGAGCCGGAGCGACCCGAGCCGGAGCGTCCCGTCGGCAGCAGCGAGTGGCTGCTCCAGCAGCTCAGCGGCGGCCGCCTGAAGAGCATCTTCGACTCGCCCCGCCCCGTCCCTCCCGTGGAGGAGTCGCGCGCGGAGCGGACGTCCGGTCCTGCTGAGTCCGCAGCCGACGAGGCCCACGCGTCAGCGGAGGAGCGGAGCGTTGCGAGCGACTCGGCCTCCTCCGCCGACGCGGCCGGACCGTCGTCGAGCGACAGCGACAGCGACAGCAACTCCGACACTGCGCCGCGCCGTGCCCCTGCCGCTCCGGTCGGCCTGTGGCCGGGGGAGCCCGTGCTGAGCGCGACGCCCGCCGCCGAGGAGGCCGACGGCGACCTCCCGAAACCCGCGGACGACTCCGCTCGGGTGGAGGAGCAGGACGCCGACGCCGACCGCGGAACGGTCGTGGAGCCGGAGCGCTCCTCCGACCGCGACGGCGTCTCCGCCGAGGGACGGAGCTCTCCGGGCGACGACACGGGAGTCTCCGACACGGGAGCCCGCGCCATGGGAGTGCACGAGGCGGGTGCCCGCGAGACGGGTGTCCGCGAGGCGGGTGCCGGTGGGACGACTGCCCGCGACACGAGTGCCTCCGACGCGGACGTGTCCGACGAGGACGCCTTCGACGCGTTCTTCGCTCCCCTCCTCGACGACGATGCCGACGGCTCCGGCTCCGGCGCCTCCGCCGATGCCGGCCGCACCGAGGTGCACCGCCGCGGGGCGGACTCCGTGCGCCCGGTCCTGCCGCACACCGACCCTCCCGCCGACCTTCCGACCGCCCCCGCCGGGCTGCGCAGCGCCCACCGGCCGGACGACGAGCCCGATGCCGGATCCTCGACCGACGTCGACCCGGCGGGCCGCTCCGGCGTCGCCTCCCCCGCCGACGGACGCCCGGTCGGCGCGACCCCGCCGACTCCGCGCGAGCCGACTCCGCCCGCCGTCTACGAGTGGCCCGACCCGCGAGGGGACTGGGACCAGCCGCCCGTGTGGGAGCAGGTCGTCGCTCCGCAGGACGAGCCCGACGAGGACGGCGGCGACGAGGAGCTGTGGCGCGAGACCGCCGGCGCCTACTCGTGGAACCTCGAGCCGGCCGCCGAGCCCGCCGACCGCGCCGAGCCCGCGCCCTTCCGCACCGCTCCCGCGGCCGCCCACGTCAACGCCGCTCCGCCGCGGAAGCGCCGCTCCGCCCGGTCCCGACCCGAGAGCCGCGAGCGCGACTCGGCGCCCGCCGCAGCGCCCGCGTGGCGCACGCTCAGCCGACGCCGGCTCCTGATCGGCCTGATCGCGGCGGGTGCGGTGATCCTCCTCGCCGGGCTCTTCGCGATCGGCATCGCCGTCGGGAGCGCCGGCGGCCGAGCAGAGCCGCAGGCCGTCCCGGTCGTCAGCGAGACGCCCACGGCGGAGCCGACCCCCTCGCCCACGCCGACCGCGACCCTCCCGACCGTCGGACCGCTGCCCGTCGGCACCTGGGCCTGGAGCGCGCTCCTCGGCGGCGAGTGCGTCGAGCCCTTCGACTCCGTCTGGGCGGAGGAGTTCACCGTCGTGGACTGCGCGGGGGCCCACTCCGCCCAGCTCGTCTCCACCGCGGAGCTGACCGACGCGGTGTTCCCCGGCCAGGACGCCCTGGCCGTCACCGTCTCCTCGCTCTGCCAGGCGCAGGGCGTCGTGGACGTCGCCGCGGCCGAGACCTACGGCGACGTGCAGGTCGCCGGTGCGTTCCCCGTCACCCAGGAGCAGTGGGACGCGGGCGAGCGCAGCTACTACTGCTTCGTCGACCGGGCGGGCGGCGGCGAGCTGACCGGCTCCATCGCCGGCACCCCCGCGGCCTGACGCGCGCCGTCCCTCGGGCCTCGGAGGATGCCGCCGGGCACCGGCCCGGTGCACCCGGCCGAGCCGCGGAGCGCCCAGTAGGATCGCTCGTCGTGCAGGAGAACGAGGCGACCCCCGCGACCGGACCCACCGCCTCCGTGGAGCTCACCACGAACGGCGTCGGCCCCTGGCAGGGGGAGCGGCCCGAGGACGACCGCCTCGACCCGGAGCTGCTGGAGCGCGGCGACGCGCGCAACGTGGTCGACCGCTTCCGCTACTGGCGGATGGACGCGATCGTCGCGGAGCTCGACCGCACGCGGCACCCGTTCCACGTCGCGATCGAGAACTGGCAGCACGACATGAACATCGGCTCGATCGTCCGCAGCGCCAACGCGTTCGGCGCGGAGGGCGTCCACATCGTCGGCCGGCGGCGCTGGAACAAGCGCGGCGCGATGGTCACCGACCGCTACCAGCACGTCCAGCACCACGAGACGGTGGCCGACCTCGCGCAGTGGGCCGCGGAGGCGGACGTGCCCCTCCTCGCCGTCGACAACGTCCCCGGCTGCGTGCCGCTCGAGACCTACCGGCTCCCCGAGCGCTGCCTCCTGCTGTTCGGGCAGGAGGGACCCGGCCTCTCGGAGGAGGCGATCGCCGCCTCGGAGGCCGTGCTCGAGATCACGCAGTTCGGCTCGACCCGGTCGATCAACGCCTCGGCGGCGGCAGCCGTCGCGATGCACGCCTGGGTGCTGCAGCACGTCCGCTTCTGACCCCCGCGAGCCGCGGTGCCGTGTCAGGAACCGGCGCCCGGCCCGCTGCCGGGCCGCCGGGACTCAGACCGCCGAATCCGGCGGGAACTCCGACTCCAGCGGCTCCGACGACAGGAGCTCGTGCACCCCGCTCAGCACCTCGTCCGGGCGGAACGGGTAGCGCTCGATCTCGGCCTCGTCGCTGATCCCCGTCAGCACCAGCACGGTGTGCAGGCCCGCCTCGATGCCCGCGACGATGTCGGTGTCCATCCGGTCGCCGATCATCCCGGTGTTCTCGCTGTGCGCGCCGATCTTGTTCATCGCCGAGCGGAACATCATCGGGTTCGGCTTGCCGACGACGTACGGATCCTTGCCCGTCGCCTTCGTGATGAGCGCCGCGATAGCCCCCGTCGCCGGGAGCACGCCCTCGGCGCTCGGCCCCGTCGCATCGGGATTGGTGACGATGAAGCGCGCACCCGCGACGATCAGGCGGATCGCCTTCGTGATCGCCTCGAAGCTGTAATTGCGGGTCTCGCCCACGACCACGTAGTCCGGCGCCGTCTCCGTCATGATGAAGCCCGCCTCGTGCAGCGCGGTGGTGATCCCCGCCTCGCCGATCACGAACGCGCTCCCGCCCGGCTTCTGCGACGCGCAGAAGTCCGCCGTCGCCAGAGCGCTCGTCCAGATCCGCTCCTCCGGCACGTGCAGCCCCGACCCGCGCAGCCGCGCCGCCAGATCCCGCGGCGTGAAGATCGAGTTGTTCGTCAGCACCAGGAACGGCGTGCCCGAATCGGTCCACTCCTGGATCAGCTCGGGCGCGCCGGGGAGCGCCTTGTTCTCGTGCACCAGCACGCCGTCCATGTCCGTGAGCCAGGCCTCGACTTCACTGCGGTTCGTCGCCATGGGTCGATGCTATCGGCGGCACCCCCGCGCACGACGGCGACGACCGGCGAACCGCCCGGCTCCCTCCGCTGACGCCCCTGTGGAGGGACGACCGTCGTGCGCCGGACGGCCGGACCCCGGACCCGCACAGCCCCGAGCGGGATAGCCTGGGAGGCATGAGTGGCGAGAACCTGCTGGGCCCCGAACCGACCCTCCTCCCCGACGAGCCCGCGGTCACCGCGGCCCTCGCGAAGCACGCGAACCCGGGAGCCGTCGAATTCGCCGCCCTCGCCGCCGCCCACCCGCGCTCCCCGCTGGCCTGGGCACTGCTCGCCGACAGCGTCTGGGGCATCGACGCGGCCCTCCCCTCCTACGCCTACGCCCGCGTCGGCTACCACCGCGGTCTGGACCTCCTGCGATCCGCCGGCTGGCGCGGCCAGGGCCCCATCCCCTGGCGCCACGGACCCAACCGCGGTTTCCTCCTCGCCCTCTACGCCCTCCGCCGCGCCGCCGACTCCATCGGCGAGACCGAGGAGGTCACCCGCCTCACCCAGTTCCTCCAGCAGGCCGACCCGATCGCCATCGACGAGATCGAGCGCTATCACGAGGACGCGCTTCCCCCCACTGCCGCCATCGTCATCCTCGGCAACGACTAGGCGGCGCCGGGGACGCGGTCCCGGGGGCGTCGGGCTCGGAGGCCGACCCGGAGGGCTTGAGGCGGAGTCGCGATCCCGTCCACCCGCAGTCCTGCGCATCGTCTCCTGTCGGCGTGCCACCCGCCGGCGAGGATCCGGCGGAAGCCCGACCGCTCAGGTCCTCCTCGTCCCTTCCCCTGGGTAGTGTTCGCTCCTGTGACGCTCTTCTCGGACCTCCCCGTCCTTCCCGTCCTCAGGCGCGCACGCGAGCGCGATCGCCTCGCGTCCGCGGAGGCGGGCTGCTGGGCGTGACACGGTCGGCCGGGGAGGCTCCGGTGAGCCGGTGGCGCCTGCGGGTCGCCGGGACCACGGCGGTCCTCGCCTTTCTGCTCCTGCTCGTCTGCGCCGATCCCTTCGGATCGGACTCCTCGCGGCAGTTCGTCCGGATCGCCCGCTCCCATGATCCGACTGGTCTCGTCCACGCCCTGGGTGGAGAAGGGATCGCAGTCTGCGCTCTCGCCTCACCGGCTGCAGCGGCGGCAGCCGCGCTGGTGGCGGCGAGCAGCCGTCGACCCTTCGTCCCCGCACTCGGAGTGCTCGCGCTGCTCGAGGGGGCGTCGACCGTCGAGATGATCGTCACTCCGCCGTCGGTCGGTGGCGTGCTGTACGGCCTCCTCTCGGTTCTCGCGGGCACGGCGGTCGGGGCGCTGGTCGGCACGATCCTCCGACGAGTCGTCCCGAATCGATCCGCCGCACGCTCACTGCGGATCCTCTGGCGCACGTGGCTCGCCGTCCTCCTCGCCGTCGCACTGCTCGCCGCGGTGGCGGTGCCCCTCTTCGTCCGCCCCGTTCTCGATCCCGTGGGGGGAGCCGATGCGCTCGTGGTGCTGGGTCCTGCTACTGATCGCAGGGTCGGCCGTGCGCTCGCTCTGCTCGAGGAGCACCGGGATGTCACCCTCGTGCTCTCGACTCCGCGCCTGGAGAACGGTTCGTTCGCCCGAGCCGAATGCGATGCCGGCGAGGAGGTCAGAGTCGTCTGCTTCACTCCCTCCCCGTTCACTACGGGCGGTGAGATCTCCGAGCTGAACACGCTCTCCTCGGAGTACGACTGGACCTCGGTGGCACTGATGACCTCCACTCCGCATGTGACCCGGGTCCGCACGATCGCGTCTCGCTGCCTGCGCACACCGTTCTCGGTCGGCTCGGTCGACGAGCCGCGGCGGGTGAGCGAGTGGACTCTGGCGGTGGTCTATCAGGTGCTGGCGTTCGGCAAGCTGCTGATCCTGCAATCCTGTGAGAGCGGCCGCTCGTGAAGAAGGATCCGCCCCTTGGGCCCCCCTTCTAGGGGCGGAACCATGGATCCGCGTCGTCGTTCCAGGAAAACGACAGAGTCTCCTCTGCTTCCCTCCGCGGTCGGGGGGTGCGGCCGTCGACAGCCGATGGCGGGATGATCCGAGCATGAGGAGATGACGACGACTCTCGAAACAGGACCCGGATCCCGCCGCACGTTCCTCCGCTACGGAGGGGCCGCGGCCGCGGCCGCCGTCGTCGCCGCACCCGCCGCGGAAGCCGCGGACGAGACTATACCTGCGACCCGCGTCAACGGAATCCACAACTACCTCGAATTCGCCGGGACCACTGACGAGGACAAGCTCCGCGCCGCGATCGACTATTTCGTCGCCGCTCGCCAAGAGGTCACGTTGACGATCTCGAAGAGCTTCAAGATCACGCGCACCCTCGTGATCGACTCCTCGTACATCTCGCTCGAGTTCACCTGCGGTCCGCTGAATGCGACCGCCATCACCAGCGGTCCTGCTCTCACGGTGATCGGCAGTGCCACGTCCGGCTACCCCAACAACAGGGCGGCGATCACCGGACTCCGTCTGCTGGGGCCGGGAGCGTCCGCGACGGCCAGCACCGGAATCCTGTTCAACACCGACAGCACGACTGCCGCCACCACGCGCGGGCTCGGACTCTGGGGCCTGGAGATCTCGGGCTTCGGGACCGGCGTGTCCTTCGAGAACGATGCGTTCCTGATCAGCTTCTACAACTTCCACATCTTCCGCTGCAGGACGGCCGTTTCCATGCCCGCAGGCAGAGTCAACTACGGCGAGAACATCAAGTTCATCGGCGGTGGTATCGGCACCAGCACCCTCGGCGTCTACAACGCCAACCCGAACGGCGAGCTGCACTTCGTCTCGACGTCGATCGACTTCTGCGTGCAGGCCGTGAAGGTCGACGCGGGTCGGGTGATCCTGCACCAGCCGCATATCGAGATCAACGAGAGCGGCGCGAACTCCACGCTCTCGCAGTTCGTCACCGGGTCGAGTACAGCTGCGCAGATCTCGATCTCAGGCGGACACCTCTTCTTCCATCAGGTCCCGGTGGCCAACTACCTCTTCGAGACCACTGCAGGAGGGTGGGGCGGCGGAATCCAGGTCCATCAACTGTCGATGTTCAATACGCAGATGAAATCGGGATATCTCGCCGGTGGCACTGCGAAGGTCCGTATCAGCCAGCACGTCACCTCGGACGGGAACGGCAGCGGTTCGGGGCAGGGGTCGATTCTGCATTCGAAGGCGGCGAACAAGCTCGTCGACGGGAACTTCTCTCTCGCAGCGCCCGTCGACGCGTTCCTCAACGGCGCCGACGCGACGAGCCGCACCACCAGCCCGTCCATGACGCTGACCACCAGCGGCAACCAGCTGCTGATGACCCGAGTGGCCGGCGGTCCCGGTCCGGCGGTCTCCATCGACGTCCCCGTCACAGCGGGGCTGCTGTACGGCGTCGACTTCACCATCGCGGGATCCACGTCGACGGGCACGATGTACGTGTCCGAATCCTTCGTCGCCGTGACCGGCGTGTCCTCGTCGGGGATCCCGATCGTCGCTCGGAGCAGCGCTCGCCCGGTGTCGAATCTCGACCTCGCCGGCGCGAACGCGCAGGCTCCCTTCCGAAAGACCTATCAGCAGACGACCTGGAACCGGGTCGCTCCTGCGTGGGCGACGCACTTCCGGCTGCGGTTCACCTTCGGATCGGTGACAGCAGGAGTGACTCGCTTCTCGGAGATCGTCATCACCGAACTCTGACGGGGGCGGCGGGTGACGGACCTCGAGAAACCCGACTGGTAGCGTCAGACCATCCCTCGCCGGCCGAGGTCGTCCGCTCCGTCGCCGAAGCGGGCGTGTCGCGGTCCGATCACAGGCCGTGGTGCCCTCTCCCAGGTCGTCTCGTGGTGCCCGGGGCGGTCCGCCGAAGAGACGAACGAAGGAGAAGCACGCGAATGATCCGGGCGCTCTTCTCCGTGAAGGACTTCTCCGGCTCGAGCAACCCCTACATCGAGCTGCTCGTCGGTTCGTTCCCGGCGTCGGTGGAACCGGTCGCGTTCACCTGGCGACGTGCCCTTCTCGGGCGCTACGACGTCTTCCACGTGCACTGGCCGGAGTACCTCTTCCGTGCCCCGCGCGGTCCGCGCCGCTGGCTGAAGTCCGCCCTCGCCTTCGGGCTCATCGCCCGGCTGCTCGCGTCGGGGACGCCGGTCGTCGTGACGATGCACAACCTCCGACCGCACGAATCGGGCAGTGCCGTCGAGACTCTCCTCGCGCGCTGGCTGGACCGGCTCACGGACGTCCGCATCTATCTGAACGAGTCCGACGAGAACGACCTGGACCGGGGAGTCGTCGTCCTGCACGGCGCCTATCCGGAGTCGGCCTCTGTCCCGGGCCCCCGTGAAGCGGGTCGGCGCATCCTGTTCTTCGGGCAGATCCGGCCCTACAAGGGACTCGAGGAGCTGATCGCGGCCTTCAGCGCACTCACCGACGGCGAACTCGTCATCGCCGGCGCGGCCGCTGTCCCCGAGTACGCCGACGAGGTGCGCAGAGCGGTCGGAGCCGACGGTCGCGTCCACCTGCGGCTCGGCCACATCGACGACGCCGAGCTGGACGAGCTCCTGGCAGGCGCGGACCTCGTCACCCTGCCGTACAAGTACCTCTACAACTCCGGAGCCGCGCTGCTCGCCCTCGGCGCACGGAAGACGATCCTGGTCCCGGCGACCGGATCGACGCGGGCCCTCGCCGCGGAGGTCGGGAGCGGCTGGGTGGAGCTGTTCGACGGCCTCGTGTCGCCGGCGGCGTTGGAGGCGGGCCTCGAGCGAGCGCGCCGGCACGGAGAGAGGGAGCGACCCGACCTGTCCAAGCGCGAGCGTTCCCTCGTGGGAGCGCTGCACGGCGCCGTGTACGAGGCGCTCGTCGCTGCAGGCCGAGGTCGAGGACGAGGCGGGAAGGGGAGGAGAGCGGCGACGCTCGCTCGCCTCCGCGCAGACCCCCGCTTCCTCCGGCATTCCGAGCTGAATCGATGAACGAGCCGCAGGGAGTCGAATGAGGCGTTCAGCGCCGAGCCGCCGTTCACGTACCAGGACTACTTCGAGGGGACAGGACGGACCGGGTCGGAGTACACCCTCTTCGATGATCTCGACTCCGCCGTGGCTCACGCGACGCGGATCCGGCTGCACTCCTAGACGCCCGCTGGCTGCGTGGGATCCGGCGCCCCTGCTGGACGCCTTCCCGATCGACCGCTGGCGGCGCTGAGGACGGGCCGTCAGCGCCGCACTCGGCGCGGTGCCGCCAGCACCGCGTCGAGCAGCTGTGCGAGGTCGGCGGCGCGACGGTGCCAGCCGTACTGCTCCGCGTAGACCGAGCCCTCCCGGTTGGGTCCCGACGCCGCAGCCTCCAGCGCGGACCGCAGCCCGTTCTCTGCGCCCGCAGGGTCGTCGTAGAGCCAGACGCCGGGGGCGGAGCGGGCTCGCAGTGCAGGGGAGGCGGACGAGACGATCCTGAGGCCGGCGGCGAGGTACTCGAAGTACTTCATCGGGCTGCGACCCGCGTTGCCCGGGTCGTCCGAGAGCGGGAGCAGCCCGACGCGGGCGCTCTTCAGCAGCGCGGGCGCCCGGGAGTAGGGCACGGCGCCGAGCAGCTCCACGTTCGCGGGCAGCGTCTCCACGTTCTTCGGGAGCGGACCGGCGAGTCGGAAGGGGACGTCAGGGAACGCCGAGGCGAGCATCCGGACTCCTCCCCAGTCGAAGCGGCGGTCGAGCGCCCCGAGGTAGACGACTCCCGCACGCTCGGCACCGAGACCGTGGAACCGCTCGTACTCGACTCCGTTCTCGAGGACCAGCGTGCGCTCCGGCGCGGCCACTCCCTCGGAGACCGCGCGCAGCACCGGCTCCGACGTGGCGACGAGAGCGTCCGCCCGCTCGAGGAGCTCGATCTCCGCCGCCCGCATCCCCGGTTCGAAATGAGCGTCCGTGGGCCGGTAGACGACACGCTTCGGCTGCAGGAGCTCGAGGAGCGGCACGCCCATCAGGGGCTGGTCGACGATGAGGACATCAGGACGCATCGCCCCACTGGGCGCCCGCCAGGGCCGCAGCGGCACCCGCAGAGACGGCGTCCGCATCCGCGCCGGGAGCGATCCCAGTGGGGCGACGGTGAGCGGTTCGGCGTGCACGACGCCCGCCGCGTCCGTGCGTGGACCTCGCAGCGCAAGACCGAAGCGGGCCCGCACGGTGGCGTCCCGCAGGCGCCCCGCGTGCAGGAGCGAGGACGGCGTCGAGACGTGCGTCACCGTGTTCCCGAGGCGCGAGAGCTCGCGAGCCAGGTGGTGGCTCCCCACTCGGAAGACCCCGACCTCGGCGGTGTGGCTCGCGAAGACGATCTTCACGGGCGCCCGACCGGTCCGGAGGCGTCGACGAGGAGGTCGACGAGTCGTCCTCGCTGCATCCGCAGCGCCGACACGGAGTCTCCGACGCGCCTCCAGTAGTCGGACGGGTCCTCCCGCAGTTCAGCGATCTGGTCGCGGATGAGCGAGAGATCGGCGTCGAAGGCGTTGTGCACGAACCGGTCGATCCCGAGGTCGTCGTAGGCACCCCAGCCCTTCCGCTCGTAGCTCAGATGGACACTCGGAACGCCGCTGCGGATGGTCTGGATGCTGCCGTGCAGCCGGACCGAGACCACGACCGCCGGCCGATCCGCGACTCCGCTGCCGACCGCGTCGCGGAGCAGGCGGAAAGGCCCTTCGTGGCCGAGCCGCTCGTAGAACTGCGGATCGTTGTTGCCGCGAGCGGTGGCTTGAGCGAGCAGCTCCGACTCCGGATCGCGCGCGAGGGCGTCGATCCGCGACTCGTAGGCGGCACGTCGCGACCGGCTCGAGGACAGCGCGCGGGCGACGATCCCGACGGGCCCGGGAGCTCCGGCCCGCACGACGGTCCTCGGATCGAACTCGTCGGGGAGGCCCAGAAGGGCCATGTCGGGAGCGCGGTGCACGTTCGCGAGGCCGGACAGCTCCTCGACGGAGCGGTCGTCCCGGGCGAAGACCCCGACGGCGCGGGCCAGTCGCGCCGCGATCACACGGCGGGTCCCGAGATTGAGCGGCCCGATGCTCTGCGGAAGGTAGACGAACGGAACGCGGTCGCCGCGCCGGGGCATCTGGACGAAGTTGGTGCACATCATCTTGACGACTTCGACGGGATTCTTGGTGCGGAGGTAGCCGCCCCCCACGCCGACGACGAGGTCGGACCCGGCGATCGCCCGGGCGTAGCCGGCGCTCCGGCGGCCGGAGAGCAGCGCGACCCCACCGCGTCGCAGCGTCTCGAGGCTGCCGATGCTGCCGGCACGGCCGGTGAGGGGGTGCAGGACACTCTCGTAGAGCTCCTCGTCGAAGCTCGCGGGATCGAGGGCGACGAGCGTGATCTCCGCCGTCGGCAGGGCCGAGAGGACCAGCTCCCGCGCCTCCTCGACGAGCAGGCCGTCGCCGGAGTTGGTGGTGCTGTAGGCGTGGACGATCGTGACCCTCACCGCGCGGCCTCCTCGAAGACGCGAGCATGCGCTGCGATGGAGTCCGACCAGTGGAATCGTCGAGCGTTGATCAGACCCCGGCTCCGCAGGTCGTTGCGGAGGGACGGATCGGCGACGATCTCGCGCATGTGATCGGCGATCGCCGTCGCGCCGATGTCGGTGAGCGTCAGCGCCGCGCCGCCCGCCACCTCGGCGAGCGACCCGCGATCGCTGCAGATGACGGGAACGCCGCACGCCATGGCCTCGACGACCGGGAAGCCGAAGCCCTCGTAGGTGGAGGGGAAGCAGAAGGCGAGCGCTCCCCGGAGCAGCGGGACGAGCGCCTCATCCGGTACGCGGCCGAGGTGGCGCACGCCGCGGGTTCCGCGGACCGCCTCGAGGATCGCGTCGCTCTCCCACGCCGGAGCGCCGGACACCAGGAGCGGCACCCCCGTCTCGTCGAAGACCTTCGAGGCGGCTCGGCACAGCTCGATGATGTTCTTGCGGGGGTCGAGGTTGCCCGCGTAGAGGAAGTACGGGCCGTCGATCCCCAGCTCGTCGAGCGCGACGGAGTCCTGGTCGGTGGAGCGGGTGTTGAACGTGTCGTGGTCGATCCCGTGCGGGATGGTGACGATCTTCCCGGCGGCGTCGGGTGCGACAGTCGCGATGTCCCGGGCGGAGGAATCGGAGACCGTGATGATCGTGGTCGAGAGTGCTGCGAGACGCGCGACGCGCAGGCGCCACAACCGGTCGGAGCTCCGGCTGCGCACATCGTCCACGTGGAGTGTCGCCAGCCCGTGGATCGTGCCGACGATCGGGAGGCGGCTCGGAACCAGCGGCCCCGTGTCCGCGGGGAAGTGGAGGACGTCGATCCCGGAGGGGCGGAGCCTCGGCAGTACGAGTCCCTCATAGGCGCCGTAGACGGCGCTGCGGGCTCGGCCCCCCTCGATCGGAGGTCGGGACAGCACGTGCTGCACGCCGTGTCCGGCGAGCCCGCTGTAGACGGTGCGGGCGTAGCGGGTGTTGCCGCCGACCTGTCTGTCGAGGACACGGGCGGAGACGAGCACTGTCGTCATGGCTTCCTCCTCCGAGGGGCGGTCGGCAGCAGGCCGAGGTAGAGCCGCTCGAGCATCTGCGACTGGTGCTGCACGGTGTTCAGGGCGAGGGCGTGCTCGGCGGCGGCGACGAGACGGGAACGGGCCGCCGGGTCCTCCAGATCGCCCCAGTACGACGCCACGTCGTGGGGGGAGTGCGCGACCAGGGGCAGGCCGAGGCGATCGAAGGCGGGGATGTCCCGCACGACGAGGGCCAGCCCCATGCCGTGCGCCTCCAGAACGGCCATCGGCATCCCCTCCCACTGCGCGCTGTGCAGGTACACGTCGGCATCGCCCAGTCGGCGGAGCGCCTCGTCGCGGCTGAGCCAGCCGGTGACGTGGACGCCGGCCTGGTCGAGGGCGGTGCGGTGACGCCCCTCGCCTCCGCCGATCCACGTCGCGTCGACGGAATGGCCGGCGGCGCGCACGGCCTCCACGGCCTCGGCGAAGAATCGGGGATCCTTGTGCGTCGAGAGCCGACCGGCGCCGACGAGGCGGAGAGGCCTCGGCCCGCCGGGGCGAGTGGCGGGCGGGAGCGAGGCGGGCACCGAGTTGGGGACGTGCACGACCTCCGCCCGGCTGAACGGCCACCGGCTCAGACGGGCCTCGCGAGCTGAGCAGGCGGCGAACACGGTGGTGTTGAAGGCGAGGACGCCCTCGAAGACCCGGAACGCCGCCCGGGCGGGCAGCGGGAGGTCTCGGCGCTCGAAGCCGTAGCAGTGCGGCGTGTAGACGATCGGACGTCGCCGGCCCGCCCGGACCGCGAGGCGCGCGTACGCTCCGCCGAAGCTGGAGTGCGCGTGCACGACAGCGCCCGGCATTCCGGCCAGAACCGTTCGCAGAGCGCGGACTCGGGCGACGTGCCCTGTCGGCAGCGCCGTCACACCTGCGAACGACGCGAAGGCGCTCTCCGGTACCGGAGAGTCCTCCCGCGGTGAATACACGAGCCTGTGCTGGAAGGCGGGCGTGGCCGCTACGTAGTCGCTGATCGCCGACGCGGTACCTGCGCCGAAGCTCTCCGTCACGTGCACGATCGTGCGCTCGCCTTCGCGCCAGTCCTCAGCGAGTGTGGATCCGCTTGTCAACCGTTCGCGCCCTTCCGGCTTGGCCGAGCCGTGGAAGGCTCCGGTCCCTGTCGATGACCATCGGACAGGATCCCTCACCGACCACGCGGTCCGTCGGCATGACTCCGTGAGCGATCCTATGTGCTCCCGGCCGACGGTATGAGGTCGAAAGGGGACCACATCCGGGGGACCGGGACCGTGGTTAGTCTGTAGTCCTACAGAGCTGAACGGAGCTGCTGCAGGAGACGATCGATGATCGATCACGTCGGAGATGAGGCGCGCGATGGCTCGAGGGGGCGCTGCGACCGCGACGACGCGAGAGGGCGCGGCGCGTCTGGATGTCGTCCAGCGGCTTCTGTTCCTCGCAATCGTCTTCATGCCGTTCCAGCAGGCGCTCACCATTCAGGTCGGCTCTCCGCTGAAGATCACCGAGATCGCCGTCATCCTGGCCATCGGCTTCTCCGTGATCACCGTCCAGAAGGACCGGTACACGCCGGTGGGACGGGAGATCGTGCTGGGGCTCGGTGCGCTGGTCGTTCTGGCGACGATCTGGGCATTCCTGTTCAAGCAACCCGAGGTTCCAGCCGCCTACGGCTATGACCTGGGCTTCACCAACGACATGATCCTCTACTGCGGATACGCTCTGCTGGCCCTCGTGGTCTGGTGGTACGTCGGCCACCGACTGGGATTCCAGGACATGGAGCGGGCTCTCTCGATCGCCGTCCGCCTCGCTTTCGTCTTCTGCGCGATCCAGCTGGCCCTCCACCTCGCCGGGGTCCCGCTGCCCGCTCTCCTCAACTCGACGATTCAGATGGGGGCGACCTTCGGCGTCAGCCTGCCGAGGAACGGCCCGTTCCTCGAGGGGAACTACCTCGGTTTCTTCGCCGGGATCGCGCTGTTCGCCTGCCTGCGCCGTCGCGACCGCATCGGAATCGCCGCCGCCGTCGCCTGCCTCGTCTACTCGCAGTCGACGTCGGCACTGATCGCGACCGTCTCTGCGGCGGTCCTCACGGCGACGCTCCGCCCCCAGCGGGGAGTGGGAGTGCAGATCTTCAGCGTCGGCGCGCTGGGCGCGGTGATCGTCCTGCTCGTTCCCGCCCTGCAGCGCTTCGTCCTCGCGCAGCTCTCGAAGCTCGGACTGGGCACAGGCGCCGTCGACGTCGGCACCCGCTCGCTGAACGTCCGATCCCAGTCGTCGAGCACGGGCTTCACCATGGCCGCGGACAATCCGCTGTTCGGAGTCGGACCCGGCCGGTTCGGCGTGTGGAGGACCGACTACTCCCAGGCGGTGGTGGGGCTCACCTCGAACGGCGCCTCTCGCGGTCTCGCGAACAACGTCTACGCCCAGCTCGCTGCCGAGACCGGAGTGATCGCCCTGGCCCTCTTCGCCGTCCTCCTCGTGATGCTGATCGTGCGGGGATATCGGCGCAACGGGACGGCACTGGGTCTGGGGGTCTTCCTCGCCGTCGCTCTGGCCTCCGCCCCCGCGTGGACCGCCTTGACCGTGTGGATCGCGCTGGCGTACGCCGCATCGCTCGCCTCCGAGCCGCTGCCGGCGACGACCTCGATCGCCCGGTCCGGCCTCGACTCGGAGCGACGGGCAGCGGCGGTGTCGCGATCCATGGCGGTGCGTCCGGCGCCGTCCACCGGTCGGCACCGGCAGTTGTCGGATCGACGGTGAGCTCCGCACCCGCGACGACCGAGCTCTCCCTCGATGATGCGGTACACCTCGCACACGCCCTCACCGCGCACCTCTCCTCCACGCACGGGCTCCGCACCCTGTTCATCAAGGGGCCCACCGCCCATGCACAGGGCATCCGCACGAGACGCGTGTCCAGCGATGTCGACGTGCTCGTCCACCCGGCGGACGTCCAGCGCCTCGTCGACCTGCTGGCCGAGCGCGGATGGATCCCCCGGCCCGACCGCCCGGCCCCGCGCGCGTACCCGGTGCACTCCGTGACCCTGTTCCATCCGCAGTGGACCTGCGACATCGACGTGCACGACCGCTACCCCGGATTCTTCGCAGAGCCGGAGGAGGTCCTCGACGTGCTGTGGACGTCGCACCGGACCGTGACGATCGCGCACAGGAGGGTCGCTGTGCCCTCCCCGGTCGCGGGCGCGGTCGTCGTCGCGCTCCACGCGCTGAAGGATCCCCTCCTGGCTCGGAGCACGTCCGAGCTCGAGTCGGTCATCGGGTTCCTCAGGGGCGCGAGCGAATCGGACCGGGAGGCGCTGCTCCTGCTCGTCGAGAGCACCCGCAGCGCCTACCCCCTCCGCCCGGTGCTCCACGCCCTCGGGCTGGACGTGCCGGACGACCTGGCCGTGCACGAGCGCCGGTTGTGGGATCTGCGGGTGGCCGGAACGGGGCGGTCCAGCTATCACTGGGCGCTCGCCTTCGTCGAGGCCACAGGGAAGCGGCGCATCGTGCTGATCGTGTCCGCGCTGACGACCGTGATCGGTCTCACACGCCGGGCGCGCCGGAGGGCTGCGGAGACGGGGATGGTCCGCTTCGATCGGCCGTCGTTGTCAGATCTGCGGGCGTTCCTCGGGCTCGTGCGCTCGCTCGCCGCCGACCGTCGACGCCGTCGCCGAGAGAATGCGACCCACTCGTGACCACCGTCGATCCGGGAGCTCTGGATCACGCCGTGTGGGCGCGATCCGATCAGCTGGCCTTCGTCGAGGACGACGCGCAGGCGGTGCTGCTGAACCTGTTGTCGCCGTTTCCCGTGCCCCTCGTGCTGAAGGGCACGGCGCACGCGATCTGGAGAAGGCTCGAGCATCCGTCCACGACCGTCGAGATCCTCGCGGGGCTCGCCGACGAGTTCGGCGTCCCCCGAGAGGTCCTCGAGGAGGACGTGCTCAGTTTCCTCCTGGAGCTGAGCACAGCAGACGTGGTCCACAGGCTGCCCTCGCGCTGAAGGTGAGACATCGTGCAGCAGTGTGCGCCGTGCGGGGGGTGTGAACGGCGGTCGTGACGGCGGCCTTTCCTCCGTACTGTTCGGGAATGGGAGCATCATCGCGGGATCGAGGACGACGGGCGCTACTGAGCCTGACGGCGGCAGCGGGCGCGGGCGCCGTGACGGCGGTGGCGACGGCCCCCCCGGCGACAGCGGCCAACGCCTTCCCGGACGCACGGCTGGACGGCTTCCGGGACTCGACCGAGTTCCCGGGAGCGACTGCTGAGCAGCGGCTCCGGGCCGCTCTCGACGCGGCTCACGCCCTCACGACCGAGTCCTTCCTCGTCGTCTCCGAGCCCGTCGTGCTGACAGCACCCTTGACGATCGACCTCTCGCGTGTGTCGATGGAGTTCGCCGGAGGCGATGTCGATGCGACGGCGGTGTCGGGATCTGCGCTCGTCCTCACCGCCTCCGAGGCCTCCGACGATGCGCCGCACACGCGCGTGAGCCTGCGCGGACTGCGCCTCACGGGTCCCGGCCGAGCGGCTCCTGGATCCGTCGGCCTCGAGCTGTCCTCGGCGACAGGCGTCCGAGGCGCAGGACTGTACGGAGTGGAGATCATCGGATTCGAGACGGGTGTCCGGTTCGGTCCCGGCGCCGAGCATCTGCGCCTCTTCCACGTGGCCGTGGAGGAGTGCGGCACGGGCGTCCTGGTCGCCGGCACTGCCCCAGGGTCGAATCTCGCGATGGTCGGCGGTTCTGTGCGCTCGTGCACGACGGGACTGTCCTCCGCGTCGACCAGTGGCGAACTGCACACGACGTCGCTGGCCATCAGCGGATGCGATCGCGCGGTCGAGGCTTCAGGGGGTGCCGTCACGCTGCACGCTGCGACCGTCCGCCTGACCCCGGCGAGCACGGTCAGCGCGTTCTCCACCGCTGCGACGACGACGGCCAGGATCAGCATCAACGGCGGCACGGTCTCCGCCGCCGCCCCGCTGGCGGCGGCCACAGTCTTCGAGACGGCTCACAGGAGCTGGGGAGGCGGGATCGTCGTGACGAGCACCTCCTTCCGCAACGTCGCTCCGGCATCGGGCTACCTCGTCGGAGGGACCGGCCTCGTCCGGTTGGCGGACGTCTCGATCCTGGACGAGCCCTCCGTCGTGCCGACCTCGGTTCTCGTCCACCGCGCCGCGAACCGGCTCGTCGATGGAGCCTTCGATCTGGGCACGGTCGCGGACGCGTACCTGGACACTCCGGACGCCACCTCTCGGAGTGCGAGCCCGTCGGCCACGCTCGCCGTCGCGTCAGGGCGGCTCCTGGTCCGGAAGACAGGCACCGGACAGACGAGTCTCTCGTTCGATGTGCTCAGCAGACCCGGGCAGGTCTACGCCGCCGACCTCGTCATCGGACAGGCCGCTGCGAACGGGTCGATGATCGTCTCGGAGTCCTTCGTCACCGTCTCCGGTCGTGACGCCCGCGGCATCCCTGTCACCGTCCGCTCGGAGCCCGTCTCCTCGACGACGCAGTCGATGGCGGCGATGGCCGCGGCACTCCCGTTCCGGGTAAGACCCGCGACCGGCGTGGATCGCCAGGCGCCGTCCTGGGCGTCGCATTTCCGCGTGACCGTCGGCCTGAACGACCCCGCCGCGGGAACGGTCGGCATCGACGACGCGGTCGTCACCGAGATGTGAGGACCGGCCGCTCGCGCGGTGGCCCGATGCGTCAGTGGGCGCCGCCTCCGGGGGCGACGACGGCCTGCACGGTTCTCGCGAGCAGCGCGAGGTCCCCGGTGAACGACCAGTTCTCCACGTAGTAGAGATCCAGTCGGATGGCGTCCTCCCAGGAGAGCGTCGACCGCCCGCTGACCTGCCAGAGCCCGGTCATGCCCGGCTTGACGTTGAGGCGCCGGCGCGCGGCCTCGTCGTAGAGCTCGACTTCTCCCGCCACCTGCGGCCGCGGCCCGACGAGCGACATGTCGCCTCTCAGCACGTTGAAGAGCTGAGGGACCTCGTCGATCGAGTACTTGCGCATGAAGCGTCCGATCGGTGTGATGCGAGGGTCGTCGGTGATCTTGAACAGTGGTGTTCCGGACGTTCCCTGAGCGGCGAGCAGCTCGGCGAGCTGATCATGAGCGTTCACCACCATCGAGCGGAACTTGATCATGCCGAAGGGCTTGCCGTTGATGCCGATCCGCGTCTGGCGATAGAACAGGGGCCCCGAGCTCGTCAGCTTGACGGCCAGTGCGACCGAGGCGATGAGAGGCATCAGCACGGCGATGAGGCTCAGCGATCCGACGATGTCGAGGGCACGCTTGCGCGCCTGCTTGCTGCCCTCGAATCGAGGTGTCTCGATGTGCACGAGAGGAAGGCCCGCCACCGGGCGCATGTGGATCCTCGGTCCGCTGATGTCGGTGAGGCTCGGCGCCATGACCAGGTGCTGGCGCCTCGGCTCGAGACTCCAGCTCAACTGTCGGATCTGCTCGGGTGGCAGGTGGTCGCTGCTCGTGATGATGACGGTATCGGCGCCGGTCCGGTTCAGGATGCCCGGCACCGCATCCACCGTGATGTTCTCGAAGACAGGCACCCCCCACCCGCTCACCCGATCGCTGGCCAGATCCTCGGGGATGCACACGCCGACAACGAGATACCCGGCCCCGGGGGCGCGGACGAGCTCGCGGTAGATGTGCTCGACGCTCCGTGGCGAGCCGACGAGGACGACGGAGGAGGAGTACCGGCCCGCGCTCCGCTGCTGCCGCAGCCACACCCTCCAGGCTCCGCGTCCGAGCCAGAGCAGGACGAGGCCGAGCGGGAGCGCGGTGATGATGTACCCGCGGGCGAAGCCGATCTGGCCGAGGTAGGCGACGCACGTGATCACGGCGAACAGCAGGAGCGTCGCATCGAGGATGCGCTTGTACTCCGTCACCTCTCCGCCGAGGACACGGTCTTCGCGTGTGGCGTAGAACTTCAACAGGGCGGCCCACAGCACCACGATCATCGAGGAGACGATCCAGTAGTTCGCGAGCAGGCCCGCGATCTCCGGCTGATGGCCGGCCACGAACAATTCTCGGCTCTCCACTCCGAACCAGAAGAACTGACTGCTGAAGACCGAGAACACGATGACGAGGACATCGGTGATGACGAGTTTTCTGGCCACTGCTCGGGACCAGGAGCTCCGGCCCTTCTCGGAGGAAGAGCTCTTCGTGGAAGTGGGTGTTTGCAGTTTCACCGTGTGAGCCCTGTCTGCGACTGACCGCTGTTCTCTCGCATAAGCGACCTGCCCTCAGCGTAGTGGTCGGGCGTCGTGCTCCTCCGTCCTGAGCGAAGCTCCGCGCAAAGGCCCCTCCTAGGGGATGCTCTCGGCTATTCCGACTATTCCCCGACGATGAGGACGCGCTCGGACCTCCGTTGTGCGCCGTCGACGACCGCTCGGACGTCGGCGGCGGAGACGTCCCGAGCACGGGGAGTCGAGGTGGTTCGGCGGGTCGGATCCGTCGGGCGGCTCAGGTCTCTCGGCTCGCGCGGTCGGCGCTCGTGCGTCCGGTGCTGATGCGGTGTCGCGGCGTCCCGCCGCTGTCGATGGGGCGTGACGCGCAACGGCAGGAGAAGACTCGGGAGAGGCGCCGCGAGAGCTCGCGAGGGGAGACCGGCGGACGATCGTCGGGCACCGACGGCGGGCACGTCGTCGCCGGCAGGGACGAGCAGGACGCTTCCGCTGCCGGAAACGACGACGGCACACTCGTGCTCATCGAGACGGACAGGTGCTGCGCCGGAGTGCTCCTGGGCGTGGAGCCGAGATCGGCGCATGCGTCTGCGGTCATCGGCTCCGGCCACGGCCGCGGCCAGGCGCCCGTGGTCGGGCGCTCCGGGGGCGAGTGCCACGCCGGCGGACGATCCTGCCTCGACGGGGAGCTGCTCGGAGCCGATGACGAGCCGTGTCACGGCTTCCCGGGGCGCTTCCGCTCTCCGTTCAGGACGTCGCGGATCGCTCGGGTCGTGTCGGGTTCGGGCCGGTGAGCGCGACCGGGGATCGAGGCCCTGTCCCCGTCCGCCCGAGCCGGTCGTCCTGTGAGCGAGGCATCCGCTCGCACGAGCGGGTCCGGTGACGTCCTCCCTCGGTGATCGAGGGGAGGACGTCACCGGACCCGCGAGTCCTGCTCGGGGGGCGCGCCGTCGTCAGGGCGCCCCCTGGTGATCAGCTCAGCCGCAGAGTGCCGCGCCTGCCACGTAGAACGCGCGGATGCCGATGTTCGGCGTCGAGGCCGACGCCACGCTGGTGACGTTCGTGATCGTGACGACGGGGCTGCCGGTGCTGTTGCTGTCCCATGTCCCGGGGTTGCTCAACGGGGTGCGGTAGTACTGGTTGTTGTCGCCGATCACGTTGATCCAGTTGCCGCCGATCTCGACTCCGAGGTCCTTCGCCGTGCGTCCGGCCGGAAGTGCGGTGAGCTGGGTGCCGTCCTGGTCGAACACAGCGGCCGTCGTCGCGAAGATGCGACGCGTCGCGCCGAAGACCTGGGTGTCGGCGGCGACCTGACGCAGCCCGGTGACTGTGGCGAGGACCTGCGTCCACGGCGACCAAGACGCTCCGGCCTCGATGGTCTTCGTCGCCTCCCATGCCGTCCCGTCGGTCGCGACGAGCGACACCCGCCACAGGCTGTCGTCGCTGAACGACACGGCGATGTCGAGGACAGTGCGGCCTCCGGGCGCGGCCGCGAGCGCGACGCCGTCCCAGTCGTACACCGTGCTGCCGCTGGCCGAGAACAGGCGGGCTCCGCGGTCGCCGCCGGCGATGATCAGACCGTCATCCGCCGCGATGCTGGTCATGCCGATGCGGATGGGGGTCGTCGTGTCCCACTCGTAGAAGCCGCCGGAGGGGGCGGTGTGCGAGTAGACGTCGCCGTCCTGGGAGACGACGTAGCTCAGGTAGGTCGCAGACGCAGCCGTGTCACCGACGCCGGTCCACGCGACTGCGAAATCGACCACAGTGGTGACAGCTTCCGGCATCTCGGACTCGACATTGTTGCGACGTCCGCGGAAGGTCGAGGTGCGGGTGCCGCTGGTGCCGTTCACGATCGCTGCGGTGGTCGCATCGGCCACGGGAACGGTCGGCTGGGCCGGATTCACCACGCCTGCTGTCGTGGCCGTGATGGTGCCCGTCTGGCTGACTCCGGCGGTGGCGAAACGCAGACCGTTGAAGCCCTCCAGGAGGAGGCTTCCGCCGGCACCCGTGAACAGCGTGCGAGGTGTGGCCGTGCCGTCGTACCAGCGCAGCGCGGTCGGCAGAGTCACCGTCACCGCGATGCCTGCGGCGGCCGGAACTCCGGAATCGCTCACCTGGAGGTAGGCGTTGAACGGGTTGCAGCTGCTCGTCGTGTAGGAAGTAGTGGCATCGCCACCCTCCTGGTCGACGAAAGCGACCGTGCGCACGGTCACCGGGGCCGATGCGGCGGCGAGCGGCGCACCGATCGCCGCGACGACGACGGGAGTGGTCCATGCGGCCGCCTGCAGGACGGTCCGGCGGCCGGGAACCGCATTGCGAGCCGGAACGGGCGAATCAGAAGGGGACGTGTTCGACATAATATGCCTCTCTGGTTGGACGAATGGCCTGCGGATCTTCAACGAACGACCTGAGCCGTAGACGGCAGACGTTCCCTCGGAAGATCCACTGCTCATGTCGCAGCGTCCCGAGAGTTTTTCCGCGACGATTGATTTCGCGAGAGGGCTGTCCTTCCCGCGGCAGGCCTGAGACTACTGCACACCAAGTAATTCCACGCAACGGGGTTCGACGATCTCGAGACAGATGAGAGAGGCTCCGAAACGGCGGCGGAACGACTATCCGCCTCACTCCGAGGTCGCCCTGTTCTGCCGCAAGAGAGATGATCGATCGACAGGTGAGGCGCAGAGCCGTCTCCCGCTTGTGTTCCTTCTCTCTCCTGGCGGATCGATCGGGCCGTGAGTCCGGCCGGATGAGGCGCTCCGGTGTCGGCTGCCCGGATGCGTCTCCCCGCTCGCTTTCCCGCCCGAGGAACCCCTACAAGGCCGATCGGAGGATGGCCTCTACGGCCTTCGTGATTCCGTCACCAGGCGCGCACGGGCAGGACCGCCTCCCGAGGGCGTCCTCCTCGTTCAGGTGCAGCGTCTCCGTCGGCTGCACGGCCTCGTCGTGATCCGACTGATCGGCCTCACCTCGGCCG
This sequence comes from Rathayibacter sp. AY1F8, assembly GCF_002932165.1. Taxonomy (NCBI): domain Bacteria; kingdom Bacillati; phylum Actinomycetota; class Actinomycetes; order Micrococcales; family Microbacteriaceae; genus Rathayibacter; species Rathayibacter sp. AY1F8. The sequence goes on from NZ_PSVB01000003.1 coordinate 211,695, forward strand.
GGCGCGGGCTCGTTCGCGGATCCCCGGCGGCGAGAGGAGGATCGCCGGCGCATCCGCAGTCGCTCATCGACCCATCAGGACGTCCGCTCCGTTCCGGCTCCTCCGACGCTGCCGTCGCGTCGTCCGACCTCGGCGCCGGAGCGGCGGCGACGGGCGCCGCTCCGATGGGACTCGGGTCGGGTCCGGTGAGCGGGCGCGTTCCGCCTCCGGCGCAGTCGGGTGCGGGAGGATGATCGGATGGACGACACGGCGGTACGGCGGCTCCTCGAGGGGCTCGCGGGGGCGGAGGCGAGCTTCCCGTTCGGCCCGGGCACGCGGGTGTGGAAGGTCGCCGGGAAGGTCTTCGCGCTCGAGTCGGAGCGCTTCGAGCGCCCCGTCGTGAGCGTCAAGGCGCTGCCCGAGAACGTGGTGCACCTCGTCGCGGGGGTCGAGGGCATCGAGCCCGGGTACCACCTGAACAAGAAGCACTGGGTGACCGTCGATGCGGGCGGGGCGGTGGAGTCCGGGCTGGTGCTGGAGCTGATCGAGGAGTCCCACGCGATCGTCGTCGCCGGACTGCCCAAGCGGCTCCGGCTCGCCCTCGGCGGCACCGCCGCCGGCTCGCTGAACGAGGACCGCTGAACGCCGCCCGCCCGGCGCCGCCCTGCCGCAGCGCCCCCGCCGCGGCAGAGGCTCGCGGGGCGCGGCCTACAGGCCGTAGGAGCGGAGGTACGCGGCGGTGTCGTGCCAGCCCTCGACGGCGAAGCACTCGACGCCCATCGCCTTGACGGGGTAGTCGTTGCCGTCCGGGTCGAGGCGGTCGCCGACGAAGATCATGTCGTCGAGAGGGATGCCCGTCAGCTCGGTGAGCTTGTTCATCCCGTACGCCTTGTCGATGCCCTTCCGGGTGATGTCGACCGACGTCGAGCCGCCGGAGCGGACCTCGAGGTCGGGGAGCACGGCCTGCACGTTCTCACGGAGGGTGTTCTTCTTCTCGCCGTCCGGGTCCCAGGCCTGCTTGACCTCGACGGGCGCGGACTGGCCGAGGGCCGAGAAGGTGATCTGCGAGTCGCGGTCCTCGAGGATCGGGCCCCAGGTCTCGGACTCCCAGTAGCCGAGCTCCTTCGCCTTCTCCTCGACGGCGGCGAGCGCGCGCGACTTCTCGTCCTCGGTGAGGTTCTCGGCGTAGATCTGCGCCCAGTCGCCGTTCTCGTACCGGTAGTACTGCGTGCCGCAGGTGGGCATGAGGTGCAGCTTCGCGAGCACCTCGGGGTCGGCGCCCTCGAGGCGGTCGAGCACCTGCATCCGGAACTGGCCGATCTGGCCGCCCGAGATGATGCACACCTCGGTGGCCTGGAGCAGCTTCACGAAGAGGTCGGCCATCGCCGGGTCGACGGGGGACTTCGAGGCGGCGAGGGTGTCGTCGAGGTCGAAGGCCATCAGGCGGGGCAGGGTGCTCATGGAACTCGTTTCACGGTCTGCGGACGGGGCGGTAACGAGGATACGGGGCGCCGCCGGAACGCGCGCGCGGTCGGCGCGAGCGGGCTCCGAGCGCAGACTGGGGGGCATGACCGCCGCCACAGCGCCCGACGGAGGACGCCGCTCCGTTCTGCGCACTCTCGCCCGCATCCTCCTGGGCCTGCTGCTCGTCACGGCCGGCACGGCGCACCTGACCGTCGCGCGTCAGGCCTTCCAGGCGCAGGTCCCGCCGTGGCTGCCGGCCGACCCGGACCTGGTGGTCGTCGCGTCGGGCGTCGTCGAGATCGCGCTCGGGCTCGCGCTCGTCGTGCTCGTGCGGTGGCGCGTGATCGTGGGAGTCGTGGTGGCCGCGTTCTTCGTCGCGGTCTTCCCGGGGAACATCTCGCAGCTGGTGACGCGGACGCCGGCGTTCGGCCTCGAGACGGACGCGGCGCGCGCGGTGCGGCTCGTCTTCCAGCCCCTGCTGGTGGTCTGGGCGCTCTGGTCGACCGGGGCGTTCTCGGCCTGGCGGGCCCGCCGGTCGCGACGCCGCGGGGACTGAGCCGCCGGTCCGCGGCCCGATCGTCCCGCGATCCTCCGGAACGGCGAACGGCGGCCGGCGGGAGACCCCGCCGACCGCCGCCCGTGCCCTGCTCGGCTAGGCCGCGAGGCGGCGTCGCGCGACGACCAGCGCGAGACCCGACAGCAGCAGCACGAGGGCTCCGCCGATCAGGCCGGCCGCGTCGGCGCCGGTGTTCGCGAGCGAGCCCGGGCCGGAGCCTCCCGCGACGGGGGCCGCCGTGGTGGTGGGGTGCGGCGACGGAGCTGTGGTGGGCTGCTCCGTCGGGGTGCCGGGCTCGGTCGGCGCCGGGGTGACCGGGACCTCGGCGGCGGGCTCCGTCGTCAGCGACCAGTTGGGGTCGTAGAAGTCGGCCTGGTCGATCACGCCGCGGGCGGTCGACCAGTCGATGAGGAGCTGGCGGATCTCGAGACGCTCGTCGTAGACGAGCGGTGCCTGCGCGACGGCCGGGTAGGCGCCTCCGCCGCTCTGGCGGTAGTTGTTGACCGCCATCACGAAGCGATCGTCGTCGGCGACCGGGGTGCCGTCGGCGTGGGCGAGACCGCGGATCCGCGAGCCGGCGGGCTGGGAGACGTCGATCACGTAGTCCAGGCCCGAGATCGCGTCGTAGTTGTAGTCCGGGATGCCGTCGGGGCGGTCCTCGGTCGTCGCGTTGGTGCCGGTCTCGGGGTCGAACACGGCGCCCTCGGCGGTCTGCACGAAGTAGCGGGCCGAGAACTCGAGGTAGTCGCGCACCTCGGCTCCGGTCAGCTCCACTCCGCGGAGGGTGTTCTCGTAGATGTACAGGCCCGCGATGTCGCGGATGCTGACCTGCCCCTTCGGGAAGACGGCGGTGCGCGAGAACGGCGACGCCTGCGAGATCACCGGCAGGTCGGCCCACTCGGTGCCCTCGAGCGCCGACTCGACGGTCTCGGCCTGGACGGTGTTGATGAAGTCGATGATCGGGGTGTCCTCGTAGCGCGAGGTCGCGGCCGAGAGCTCCTCGACCGAGTCGGCGACGGGGGTGTTCACGTACTCGATCGTGGCGGCGCGCTGCTCGGCGAGGGCGTCGACCAGTGCGGGCGACTCCTCGGCGATGTCCTTCGCGTAGACGGGCTGCGTGACGGGTGCGTTCCCGGCCGACCAGTCGACCTCGAGGCCGCCCGCGGCGTCCGGCACCAGGTTCAGGGTGACCTCGGTGAGGCCCTGCGCCCAGAACTCGGGCTGGGTGACCAGCACCTGCTCGCCGGCGACGTTGGTGAACAGCGTCTGCGGCAGGTCCTTGTGGCTGTGGCCGGCGACGACCACGTCGATGCCGGGGACCTGCGTCGCGATGTTGTTGACGACGTCCTCGTTGAGGTCGGCCGGGTCGTACTCGGCGTCCGGCACCGTGCCCTGGCCGGTGTGCGCGAGGACGACGACCACGTCCGCCTGCTCCTGCAAGATCGGGACCCACTGCTTCGCGGCGGCGACCATGTCCTGGAACTCGAGGACGCCGTCGACGTACTGCTTGTCCCAGACGCGGACGCCGGGGGTGACGAGGCCGAGGACGCCGACGGTGACCGTCTTCCCGTCGATCTCGCGCTCGATCAGCGTGTAGGGGTCGTGGTACGGCTTGCCGGTGGCGACGTCGACGACGTTCGCGCCCAGCAGCGGGGCGTTCAGGTCGCCCTCGTACGCGCTGAGCATGTCGAGCCCGTAGTTGTACTCGTGGTTGCCGACGACCTGCGCGTCGTAGCCGATGGTGTTGAACGCGGTGGCCATCGGGTGCGTCGTCTCGCCGGAGAGGACGCCCGCGGCGCCGTCGCCGAGGCCGTAGTAGTAGGTGAGCGGCGTGCCCTGGATCGCGTCGCCGTTGTCCATGACGAGCACGGACTCCTCGCCCTTCTCGGCGCGGAGGCGGTCGACCTCGGTCGCGACGCGGGTGAGGCCGAGCGCACCGTCGGCCGGGTACGGCGCGTTCGCGAAGTAGTCCCAGTCGTAGACGTGCCCGTGCGTGTCGGTCGTCGACACCAGGGTGAGCTCGACGCCGTCGTCGAGAGGGGCGGCCGAGGCGATCGGAGCGGCGGTGGCGGCTCCGAGTGCGACGACGGCGAGGAGGCTTGCGGCGCGGAGTCTGCGCATCGTGGTCCTGTTCGCGTGATGAGTGGAGTGTGAACGTCCTCGAATCTATGCGCCGCGTGTGAACTGCGCATGACGGGATCGAGAGCATTGCTCGGCGATGCGTCCGCGGTGCCGGCCCGGAGCCGGTCGAGTCCGCGGGGCCGACCCCGAGCGCTGGAGCCGTCCTCCGGCCCCTCCGCTAGAATCGAGCGGCTGGTCGCGCGGAGGCGGCACGACTGCCGCGCCGCACCGGCCCACCCCCGCCCCTCCCGTCGAGAAGGACACGCCATGCCAGCAATCGTCATCACCGGCGCCCAGTGGGGCGACGAGGGCAAGGGACGCGCCACCGACCTCCTCGGCAGCCGCGTCGACTACGTCGTGAAGTTCAACGGCGGCAACAACGCCGGGCACACCGTCGTGGTGGGCGACGAGAAGTACGCCCTGCACCTGCTCCCCTCCGGCATCCTCACCCCGGGCGTCGTCCCGGTCATCGCGAACGGCGTCGTCGTCGACATCGAGGTGCTGTTCCACGAGCTCGAGGCGCTGAGCGCGCGCGGCGTCGACGTGTCGAAGCTGCTCGTCAGCGCCAACGCGCACGTCATCACCAGCTACCACCGCACCCTCGACAAGGTGACGGAGCGCTTCCTCGGCAAGCGCCAGATCGGCACCACCGGCCGCGGCATCGGCCCGGCGTACGCCGACAAGATCAACCGCGTCGGCATCCGCATCCAGGACCTCTTCGACGAGAACATCCTCCGCCAGAAGGTCGAGGGCGCCCTCGACCAGAAGAACCACCTGCTGGTGAAGGTCTACAACCGCCGCGCGATCCTGGTCGAGCAGGTGCTGGAGGACCTGCTGCAGTACACCGAGCGCCTCCGCCCGATGGTCGCCGACACGTCGCTCGTCCTCTCGCAGGCGCTCGACGCGGGCAAAACGGTGCTGTTCGAGGCCGGCCAGGCCACGATGCTCGACGTCGACCACGGCACCTACCCGTTCGTCACCTCCTCCAACGCGACCTCGGGAGGAGCGGCCACCGGCTCCGGAGTCGCACCGAACCGCATCGACCGCGTCATCGCGGTCATCAAGGCGTACACGACCCGCGTCGGCGCCGGCCCGTTCCCGACCGAGCTCTTCGACGAGTGGGGCGAGTACCTCCGCCGGCAGGGCTTCGAATTCGGCACCACGACAGGCCGCCCGCGCCGCTGCGGCTGGTACGACGCCCCGATCGCCCGCTACTCGGCGCGGATCAACGGGGTCACCGACTTCGTCCTCACCAAGCTCGACGTGCTCTCGGGCCTCGAGACCATCCCCGTCTGCGTCGCCTACGACGTCGACGGCGTGCGCCACGACGAGGTCCCGGTCTCGCAGAGCGACTTCCACCACGCGAAGCCGATCTACGAGGAGTTCCCCGGCTGGCAGGAGGACATCTCCGGCTGCCGCGAGTTCTCGGACCTGCCGCAGACCGCGCAGGACTACGTGCGCGCGCTCGAGGCGATGAGCGGCGCCCGGTTCTCGGCGATCGGCGTCGGGCCGGAGCGCGAGCAGGTCGTCGTGCTGCACGACCTGCTCGACTAGAAGCGGCGAGGAGCCGGGTCGGGCAGACCTCTCGGAGGCGGCCGACGTGGTCACAACGGAGGAAGAACGTCGGGGACCTCGCGGAGTGACGCGGATCCCGGGCCCTCTCGACGAATCCTTCCTCCGGTGTGGACACGACCGCCGCCGAGCGCGCCGGATAATCGGCGCATGCAGATCTACGCCGACCTCCCGGCCGTCCGCGCGCGGCAGATCCTGGCCGACGCCCTCGCTCTCGGCGTGGCCGTCGTGGCGATCGCCGCGGGGATCGCGGTCGGCTCGCTGATCGCCGGCCTGGCCGAGATCGGCCGGCGGCTCGAGAGCGCCGGCAGCGGCTTCGGCTCGACCATGAGCGACGCCGGGACCACCCTCGGCGGCATCCCCCTGCTCGGCGACGCCGTGCGCGCGCCGTTCGACGAGGCGAGCGGGGCCGGCTCCGTGCTGGCCGCCGCCGGACGCGACCAGCAGCAGCTCGCGAGCGCCCTGGCCGTGGTCGCCGGGCTCGCCGTCGGGGGCCTCCCGCTCCTGCTCCTGGCCGTGCTCTGGCTCCGGCCCCGGCTCCGCTTCGCCCGCCGGACCGCCGAGCTGCGCGCCCTCGGCTCGACCGGCGGCGGCACCGAGCTGCTGGCCCTGCGCGCGCTCACCCAGGCGTCCCCCCGCGACATCCTCGCCGCGCACCCGGACGCCGCCGCGGGCTGGCGGACCGGCGACCCCGCCGTCACCGCCGCGCTGGCGGCCCTCGCCCTCCGCCGGGCGGGACTCCGGCCCCGCTGACCCCGCAGGACCATCGCGGGTCCGCCGGAGGGATGATGCCGCGAGCCACTGCGGACGACGCCGGCGACACGGGTGCCTCCGTAGCGTCGAGGACATGCAGAACCAGACCTCCTCCGTCGTGGCGCGCGTCGAGGGCGTGCGCAAGCTCTACGGCAGCACGCCGCCCGTCGTCGCCCTCGACGACGTCACGCTCTCGATCGAGCGGGGCGAGTTCACCGCGGTGATGGGCCCCAGCGGATCCGGCAAGTCGACGCTCATGCACGTCCTCGCCGGCCTCGACACCGCCTCCTCCGGCCGCGTGTTCCTCGGGGACGCCGAGATCACCTCGATGAGCGACGCCGAGCTGACCGTGCTCCGCCGCCGCAGCGTCGGCTTCGTCTTCCAGGCCTTCAACCTCGTCCCCACGCTCGACGTGCGCGGCAACATCCGCCTCCCGTTCGAGCTCGACGGCCGCTCCGTGACCGGCGACGAGGAGCAGTGGATCGCCCGGCTGATCGAGTCCCTCGGGCTCCGCGAGCGCCTCACGCACCGGCCCCACGAGCTCTCGGGCGGGCAGCAGCAGCGTGTGGCGATCGCCCGCGCCCTCGCCACCCGGCCGCAGCTGATCTTCGCCGACGAGCCCACCGGCAACCTGGACTCGCGCACCGGCCGCGAGGTCCTCAGCCTGCTCCGGGCCTCCACCCGCGAGTACGGCCAGTCGATCGCCATGGTCACCCACGACCCGATCGCGGCGGCCTACGCCGACCGCATCGTCTTCCTCCGCGACGGGGCCGTCGTCGACGACCGCCGCGGGATGAGCGCCGAGGAGATCTCGCGCGCGATGCTCACGATGGAGGGCGCGGCGTGAGCGGCGTGCGCACGGGCTCGAGCCAGGGCGGGGGCGCCATCGTCACCGTCGCCGCACTCGCCGCGGCGTTCGGCGCCGTGCTGGTGCAGGTCATCGCCGACATGGTCGCGGCCTTCGCGGCAGCGGGGATCGACGGCATCGGCCAGGTCGCCCTCATGCTCGGGATGGTCGGCGCCGTCTTCTTCGGCATCGCGGTGTTCGTGGGCGGGATCGTCACGGCCAATGCGGTCTCGACCGTCATCGCCGGGCGCACCCGCGAGATCGCCCTGCTCCGCCTGCTCGGCGCCTCCGGCCGGTCGCTGCGCAGCGGGATCGTCCGCACGGGCCTCCTGCAGGGGCTCCTCGGAGCGGCGATCGGCCTGGTCGCCGGCGTCGCTCTCGTGGCGCTCGCCGCGGAGCTCGCCATCCGGAGCGGCACACTGCCCCGCTTCGACTACCCGCTCGTCTCGCCCGGCCTCGTGCTGCCGCTGATCGCCGTGGTCGCCTCGACGGTCATCGCCTCGTGGTCCGGATCGCGCCGCGTGCTCGCGGTCGCGCCGTCGCAGGCCGCCGGATCCTCCGCCGAGCCCCGCTACGAGGAGCTGCGCGGCCGCACCGCCCGCAACGTCACGGCGATCGTCTTCGTCGTGGTCGGCGCGCTGCTGCTCGCCGCCGGTGTCGTCCTCGGACTCGCCAACCCCGGCGGCGTCCTCCTCGGGCTCGTCGGAGGCATGGCGTCCTTCACCGGCGTGATCCTCGGGGCGCCCGTCCTGCTCCCTCCGCTCACGGCCCTCGTGGGCCGCGCCTTCGGCCGGGGCCCCGTCGCCCGCCTGGCGTCCGCCAACGCCGTCCGCAATCCGGCACGCAGCGCTCGGGCTGTGATCGGACTGGTCATCGGAGTGTCGCTGGTCACGATGTTCGCGGTCGCCGCCGCCACCTTCGGCACGATCATGGAGCGCTCGGGTGAGACGAATCCCGAGGTGATCGCGGCGTTCGAGCAGTTCATCCAGGTGAGCACCGCGGTGATGAGCGTCCTGCTCGGCTTCTCGGTCGTGCTGGCCGCCGTCGGCATGGTCAACACGCTGTCGCTCAGCGTGCTGCAGCGCCGGCGCGAGCTGGGCCTGCTCCGCGCGCTCGGCTTCACCGGCTCGCAGGTGCGGTCGATGGTGGTGCTCGAGGCGGCGCAGATGATCATCGCTGCCGCGGTGCTCGGCATCGTGCTCGGGATCGTCTACGGCTGGTGCGGCGCGATCTCGGTGTTCGGCTCGCTGCCGGGCATCGGACTGATCCCGCCGACCGTCCCGGTGCCGATCCTGGTGGCGGTGCTCGTGGTCGGTGTCGTGATCACGGTCGTCTCGGCCGTGCTGCCCGCCCGCCGCGCCACGAAGGTGTCACCGGTCGCCGCTCTCGCCGTGGCCTGAGAGCCGGCACCACGCCGAACCCGCGGCCTGAGGATCGGCGCCCTCACACCACCGAGAACCCCGCGGCGAGGGGCTCCCGCCCGCTCAGCGCGAGCAGGAGCTCCTCGCCGCGTCCGGCTCGAGCGGCCAGCCCACCGGTCAGCGCGATGCACGCCTCGACGGCCTCGGCGGGCAGCACGTGCGGGATCCCGGTGGCCCGCGAGAGGTCGAGCGTGTGCACGACCAGCTCGAGCAGCCGGGTCCGGAGGTACTCGTCCAGCTCGATCGCGTGGCCGCCCACGGCGACGAGGCGGCCGGGACGCTGGGCGGCGACCAGCTCGACCGCGCGGCCCGCCGCCTCCGCCAGCGCCTGAGCCGGCCTGTCGCCGAGCAGCAGCCCCGCCTCGACCCCGCGTCGCGCCACCGCCGCGGGGTCGGCGACGTTCCCGGCCAGCGCGGCGTAGTAGTCGAGCGCGTCCTCGATGGTCGGCTCGGGCGGCTCCGGAGCGAGGAGGTACGCCTCGACCGTCAGCACCGCTCGCGACGCATGGCCCGCGAGGCCGCGGACGTCCCAGACACCGAGCCCCGGCTGCTCCCACTGGTCCTCCCGCACCTGCGCGAGCAGGCCGATGAGGGCGGCGGCGGCGGACTCGAACAGCGCGGCGGTGCTCATGGAGCCATGCTGGCACGGTGCCCCACACTGATCGCATGAGCAGTCCCCGCCGCCCCGGTCCCGTCACGCTCGTCGGCCGCTCGATCGTCCTCGAGCCGCTCGCCGCCGAGCACGTCGAGCCGCTCGGGCGGGCGATCGGGCGTCCGGAAGTGTTCGCCGGCGGCTACGGAGGAGGACCCGCCGGCCTCCCCGGCACCCCGGAGGAGTTCCGCGCCTTCGTCGACCGCTACTACCCCTGGGGCACGGGCCTGCCGTTCGCTGTGCTGCAGGAGGGGCGCGTCGTCGGCACGACCTCGCTGGCCGACTTCGACGAGACGCGCGAGGCGGCCCACCTCGGCTGGACGGCCTACGCGCCCGAGACGTGGGGCACCGTCGTGAACCCGGAGGCGAAGCGGCTGGTGCTCGGGCTCGCCTTCGACAGCGGCTACGAGCGGGTGAAGCTCCAGGCGGATGCGGTGAACGCGCGCTCGCGGGCCGCGATCCTCCGCCTCGGCGCCGTGTTCGAGGGGGTGCTCCGCCACGACCAGCGGCGGGCCGACGGCTCGTGGCGCGACACGGCCGTCCACTCGATCCTCGCGGCCGAGTGGCCGGCCGTCCGCGACGCGCTCGACCGCCGGATCGACGCGGCGCTAGCGCTCCCTCCCTCGACCGCGCAACCGCTGACCGGGCGGCCGCCCGAGGAGTAGGAAGGAGGCATGGAACGCATCCACTACGCCGGCAGCTCCGTGCTGACGGGTACCGCCATCGCGCGGTCGCTGCTGGCCTACGCGGAGGCGCTGGCGCTCACCAAGGGGTCGATCACGGTCGACATCCCGATCCGCCAGGAGTCCGGCCGGCCCGGACGGGCGGCGCTGCTGATCGGACCGGCGAGCCAGCTGTTCTCGGAGTCCGAGGACGACGGAGCCGAGGAGCTGCTCGACGAGGAGCTCGTCGAGCGCTTCACCCGCGAGACGGCCCGCCTGGGCGTCTCACACCCCGTGGCCGAGGAGGACGGCGGCGCCGGGCCCCTCTCCGCCGTCGACACCGAGATCCCGCACTTCCACGGCGAGGACGACTCCTGGTGAGCATCCGGGGCGCCGGTAGGATCGACACTCACGACTCCGCCCGACCCTTCGCGGACGGGCGACTTCCCGAACGGAGAACCGCCTGATGGGGCGACTGATCTACGACTCGACCCTCGAGGCCGACTTCGACGACCGTCTGCTGGCGCACCTGCAGATCGTGATCGGCTCGAAGCTCGCGCGCAACGAGTCCTTCTACTTCTCGTGGAAGGACTCGCAGGCGGTCGGCGACGGACGCACCTCGATCTGGCTGCACCCCGCCATCCCGCTGCGCTTCAAGTACCACGGCGGCCGTGCCCCGAACATCAACCCGGACTGGATCCGCCAGCTGCTCGCCGACTCGCACACGGCGCACGGGCTGCGGATCAGCGAGGAGCCCCACGGGACCGCCCGTCAGAGCGAGGAGAGCATGCTGTGAAGCGCGTCGAGATCATCTACGGCGGAGCGCCGTTCAGCCTGAGCGAGACGTCGGCCGCGGAGGTGCGCGAGAGCATCGACCGCGCCCTGGACGGCTCCGCGTCGCGCTGGATCACGGTGAACCAGGGCGAGGGCGAGCCCCGCGAGACCTCGATCCTGATCACGCCGGGCGTGGCGTTCTCGGTCGCCGACGTCGCGCACTGAGGTCGACGCCGCGGTCACGGTGACCGCCGCCTCTCACGCCGCCGGCTCGGTCCGGGGCGCTCGCACCGCCGGCCCGCCTCGGAACGACTGCCGTCCTCAGCGCACCCGCCCCGCTCAGCCCGCCAGCACGCGCGGGAACTCCCCCGGGATCTCGCTCGCGAGGTACCCGGCCGGGCCGATCCGTGCGGAGAGGCGCGTGTCAGCCTCCGTGTGCAGGAACGCGCCCCACGCGGCCGCGCCCATCGGAGCGACGCCGCGCCCGCGCAGGCCCGCCGTCGCTCCGGCGAGCACGTCGCCGCTGCCCGCGGTGGCCAGCCCGGGGTGCTCGCCCTCGATCCGCACCGCGTCGCCGTCGGGCGAGGCGATCGTGTTGAACAGGCTCACCACCGCGCCGTAGCGCTCGGCGACAGCGAGGGCGGCCCGCTCGACGTCGTCGACCTCCTCGCCGAGGAGGCGGGACGCCTCCTCCGAGTTCGGGGTCAGCAGGAGCCGGCCCGCGAGCCTCCGCGCGATACCGCGCTGCCCGGGCAGGACCCCGAGCGGGAAGGCGTCGAGGTGCACAGCCGGCACGTCGTCGAGGAGCGGAGCGAGGGCACGGAGGGTCGCGGCGGTCGCGCGCGGGTCGTCCAGGCCGGGTCCGATCAGGGCGACGTCGGCGGAGGAGAGCTCGCCGGCGAGGTCGTCGAGCCCGCGGCCCGAGACGGAGCCGGTCCGCGTCTCCGCGAGCGGGACCACTCCGCACTCGGGCAGCGCGACCGCGGTGGCCGACGCGACCGACTCGGCGACGCAGAGCGTGATGCGACCCGCGCCGGTCCGCAGCGCGGCGATCCCCGCGAGGATCGCGGCGCCGGGCGTCTTGCGGGCGCCGCCGACGACGACCACGTCGCCGCGGGAGTGCTTCGAGCCTCCGGGCTCCGGGAGGGGCCAGCGCTGCTCGAGCAGGGCGCGGGAGACGAGGTCACTCATGAGGGTCTCCTTCTCCGGCTGCGCGGTCGTCGTGCCGGGTGACGGGTGCGCCGGAGCGCTCGAGGTGGGACGTGCGGTTGAAGAGCTCGAGGCGCCACGCGTCGCCGTCGCGGACGAGACGGGTGACGGAGCCGTTGGCGACGGGCGTCGAAGCGCCGATGTCGAGCAGCTCGTGCTCGGAGAGGCCCTCGAGGACGTAGCGGACGACGAGGACGACCGCGTCGTGGCAGAAGAGGATCGCCGGCCCGGGAGGCGCGGCGACGGCGAGGTGGTCGACGAAGGCGCGGACGCGGAGCGCGAGGTCCGTCCAGGCCTCGCCTCCCGGCGGCCGGTAGTAGAACTTGCCGAGCCACTCGCGCCGCGCCGCCTCCTCGGGCATCCGGGCCCGCACGCCGGCGGAGGTGAGGCGGTCGGTGACGCCGAGGTCGCGGTCGCGCAGGCGCTCGTCGGGGCGCAGCCGCAGGTCGATGCCGGCCTCGCCGAGGGCGAGGCGCGCGGTCGCGGAGGCGCGGCGGTAGGGCGACGTCCAGGCGGAGGCGGGCCGCGCCTCCTCGGCCAGCCAGCGGCCGAGCGCGCGCGCCTGCTCCTCGCCGGCGGGGGAGAGCTCGACGTCGGGGTCGCGGCGGTCGACGGCGATCTCGTGCGCCCCCGAGGCCTCGGCGGCGCTCGCCGCGATGTTGGCGAGGCTCTCGCCGTGGCGGACGAGGAGGAGCTCGGTCGGGCCGGTGGAGGAGGCGGGCATGACTCCACGCTCCGCCTCGCGGGCCGGAGGCGCCAGGGGGTTCCGCCGCGGCGACGCGGGTTGCTACGGAGTCGTCAGGGGTTCCGCCGTCGTCAGGGGTTCCGCCGCCGTCAGGGCGCCTCTCCGTCGGCGCGCTCCTCCGCAGAGACCGCCGTGACGACCGCGGTGAGCGTCTCGGGGTCGCTCAGGATGCGGAAGTGCCCGCCGGTCTCGATCCGGACGTTGACCGCGCCCTCGAGCATGCTGCCCTCGGGGATGTGCGGATCGAAGAGGCCGAACACGGACGTGATCCGCGCGTTCGCTCCGGAGCGGCTCGACAGCAGCAGGGTCGTGGCGTCGCGCGGCGAGAAGGCGCGCAGGCTCCGGAGGACCAGGTAGGGCGCGTAGCGGGAGCCGCCGAACGGGGTCGCCACGGCGACCATCCGGTCGACCCGGCCGTCCGGGTCGAGCTCGGTCATCACGTACTTGCCGATCAGTCCGCCCTTGCTGTGGGCGACGATCACCACGTCGCGGAGCCCGTGCTCGGCGAGGTAGGCGGCCACGTCCTCGGCCGTCCGGGCGACCGGGCGGCCGTTGCGGCCGAGGCTCGTCAGCACGTGGAGAGGGTGCCCGCGCTCGTGCAGCGGATCGATGATCGGGCGGAGGAAGGACCAGGTCTCCCAGATCCCCGGCAGGACCACGACGGGCCGCCGGTCGCCGTCGAGGTAGTCGTCCGGGGCACGGCGCGAGAGGACGCCGCGCACCTGCCAGGCGACGGCGTAGGCGTAGTCGCGGATCCACCAGACGGCGTCGCGGACCAGGCGTCGGAGCCGGCTCATGCGGCCGGCTCCGACCGGAGGGGGAGCGGGGCGGCGGGCCTCTCGCCGAGCGCAGCGGCGAAGCAGAGGATCTCGCGGGCGAGCGCTCCGGGCTCGGTGCGGGGGACGACGTGGCGCGAGCCGGCGAACTCGACGAGCCGCCCCTCGCGCGCGTGGGCCGTGAGCCGCTCGCACCAGTCACGGGTGGCGATCGGATCGTCGCGGCCGCGGGCGACGAGGACCGGCACCTCCAGCCGGGCGACGCGCTCCTGCACCGGATGCCTCAGCATCTCGGGCAGCTGGCGCAGGTACCAGCGCAGGCCGCCGCGCAGGTAGTCGGCCAGCAGGATCGCGTCGACGCCCACCGGCTCGCCGAGGCAGTCCCGCAGCAGCGCGAGCCCCTGGCGGACCGCTCCGGGCCGCTGCGGATCCACCACCGGCCCGATGAGCACCGCGCCGTCGACCAGGCCGGGCGCGCGCAGCCCCAGCTCGACCGCCACCTGCGACCCCATCGAGTGCCCGACGACGACCGCGCGCGAGACGCCCAGTCCGCGGAGGACCTGCTCGACCTGTCGCGCGTGGTCCTCGAGGCCGACCCTCCGCCGCGGGCGCGCGTTCGCGCCGAAGCCGGCGAGGTCGACGCCGATCACCCGGCCGTGCCGCTTCAGGCGGGCGGCGAGCGGCGAGAAGGTGTGGTGCGACATCCCGATCCCGTGGATCAGGACGAACACCGCGCCCGCCCCGGCCTGACCGGTGTCGACCGTCCGCAGCGTGACGCCCTCGACCTCGTGTCGCACGGGGAGGACGCGGCGGGGCGGTATCGGCAGCATCGTCCCAGGCTAGGGATCGTCGGCCGGCCGCGCGGGGGGATGCGCCCGCTCCCGCCGTGGTCTAGGCCGCGTCCGCCCTGGGGAGGAGCGTTCACCCCGCCGGCGGCCGGCGGTCCCCGCCGAGCGTCTCGTCGTCCCCGCTGTCAAGCGGCTCCTCCGCGGCGGCGCCCCTGCCTAGCCTCGGAGGAGGGGGCCGGCGTGCGCCGCTCCCGGAGGGATGACGCCATGCGGATCGCGATCGTCGGGGCGACCGGCAACCTGGGGACGGCGCTGCTGCGGCGCCTGCACGGCGAGGCCGGGGTGGAAGAGATCGTGGGCATCGCCCGCCGGGCCCCTCGGCTCCGCTCGGAGGAGTACCGCGACGTGCGCTGGGTCGAGATCGACCTCGCGTCGAGCGTCGCCCCGCGGCGGCTCCGCGAGGCCTTCGCCGGCGTCGACGCCGTCGTCCACCTCGCCTGGGCGCTGCAGCCCAGCCACGACGAGCCGTTCCAGCGGCTGGTCGACGTCGGAGGCACTGCGGCCGTGCTCGAGGCGGTCGCCGCCGCGGGAGTCGGCCAGGTCGCCGTCGCCTCGTCCGTGGGCGCCTACAGCGCCGCGCCGAAGTCGATCCGGGTGACCGAGGACTGGCCCACGGGCGGCCTGCACACCTCGACCTACAGCCGCCACAAGGCCGCGAACGAGCGGCAGCTCGACGCCTTCGAGGAGCGGCACCCCGAGATCGTCGTCACACGCCTGCGCCCGGGGCTCGTCTTCCAGCGCGGAGCGGCGACCGAGATCGCCGGGCTCTTCGCCGGTCCCCACTACCCGACGCGGTGGCTGAAGGCGGTCCGGATCCCGGTCCTGCCGCTGCCGCGGAGCATCGTCTTCCAGGGCGTGCACGCCGACGACGTGGCCGACGCCTTCTGGCGCGCGCTCGACCGGCGCGCCGGCGGGGCCTTCAACATCGCGGCCGAGCCGGTCCTCACTCCGGAGCGGCTGGCGCACGCCTTCGGCGCCCGCCTGGTCACGGTGCCGTTCGGGCTGCTCCGCTCCGTCGTCACCGCGACCTGGCACCTGCGCCTGCAGCGCACCGACGCGGGCTGGCTCGACATCGCGGGCAACGTCCCGGTGATGTCGACCGAGCGCGCCCGCGCCGAGCTCGGCTGGGCGCCGACCCGCACGGCGGAGGAGGCGCTCGCCGAGCTCGTGGTCGGCCTGGCCGACCGCTCGACCGTCCCGGGCTCGCCCCCGCTCCGGGGCTGATCCGGCCGGGAGCCGATCAGAGGCGAGCCCTCGCGGTCAGTCGGCGACGCGGATGAGCACCTTTCCCGTCGCGCCCTGCTCGACCGCGTCGTGGGCGGCCGCGGTCTCCTCGAGCGGGAACCAGGTCAGCGGGAGGCCCGCCTCCTCGCCCACCGGGAGCGCGCCGTCGGCGAGCGCCGCGGTGATGTCCTCGGCCGCGGCCTGCAGCGCCTCCTCGCCCACCGTGTAGAGCAGCAGGCCCTGCCACCGGGCGTTCTTCGCGAAGCTCGCGACGATCGGCACGGTGAACTCGTCGCCGTTGTTGTTCGCGTAGTACCCGATGCTGCCGTGGTTGGCGAGCACCTCGACGTCGAGCGCGGCGTTCTGAGCCGGTGCGACCTCGACCACGTGCTGGACGCCCTCGGGGGCGAGCCCGCGGATCCGATCGGCGAGCGCGTCGTCCGGGTACTGCAGCACGTGCTGCGCGCCGGCCGCACGGGCGAGCCGCTCCTTGGAGTCGCTGCTCACCGTCGCGATGACGGTCGCCCCGGCCCAGACCGCGAGCTGGATCGCGGCGTGCCCGACGGCTCCGGCGCCGCCCTGGACCAGGACGGTGCGGCCGGCGAGGGCGCCGGGCGCGAGACGGGAGGGGCCGTGCTCGTGCACGGTGAGGGCGCGGTGGGCGGTCATCGCGGGGACGCCGAGGCTCGCGGCGACGTCGATGCCGACGCCCTCGGGCAGGCGCACGACGTGCTCGGCGGCGAGCACCGCCGACTCCTGCGCGGTGCCGGTGGGGCGGCGGTGCGCGGAGAGGTACATCCAGACCCGGTCACCGACGGCCAGGCCCTCGACGCCCTCGCCGACCGCCTCGACGACACCGGCGCCGTCCTGGTCCGGGACGACCTCGTCGAACGCGAGGTCGCCGTCGGCGCGCGCCTTCCAGTCGGTCGGATTCACGCCCGACGCCAGGACGCGGACGCGGACCTCGCCGGCGCCCGGCGCCCGCTCCTCCCGGTCGACGAGGGAGAGGACGGAGGAGTCACCGGTGCGGGAGTAGACGATCGATCGCATACGGAGGGCAAGGAGCGCGGGCGGCGGTGTATTCCCGGCGGCACGACGAAGGGCGGCGGGCCCGGAGGCCCACCGCCCTGTCAGCGCCGACGGATCAGTGCTGCACGTCCTCCTGGACGGCGTGCTTGGCCTCGCGGGCCGAGTCCTTCACGTCGTCGGTGGCGGAGGTGCCCGCCTCCTTGACGTTCTGCGCGGCGTCGGTCGCGGTCTCCTTGACGGAGGCGAAGGCCTGCTGCGCGGGCTCGCGGAGCTCGCTCGCCGCCTCCTTGGCCGCGTCGGTCACCTTGTCGACGACCAGCTGGGCCTGCTCCTTGACGCGGCTCGCCGCCTCCTTCTCCTTGCTGGAGGCGGGGATGAGCGAGGCGACGAGGAGTCCGGCGCCGAGGGCGATGAGCCCCACGGCGAACGGGTTGCCCTCGGCCTTGGCCTTCGCCGAGCCCGCACCGCTCGAGAGCGAGTCGGAGGCGTCGTGCGCCGAGCCCATCACGCGGTCGCGGACGGAGCCCACGGCCGACTTGACCTTGTCGGTCTGACGCTGCGCGATGGCGGACGGGCTGACCTTCTCGGCCAGCGCGTCGACGTCCCCGCCCAGCTCGAGGCGCGTGCGCTCGATGTCCGCCCGGATCTCCTCGGGTGTCTTGTTCTGTCCTGCGTCGTACGTCATCGTCCTGCCCCGTTCGGCTTGAGGGTGTCGGGAATCTTCTTGAGGGAGTCGACCGTCTCGGGAGCGCCGTCGACCTGCTTCAGGCTCTTGCGGCCCACCGCGTAGAGGATCGCGGCCACGATCGCCCAGATGACGGCCACGACCACTCCGGACCAGCCGTTGCCGATCAGAGTGCCCAGGCCCCACCAGAGGGCGATCGAGAGGAAGAGCACGGCCATCAGCGCGGCGTAGCCCGCCCCGCCGAGGAGGCCCGCTCCCTTGCCCGCCTTGCCGGCGGACTCCTTGAGCTCGGCCTTGGCGAGGGCCATCTCCTGGCGGATCAGCGTGGAGAGGTCGCGCGAGACCTCGCCGAGCAGATCGCCCAGAGACGTCGACCCGGCCCGCTGGTCGGGCGTCTCCGTCGAGCGGTGGACGCCCGTCGGGTCGGTCACAGCCGGCCGCCGTTCGGGAAGCCGCCGTCGAGCGGGTCGGCGACGGGCTCGGTCGGCGCGTAGTCGCGCTCGAGGGAGCTCGAGCCGACGGTGCCGTAGGCGGACGCGACGGGCGCGTCGTACGCGGAGGCGTCGGAGTACGCGGTGGTCGAGGCGGGGGCGTCGAACTCGGGCCCGTCGGTGCGGGTGCTCGTCGCCTCCTTCTCGTCCTTCGCCTCGGCGGTCAGGGCCCGGATGAGGCGCCCGCCGACGAGTCCCGTCGCCGCGGCGATGAGGATGAAGGCACCCGGGCGGCGGCGGGCGAACGCGCGGACGTCGTCGAGGAGCTCGGACGGGTCGCGGTTCTCGAGCCACGAGGCCACACCCTGCACGCGGGTGGCCGCCTGGGAGACGAGCTTCGCCGCGGCGTTGTCGCTGCCGCCCTCGCCGTTGGCCAGCGCGGTCAGGTCGTCGCTGAAGGCGCGGGCGCCCTTGGCGGCGTTCTCCTTCTGGGCGTGGGCCTGCTCGGTGAGCTGGGTGCGGCTCTGGTCGAAGAGGTCCTTGACCTGGACCTTGGCCTCCTGGACCACGTTGGCGGCCTCGTCCTTGCCGGTCGAGAGCACTTCGCTCGCGGCCTGCTTGGCGTCGCCGGCGACGGCGCCGGCCTGGTCCTTGGCGGTGCCCGCGGCGGCGCTCGCCTTCTCCTTCGCGGAGTCGGCCGTGCCGCCCGAGGAGGAGCCGGAGGAGGTGTCCGTGGAGGCGACGTGCGCCCCGCTGTCGATGGGGGTCTCGGTCGCGCCGAAGTTCGCGGCGCCGTCTCCGAACGGAGGTGAAGCGGGATCGATGTTCGACATCGTCTGTCCCTTCCAGGATCGAGTGGGGAATGAATGCGTGCCGGCGTCGCCAGTCTGTTCGGGCCCTCGAGTACCGGGAAGGGCATAGCGGCTGACCCCCCGATGGGGCTACCATCCCGCGCCCACGAGGGCGGGGCCCGAGAGCCCGGGGATCGACTGCTCCGCCACCGCGTCAAGCCCCTTCTGACCCGCGAAAAGGGCTCCCTACCGTCGAGAGGACAGACATCGGACGTCCGCACCCGGATCCGCCCGGCTACCCCGGAAAGGCAACCAGTCATGTTCTTCCACCGTCAGGAACTCCAGTTCACGTCCACGCCCTCGAAGCCCGACGCGGTCTTCGCCCGCCGCTTCCAGGAGGTGCTCGGCGGCCAGTACGGCGAGATCACCGTGGCGATGCAGTACGGCTTCCAGGCCTGGAACGCCCACGACCCGGGCAAGTACCGGGACCTGCTCTTCGGCATCGGCGCCGAGGAGTTCGGCCACGTCGAGATGATCGCCGTGATGATCGCCCAGCTGCTCGAGAAGGCCCCGGTCGAGCAGTCCGAGGACGCGATGAAGAAGGACCCCGTGCTCGCGGCGGTCATCGGCGGCTCCGACGTGCAGCACGCCATCGTGGCCGGCGCCGGCGCGCGCCCCGTCGACAGCATGGGCAACCCGTGGCAGGGCTCCTACATCACCGCCAGCGGCAACCTGCTGGCCGACTTCACCGCCAACGCGAACGCGGAGATGCAGGGCCGGCTCCAGGTCGCCCGGCTCTACCACATGACCGACGACCACGGCGTGCGCGACCTCCTGTCGTTCCTCCTGGCCCGCGACACCATGCACCAGAACCAGTGGATCGCGGCGGCCGCCGAGCTGCGCGCGGAGGGCCGGGAGGACCTGCCCGTGCCCTCGAACTTCCCGATCTCGAAGGAGGAGCGCTCCGTGTCGTACGAGTACATCAACTTCTCGGACGGAGCAGCGGCCTCCGAGGGCAGCTGGGCCTCGGGCCCGACCCCGGACGGCAAGGGAGAGTTCAGCTACCGTGTCGCGGAGCCCGGCGGCAACGTCCCGATGCCCCCGCCCACGCAGCCGGACGAGCGCCTCTACGGCACCGACCCGAAGCCGAACATCGTCGAGAAGGCAGTGGGGGCCGTCAAGGACGCGGTGACGGGCAAGTGAGCGCCGCACGGGTCCTCGGGGCGCTCGGCGCCTCCGCTCTGACGATCGGCCTGCTGGCCGGCTGCACCGGCGACGCCCAGACGCCGTACCAGTCGGGGAGCGCGGTGCCCACCAGCGCCGACGACGGATCGTCGCAGACGCCCACGAACGCGCCCTCGCAGTCCGCTCCGTCCGAGTCCGCCACCCCGGCGACCTGATCCCGCGCCCTCGGCCGGCCGGCCCCGGTCGAGGGCGCGAATCATCGCAGTCCAGCGGGCACCCGGGCAAGCCCCTTCCCGCTCCCAGGAAGCGGGCAGTTCCCGGTCCTACGGTCGTGCCAACGATCAGCGAAGGAGGCACCACCATGGGGCTCGATGACAAGATCAAGAACGCCGCTCAGGACATCGCAGGCAAGGCGAAGGAAGCCCTGGGCGACCACAAGAACGACGACAGCCTGAAGGCCGAAGGCCAGAAGGACCAGGCCGCGGCCTCGGCCAAGAAGGCCGGCGAGGACGTCAAGGACGTCTTCAAGTAGGTCTCGGCAGTACCGCGAAGGCGGCGCTCCCCTCGGGGGGCGCCGCCTTCGCTGTTCCCCGGCTAGGGGTGCAAGACGACCTTGATGCAGCCGTCCTCCTTCTTCTGGAAGGTCTCGTAGAGGGCCGGAGCGTCCTCGAGCGGCGCCCAGTGGGTCACGAGGTCCATCACGCCGAGCGGATCGGAGGAGTCCTCCACCAGCGGCAGCAGATCGTCGATCCAGCGCTTCACGTTGCACTGGCCCATCCGCACCGTCACCTGCTTGTCGAACATCGACTTCAGCGGCATCGGGTCGGCCTCTCCGCCGTAGACCCCGCTCAGCGAGACGGTGCCGCCGCGGCGCACCAGGTCGAGGGAGGCGTGCACCGCGGCGAGGCGGTCGACGCCGACCGTGTCCATCGCCTTGCGGGCGATCGGGTCGGGCAGGAGCCCCGCCATCGACTGCGCGAACGAGCCGACCGGCGAGCCGTGCGCCTCCATGCCGACCGCGTCGACGACGGAGTCGGGGCCGCGCCCGTCCGTGAGGTCGCGCAGATGCGCGGCGATGTCATCGGACAGGTCGAACGTCTCCACGCCGTACCGCTCGGCCATCGCGCGCCGCTCGGCGACGGGCTCCACGGCGAGGACGCGGTAGCCGCGGTGGGCGCCGATCCGCGCCGCGAACTGGCCGACCGGGCCGAGTCCGAAGACGACCAGGGTCCCGCCGTCGGGCACCTGCGCGTACTCCACGCCCTGCCAGGCGGTGGGCACGATGTCGCTGAGGAAGAGGTAGCGCTCGTCCGGCAGGTCCGTGCCGACGACGATCGTGTTGTAGTCGGCCAGCGGCACGCGGAGCAGCTCGGCCTGCCCGCCGGGGACCTGGCCGTACATCTTCGTGTAGCCGAAGAGCGCCGCTCCCGAGCCGTACTCGGTGACCTGCGTCGTCTCGCACTGCGACTGCAGCCCTCGGCGGCACATGAAGCACTCGCCGCAGGCGATGGTGAAGGGCACGACGACCCGGTCGCCGGGCTTCAGGGTGGTGACTCCGGAGCCCACCTCCTCGACGACGCCCATGGGCTCGTGGCCGAGCACGTCCCCGCGGTCGATGTAGGGCCCGAGGAGGCGGTAGAGGTGCAGGTCGGAGCCGCAGATCGCGGTCGAGGTGATCCGGACGATCGCGTCGGTCGGCTGCTGGATGCGGGGGTCGGGGACGGTCTCGACCGAGACCTTCTCGATGCCCTGCCAGGTGAGTGCTCGCATGCTCGTGTCCGTTCTCCGGCTCGCGCCGGTCGGGGTCGGTGTCCCTCCACCGCACACCCGGAGGGCGCCGAGGGGGAGGGGCTTGACGCTCCCCGGAGCGTTCCCGAGGGGGATTCCCGGGAGAACGCACGGACGTGCATCCCGCGTTCACCCGACTCACGGCGGCCGAGTGGTGGGATGGGGGGATGGATGCTCTCTACACCGCCATCGCCCACGCCTCCGGTGGAGGACGCGACGGCCACGTCCGCACCGAGGACGACCGTCTCGACCTCGACACCCGCGCCCCGCAGGAGCTCGGCGGCTCCGGCGAGGGGACCAACCCCGAGCAGCTGTTCGCGGCCGGCTACTCCGCCTGCTTCCTCAGCGCCCTGCACGGAGCCGGTCGCCAGCTGAAGATCGACACGACCGACGCGGCCGTCTCGGCCAGCGTCTCGATCGGGAAGAACGACTCCGACGGCTTCGGCCTCTCGGTCGAGCTCGACGTCTACGTGCCGAAGGCGAGCTCCGAGGACGCGCAGAAGGTGGCCGATGCGGCGCACCAGCTCTGCCCGTACTCCAACGCCACCCGCGGCAACATCCCCGTGCAGATCAACCTGGTCGACTGACCGGGCCCTCTCGACGGCCCCTCCCGGACTCCGGGCAGGGGCCGTCGTCGTGTCCGGGGGCGGTCCGTTAGGGTCGGGGCATGACCGAGGAGCTGTCGCACGAGGAGCCGTCGCACGAGGAGTCCCTGGCGCGGGCCGAGCTCGTGCAGATCCGTCAGAGCATCGACAACATCGACGCGGCGCTGATCCACCTGCTCGCCGAGCGCTTCAAGTTCACGCAGAAGGTCGGCCGGCTGAAGGCCGCGCACGGGCTGCCCGCCGCGGACCTCGAGCGCGAGGCGCGCCAGATCGCGCGGCTGCGGGCGCTCGCCGAGGAGTCGCACCTCGACCCGGCGTTCGCCGAGAAGTTCCTCGGGTTCATCGTCGCCGAGGTCATCCACCACCACCAGCGCATCGCCGACGGCGCCGAGGACTGAGCCTCAGCCCTCGATCCGCAGCAGCCCCGCCGTGCGCTCGCGCAGCACGCCGAGCAGCAGCGGGTAGTCGGGGAAGAGCTGGTCGCGCCGCAGCGTCGGCACCCGCAGCCCGAGGGGGACCTCCGTGATGCGGCCGTTCGTCTCGGTGAGGGTCAGGCGGAGGCTCCGGCTCCCCGTCGGGCTCGAGGCGACGACCGAGCGCAGAGCCTCGAGCGGGAAGATCAGCCCGTCGATCTGGATGGCCGACTCCGACACCACGATCGAGCCCGGCAGCCCGGGCCGCAGCGCCAGCCGCGCGGCGACCAGCCCGAGCGGGAGGGAGAGCGCCACGACGACCGCCCCCAGCGCGATCTGCGCGCGGTCGCCCGACGGGGATCCCGCGAGGGCGACGGCCAGGACGCCGGCGGCGAACGCCTCCGTGGCGACGACGACCAGGGCGACCGCCCGGCGCTGGAGCGGAGCGCGGTGCGGCCGGAAGCGGACGGCCGAGGCGGGCCCGGCCAGAGCGGGCGGCAGGGCGTCGCGGACGCGGGCGGCGGCGCCGAGGTCGGCGAGCAGGGCGGCGAGGTCCTCCGGGCGGAAGTGGCCGCAGCGGACCTCGACTCCGTCTCCGCGGCACCAGGCGACGAAGCCGTCGCCGTCGGCGGACTCGAGGAAGCGGACCGACCGGCGGGGCCACTGCTCGCGGCGGCGGCGGCCGCGCATCAGCACGACCTGCGTCTCGGTCGTCATCACGCGGGTGGGGGAGACGACGAAGAGCGAGACCGCCGAGGCCAGTCCGATGACGACGGTGAGGGCGAGGAGCCCGAGCGCGAGCACCGACTCGTCGAGGACGCCGCGGCGGTCCGCGAGGACGGCGAACGGGATGAGCACGGCCGCGAGGCCGGCGCCGAGGAGCCGCAGGAGGAGGGCGCGGAGGCGTCGCAGGACCGACGGGCCGTACACCCGTCGCGTCCGGATCGCCATCGGTTCCGACTCCATCGCGTCAGGCTAGCCCCGGCCGGGACCGGTCGCCCGGAGAGGCGCGTCGGTGGCGCGATCCTCGCGCCACCCGTCCCCGGTTCGGGGGAGGAGTGGCGCGAGGCGCGGCCTACGCCTCCGCGGTGCGGTGCAGGGCGCGGACCGAGACGACCCGGCGACGGGCGATCGCGGCGACGGTGAGCAGCAGCCCGAACAGCAGCCAGATCACCAGGCCGACGACGGCGCCGGCCGTGCCGTCGGTGCCCTCGACCACTCCGGACAGCGCGTTCTGCGCCGCCGAGAGCGGCAGGAACCCGAGCACGTCGTCGAACAGCCCGGGGACCGTCGAGATGATGCCCGCGCCGAGCGCGATCACCGCCGCGACCATCGCGAGGAAGCGGCCGATCCCTCCGAGCAGGGCGACCAGCCCCTGGTTCACCGCGGCGAACGAGGCGCCGGTGAGCATCGCCAGGAGGGCGAAGCCGACCCAGCGGCCCGGCTCCAGGCCCGCGACGCCGCTCATCACGATCGCGACCGCGAGTCCCTGCACCACGCCGATCACGAGCGCCGGCACGTAGGAGGAGAGGGCGAGCGCCGCGGAGGAGCGGGTCGAGGAGAGTGCACGGTGCGAGAACGCCGCGAGCACCAGGAACGTCGCGAGGGCGCCGAGCCAGAGGGCGATCGTCGCGAAGAACGGGACGCTGGAGGCTCCGAACAGGTCGGTCGCGCTGCTCGCGTTCTCGACCGGGTCCGAGACGACGTCGGCGAGGTTCGTCGACTCCGACTCGGTGTAGGTCGGGAGCTGCGCGACCGCGGCGTCGAGGCCGGTCGCGAGCGTGCGGGTGCCGTCGGCGAGCTGCACGGCGCCGTCCGAGACCCCGCTCGCGCCGTCGGCGAGCTGGTCGGCTCCGTCGGCGGCGGAGGAGGCTCCCGCGGCGAGGTCGGCGGCACCGCCCGCGGCGGTGGTCGCGCCGGTCGCGAGGTCGCGGGCGCCGGCCGCGGCGGTGGTGGCGCCGGTCGCGAGCTGCGCGGACCCGGCCGCCGTGGTGTCGAGGCCGTCGGCGAGCTGGGACGCTCCGTCCGCGGCGTCGTCCGCGCCGTCCGCGAGCTGCGTCAGGCCGCCGGACAGCTGTCCGATGCCCCCCGAGAGAGTGCGCGCGCCGGTGGCGGACTGCCCGACCGCGTCGATCAGCGAGGGCTGCCCGTCGCCGCCGAGGCGGATGCCCGCGTCGATCCCGGCGACGGCTCCCGCGGTCGTCGTGGCGAGGGTGGTCGCGCCGGTGGGTCCGCCCGCCGAGGCGATGACGGCGCGCGCGGCGAGGCACTGCGTCGTCTCGCAGCCCTCGAGCGCGGCGCTGAGCGCCTCGAAGGTCCCCGCAGTGGCGGCGGCGGCGCCGGCGCTGAGGGCGGCGACCTGCTGGGTCCCGTCGCCGGTCCTCACCACTCCCTCCCTCAGCTGGTCGAGCCCGTCGGCCAGGTCGGAGGCGCCGCCCTGCAGCGCGGTCGTCTTGGTCGCCGAGTCGCGGGCGCCCGTCGCGAGCTGTCCCACTCCGCCGGAGAGGCCGCGCGCACCGGTGGCCAGCTGCGCGACTCCGCCGGAGAGGTCGGAGGCTCCGGTGCCCAGCTGCCCCACGCCGTCGGCGAGGGACGAGGCTCCGGTGCCGATCTGCCCGACGCCGTCCGAGAGCGAGGAGGCGCCGGTGGCGAGCTCGTCGATCCCGTCGGCGAGGCTGCTGGTGCCGTCGGCGAGGGTGGAGGCGCCGGTGCCGAGCTGGTCGGCGCCGTCGGCGAGCGTGCCCGCGCCCTCGGCCGCCTGGCCGATCTGCTCGTTGAGGGTGTTGAAGCCGACGTAGACGTTCTCGAGGTAGGCCGTGGTCAGCTGCGTGTTGAGCAGCGACGTGGCGGTGCTGGTCACGGTGGCCGAGATGGCGTCGTCGACGAGCTTGGCCTTCTCGCTGGTGGCGATGTCGATGGTCGCCTTCGTCGCCTCCGCGGCGTCGCCGGAGTACGAGGTGGCGGCGGCGGAGAAGGACGAGGGGATCGTCACGACGGTCGCGTAGCTGCCGTCGGCGAGGCCCTTGGCGGCGTCGTCCTTGTCCGTGAGGACCCAGGTGAAGTTGCCCGTCGAGTCCGAGCCGGAGACGTTGGGCACCGGGGTCGTGCTCGCGGACGGCGTCGCGCTCGCCGAGGGGGTGGAGGAGGGGGCGTCCGAGCTCGCGGAGTCGGTGCCGCCCGTCACCAGGCCGGCCGCGAGCTGGCGCCCGAGCGGCACGGTCTGCCCGTTGATCTCGACCGGGGTGTCCTCGTTGACCACGGCGGCCGTGATCGTGTCGAGGCGCTCGGTCGGGTTCCACAGCGCCCACACCAGGAGGCCGCCGATGACGAGGGGGACCAGGACGATCCCGAGAAGGGTCAGCCAGGACACCTTCTTGACGCCGCGGGGGCGTTCGAGGGAGAGGAGAGCCATCTGTCAGAGGACCTTTGCGATCGCGCGGCGCTCGGCCGCGGGCGAGACCGCGAGCACGCCGCGGTCGGAGGGGAGGAGGTCGTCGAGCGCCTCGGCGTCGACGGAGGAGGCGACCACGGTGAACGCGTCGTCGGCGGCGCGGGCGGCGTCGAGCTCGGCCCGGATCGCGCCGCGCAGCTGCGGGTCGGTGACCGTGTCGAGGTCGTCGAGCACCAGGATCGGCGGAGCCGACTCCAGGGCCGACCGGACGTCGGCGACGGGGTCGGCGGCTCCGGCGAGGCGCACCAGCCCGACCCGGCCGCGCACGGCGGCGGAGCGGATCGGCACGACCAGGCCCGCGACCTTCAGGCGCCCGGAGTCGGGGGCGAGCCGACCGGCGATGCTCAGCAGCAGCGCGGTGCGGCCGGAGCGGTGCGGCCCGTGGACCACGAGGGAGGAGCCGGGAGCGACCCGCAGCGAGACGCCGCTGTAGACGGGACCGTCGGGTCCGTCGAGGCGGAGGTCCTCGGCCGCTATCACGTCCGTGGATCCGGGCTCCGGCCAGTCGGCCAGCGCGAGCTCCTTCGTGAGGCCCTCGCCCTCGACGTCGAAGGACGGGAGGATGCGGTCGAGCCAGCGCGGCATGTGCCAGGCGCGGTCGCCGAGCAGGTGCAGCACGGCGGGCACCAGCGTCATCCGCACGATGAACGCGTCGACGAAGACGCCCACGGCGAGCCCGAGCGCGATCGGCTTGATGTTGGTGTCCCCCTCCGGCACGAAGGCGGCGAAGACCGAGAACATGATGACCGCGGCGGCCGTGACCACCTTGGCCGAGCCGACGAAGCCCGACTCGACGGCGGCGCGCGCCGGCCTCCCGTGCACGTAGTCCTCGCGCATCCGCGAGACCAGGAACACCTCGTAGTCCATCGCGAGGCCGAAGAGCACGCCCATCAGGATGATCGGCATGAAGCTGATGATCGGGCCCGTCTTGTCGACGTGCAGAGCGTCCGAGAACCATCCCCATTCGAACACCGCCGCCACGGCGCCGAAGGACGCACCGACCGACAGCAGGTAGCCCAGCGTCGCCTTGATCGGCACCCAGAGCGAGCGGAACACCATCGTCAGCAGCACCAGCGACAGGCCCACGACGAGCAGGCCGAACGGCAGCAGGGCCTTGGCGAGAGTGTCCGAGATGTCGATCCCGACCGCGGTCTGGCCGGTCACCGCGAGGTCGACGCCGTACTCCTGCTGGAAGTAGTCGTGCTTGTCGCGGATCTCGGCGACCAGCGCCTTGGTGGCCTCGGAGTCGGGGCCGCCCTCGGGGATCACCTGGATGATCCCGGTGTCGGCGGTCTCGTTGGGCGTCGCGAGCGGCACCGAGGCGACTCCGTCGAGCTTCTCGATCTCGCCCTTGAGGTCGTCCATCAGGCCGAGCGGATCGGTCGAGCCGATGATCGTGCCGGTGACGATGAGCGGGCCGTTGTAGCCGGCGCCGAAGTTCTCGGCGAGCAGGTCGTAGGTGGTGCGCGCGGGAGTGCCCTCGGCCTGGTAGCCGGCGTCCGGCAGGGCGAGGCGGAGGCTGAGCGCCGGGATGCTCGCGACGCCGAGCACGCCGATCACCGCGATGATCGTCACGATCGGGAAGCGCGTGACGACCCGGACCCAGCCGCGGAAGAACCCGCGTGGGACCTCGGCGTGCACGTGGCCGCCGGGGGAGGCGGTCGCCGCCTCCTCGTGCGCCTCGGTGTCGACGTGGGTGCCCGCGGCGGCGGCGGCCTTCGCGGCCTTCTTCTTCGCGCGGCGCTCCTTCGGGCGCAGCCGCGCGCCGGCGAAGCCGAGGAGGGCGGGGGTCAGGGTGAGCGCGATGACCACGGCGATCGCGACTCCGCCCGCCGCTGCGACGCCCATCGTGGTGAGGAACGGGATGCCCGCGACCGAGAGGCCGACGAGCGCGATGATCACGGTCAGGCCCGCGAAGACGACGGCGGAGCCCGCGGTCGCAGTCGCCCGCGCGGTCGACTCCTCCGGGTCCATGCCCTGCTTCAGCTGGTCCTGGTGGCGGCTGATGATGAAGAGGGCGTAGTCGATCCCGACCGCCAGGCCCAGCATCAGCGCCAGGAGCGGGGTGGTCGAGGAGATCGAGGCGAAGCGGGTGGCGATGAAGATGGCCGACATCGAGAGGGCGACGCCGAGCAGTGCGGTGACCAGCGGCATGCCGGCGGCCAGGAACGAGCCGAAGGTGAGCACGAGGACGACGAGGGCGACCACGAGGCCGATCGCCTCCGTGATGGTCACGCCGGGGAGGTTCTGGGCGAAGAGGTCGCCGCCGAGCGAGACCACGGAGCCGGCGGGCAGCGCGTCCTGGAGGGTCGTCGCCTCGGCCTTCAGCGCGTCGCGGCTCTCGGGGCTCGTGGTGGTGGCGGAGCCGTCCATCTGCGCGGTGATGACGAGGGCGTTCCCGGCGTCGGAGATCGTGCCGGACACGCTGTCGGAGTAGGGGTCCGTGACGGCCGCGACTTCGTCGACGTCGCCGAGCGCGGCGACCGCGTCGCTGACGGGGCCCTTCACGTCGGCGTCCTGGACGCTGCCTCCGTCGGGCGCGACGACCACGTACCGCGCGGACGTGCCGCTGACCTGGGGGAAGGTGCGCTCGAGCTGGTCGAGGGCGGTCTGCGACTGCGTGCCCGGGATGGAGAAGGTGTTGTCGGTGCCCTGGTTGAGCAGCAGCGCTCCTCCTCCGCCCGCCACCACGATCAGCAGCCACAGGACGGCGACGAGGCGGTGGGCGCGGTACACGCGACGACCGAGACGGTAGAGCAGCGACGACACGCGGTCTCCTGACGATGGGTGGGGAGGATGGCGATACGTCTCTGTACCAGGGCGGAGCCGGGCTCCGATACACGAGCGTATCCGATACAGGACCGTATTCGATACGTGAATGTATCGGATAGGGTGAACGGCGTCGAAGGTGTTGACAGGGCAGGCAGGAGGCTGGTGATGACGGCGATCGACTCCACCCCTCCCGAGACCTCCCGCCGAGGCCGCACCCGCGAGCGCCTGCTCGACGCGGCCTACGACGTCTTCGCCGAGACCGGCGTGCACAGCGCGTCCGTCGAGCAGATCTGCGAGCGCGCCGGGTTCTCGCGCGGCGCCTTCTACTCCAACTTCTCCACCAAGGAGGAGCTGTTCTTCGCGCTCATGGAGCGGGAGAACGGCGCCCGGGTGACCGCCCTCGTCGAGCAGATGGACCGTACGATCCCGCGCGTCGTCTCGGCCGACGAGCCGCTGACGGCCGAGACGCTGGCCGTGGTGATCCTCGACTTCCTCCAGGGTCCTGCCACCGACAACCGCCGCTGGTGCGTGGTCGAGTCGGAGTTCGAGCTGCTCGCGCTGCGCGACCCGCGGATCGCTCCGCAGTACCGCGACTTCCGCGCCGGCTTCGACGCCTCGCTCGTGCAGATCGTGCACGGGGCGCTGCGCCAGGTGCGCCGCGAGTTCTCCCTCGAGCCGACGACCGCCGTGCGCCTGCTGGTGGCGGGCTACGACGACGCGGTGAAGCAGTCGATCCTCGAGGACGAGTCGGAGCCCGAGTCGCTCGAGCGCCTCCGGGCGACGCTGACGGCGATCGTCCTCGCGATCTCGTCCGCCGACGCCTGAGCCGGGCCGGCTCTCGCGACGGCGGCCGCCGTACCCGACGGCCGAGTCCGCACCCGGCGGCCGAGCGGCCGCTGGGGAGTGCCGGGTCCGGTCCCTTCTCCTCCGCCCGCGCGACGAGGATGGACCCATGGAACTGCGTCAGCTCGAACACTTCCTCGCCGTCGCGAAGGAGCAGCACTTCACCCGCGCCGCGAGCGCCCTGCAGATCTCGCAGTCGGGCCTCTCGGCGTCGATCCGCGCGCTCGAGAGCGAGCTGGGCAGCCCCCTCTTCACCCGCAGCACGCGCCGGGTCGAGCTGACGCCGGCCGGCCGGGCGATGCTCGCGGAGTCGGAGCGCTCGGTCACCAGCGCGCTCGCCGCCCGCGACGCGGTTCTCGCCGTGCAGGGGGTGCTCCGCGGGAGCCTCGCGGTCGGCACGGAGGAGTGCCTCGGCGGCGTGCACCTGCCGCGCGAGCTCGCGACCTTCCGCGAGCAGCACCCGGGAGTCGCGCTCCGGCTGATCCACGAGGGGTCCGGCACGCTGCTCGACTCCGTCGCCGCCGGCCGCCTCGACCTGGCGCTGGTCGCCGACATCGGAGCCGTGCCGGGCGGCGTGCGGACGATGCCGCTGGCGAGCGAGGGCTTCGCGGTGCTCGTGCGCCCGGGTCACCCGCTCGCGAGCCGCGTCGGCTGCCGCATCCCGGACCTGGCGGGCGAGACGATCGTGGGGCTGCAGGAGCACTGGGCGGCGAGTCACCTCGCGGCGCGGGCGTTCGCGGCGCACGGCCTCGCGTTCGAGGTCGAGCTCGAGGTGAACGACGTGCACACGCTGCTCGACCTGGTCGAGTACGGCATGGGGATCGCGGTCGTGCCGGCGCACTTCGCCGAGAAGCGCCCGGCCGGGCTGCGGGCGGTGGCGCTCGCCGATCCGCTCCTGGTGTGGCGGACGATGGTGGCGGTGCCGGAACGTCCGAGCGCCGCGGCCCGCGCGTTCGTCTCGGCCCTCCCGCAGCCGCTGCAGGACGCGGTCTGAGTCGGAACGCGCTCGCAACGGAGGAGGGACCAGCGCCGAGATCCCGCGATCCGCGTCGGACCGGTGCCTCGACCGGATCCCTCCTCCGTCCTGAACGGGCTCAGTCGAGCGAGGCCAGCTCCTCGGGCGTGAGCTCCAGGTCGGCCGCCGTGGCGGAGTCGCGGATGCTCTCGGGGCGGGAGGCGCCCGGGATCGGCAGCACGACCGGGGCCTTCGCCAGCTCCCAGGCGAGGCAGACGACCTGCGGCGTCACGCCGCGGGCCTCGGCGACCGCCGCGAACGCGGAGTAGCGCGAGCCGAGCTCGCCCGCCGAGGAGATGCCGCCGAGCGGGCTCCACGGCAGGAACGCCAGTCCGAGCTCGGCGCAGAGCTCGAGCTCCGGCTCGCTGGAGCGGAACGACGGCGAGAACTGGTTCTGCACCGAGACCAGGCGCTCGCCGAGGATGCCGTGCGCCTCGCGGATCTGGTCCGGCTCGGCGTTCGAGATGCCCGCGCGGAGGAGGACGCCCTCGTCGAGCAGCTCGGCCAGCGCTCCGATCGAGTCTGCGTAGGGGACCGCCGGGTCGGGCCGGTGGTACTGGTAGAGGCCGATCGCGTCGACGCCGAGGCGCTTCGCGGACGCGCGGGCCGCCTCCTTGAGGTACTCGGGGCGGCCGTCCTGGTCCCAAGGGCCGGGCTCGCGCCGCAGGTGGCCGCCCTTGGTGGCGACGAGCACGGCGGAGGTGTCGCCGCCGTAGCTGCGCAGCGCCTCCGCGATCAGCAGCTCGTTGTGGCCGAGGTCGTCCTGGGTGGCGAGGTGGTAGGCGTCGGCCGTGTCGATCAGGGTCACGCCGGCGTCGAGGGCGGCGTGGATCGTGGCGATCGAGCGCTCGCGGTCCGGGCGGCCCTCGATCGACATCGGCATGCCGCCGAGTCCGATCGCGCCGACCTGGAGGTCGCCGAGAGTGCGCTGCTTCATGAATGCTCCTTCGCAGTGGGGTGGGTGGTCACCAGGCGTAGTCCTCGGGGGCTGTCCGGTGGCCGGGGAAGATCTCGTCGAGGCGCGCGAGGGCCTCCGAGTCGAGGGTGATGTCGACGGCGGCGACGGCGCTCTCGAGCTGCTCGAGCGTCCGCGGCCCGGTGATCGGACCGGTGACGGCGGGCTGGTGGAGGAGCCACGCCAGCGCCAGCTCGCCGGGCGCCTCGCCGCGCTCGCGGGCGAACGCCTCCCACTGCTCCAGGGCGGGGCGGTGCTCCTCGATCGCGGCGAGGGTGCGCTCGGAGGAGCGGCGCCCGCCCTCCGCGGTCTTCTCGAGCACGCCGCCCAGCAGTCCGCCCTGCAGCGGCGACCAGGGGATGACGCCGAGCCCGTAGTGCAGCGCGGCGGGCAGGACCTCGCGCTCGACGTCGCGGACGAGCAGGTTGTAGATCGACTGCTCGGAGGCGAGGCCGGTGAAGTGGCGGGCGCGCGCCGCCTCCTGCGCCTGGGCGAGGTGCCAGCCGGCGAAGTTGCTGGAGCCGACGTAGAGGACCTTGCCCTGCTGGACGGCGACCTCCATCGCCTGCCAGATCTCGTCCCAGGGCGTCGTCCGGTCGACGTGGTGGAACTGGTAGAGGTCGATGTGGTCCGTCTGCAGGCGGCGGAGGCTCTCGTCGAGCGCGCGGCGCAGGGTGAGCGCCGAGAGGCGGCCGCCGTTGGGCCAGGAGTCGCGGCCGCGCTCGGCTCCGGGAGCGGCGAACTCGCCCATGTCGCCGAAGACCTTGGTCGCGAGGACGGTGCGCTCGCGGCGCTCGCCGCCCTGCGCGAACCAGCGGCCCACGATCTCCTCGGTGGCGCCGCGGCCGGCCTCGCCTCCGTACACGTTGGCGGTGTCGAAGAAGTTGACGCCGAGCTCGTGCGCGCGGTCCATGATCGCGAACGAGTCGTTCTCCTCGGTCTGCATGCCGAAGTTCATGGTGCCGAGGACGGTGCGGGAGACGGACAGGCCGGTGCGACCGAGGTGCGTGTACTGCATGGTCCCAGTCGACTCCGGTTCGGGCCGCGTGTCCAACAGGCGCTCGGCATGGGTGCGATCGACGGGGGAGGTCAATCGGGGGCGCGCCGTCCAGGGGCCGCCCGAGCCCCGCCTCGGTCGGGCCTGCGCGTCGGCCGGGTCCAGCGGCCTCGACCGGATCGCCCACAGCCCGCTGGGCGCGGTGGCGCCCGGCCGCCCGGGTGCCGGGTTAGAGTCGCGGAATGGTCCGGACGACGCAGCGCCTCGTGATCGCCCTCTCCGCCGTGGTCCTGCTCGCCGGCTGCACGGCGGAGGCGACGAGCCCCGCCGCCGCACCCGCCGAGCCGACCGCCTCGACCGCCTCGACCGCACCGCCCGCCGCCGGAGCCGAGTCCACGCCGCGGCCGGTGCCGAGCGTCTCGACCACTCCCGCACCCGTCGAGGACGTCTCGGGCGAGTGCGTCGTCCAGGCGCTCGACGAGGGGACGCTCGACGGCGTCGACCTCGAGCGCGTGCGCGACCGCGGCACCCGCGTCGGCGCGACCGGGACGGCGAGCACCGCCTCCGACGGCGCCCCGGCCTCCTACCTGGTGGCAGCGGGCGACATCAGCGAGCGGATCGCGGACCGGTTCTGCATCAGCTCCGACTACCTCTCCGCGCTGAACTCGGTGCGCCGCGACGGCGTCGACATCGACAGCCTCTACGGCGGCGACATCCTCAACCTCCGCCCGACGACCGTCCTGAGCGTCGGCGACCAGAACGGCCGCGTCCTCGACAACGCCGAGCCCGACGACCTCCCCGCGCAGACCGGCTGACGCCGCTCCCGCCCGCGCCGGCCGCCACTCCTCCCGCCTCGCAGCAGCACGCGACCACCGCGGAAGGCGCGGACCCGACGGCACGTGCGCGGCGCTCAGCCCAGGACGCCGATCAGGACCGCCGACACGGCGACGGTCGCCGCGAGCCCGGTCGTCCGCGAGCGGCGGCGCGCCGGGTCCTCGAACCACGGCAGCCCGTCCCAGCGCAGCACGGCGCCGGCCGCCCCGGCCGCGGTGAGAGCCACCAGCACGGCCCAGGGGAGCAGCGTCAGCGCCGACCAGTCGACGAGCGCCCGCCCGAGCAGCAGCACGGCGACGGCCTCGACGCCGCGGGCGAGCGTCCGGACGCGGTCGCGGTCGAGGAACCCGGCCGCCCGGCGCCGGGGGATGCTCCCCAGGGCGAAGCGGCCGACGGTGAACGCGACGACGAGCAGGACGAGGATCGAGGCGATCATCACGACTCCTCCCCGGCGCGCTGCAGCAGGCGCAAACCGAGCTCGTCGACCGAGCTCGCCGTGTCCCCGTTGACGAACACGGCCACGCCGCGCTCCCGGTCCATCGCGAGCATCGTCGAGTAGCCGGAGGTCCCTCCGTTGTGCCAGGTGACGGATCCGCCGTCCTCCGACTCCGAGGTGAACCAGCCGAGGCCGATCCGCGCCCCGTCGGCGTCGAACCGGGGATCCAGGACGCTCGCCGCGGGCACCCCCAGTGCGGGATTGTCGGTGAGGAGGGCCTGCGCGTAGCGGGCCATGTCAGCCGCCGTGGAGCGGACGCCGCCCGCCGGCGCGTAGCCCGCCATCGTCCACGCGTCGACGGACCGCCCGCTCGCCGAGAAGCCGGTCGGCGCGTCGGCGGGGAGGGCGTCCGCGGTCTCCGGGACGGAGGTCGCGGTCATCCCGAGCGGATCGAGGACGCGCTCGCGGAGGAGGCCGGCGTAGTCGCGGCCCTCCGCGCGGGCGAGCGTCTGGCCCAGTACCGCGGCACCGAGGTTCGAGTAGGCGTGCACGTGCTCGCCCTGGTCCGCCTCGGCTGCCTGCCGGAGGACGTCGTCGGCCGACCAGCCCGCGTAGGGGTCCGTGCCGCGCAGCTGGGCGACGAGCGTCGAGGCGAGGTCGCCGACACCGGTGGGGAGTCGCGGCAGGCCGGAGCGGTGGGTCGCCAGCTCCTCGAGCGTCCCGGTGAAGCCGCCGACGTCGGCGTGCTCCGCGGCGGGGTCCTCGAGCCCGACCGTCCCGTCAGCGGCGCTCCGGGCGAGGAGGAGCGCGGTCATCGTCTTCGTGACCGATCCGATCTCGACCTCGGTCCGCTCGTCGGCTCCGAGTCCGCCGTAGCGCACGCCGTCGGACGTGATCACGGCGGCGACGAGGTGGTTCCGCGCGCCGTCTCCGACGTCGGTCCGGAGCCACCCGGCGATCTCGGCGTCGCCGGTCGCCTCGGTCGAGAGGGTGGGAGCGGAGGGGCGGAGCAGCACTCCGCCGAGCAGGACGACGGCCGCGGCGGAGGCGGCGGCGAGGGCGAGGCGGCGGCGGGTCATCGGGGTCCTCCGGAGGCGAGCAGGATCACGAGCAGGGGGACGAGGCGCTCCGGCGGGACGCCGTAGCGACC
The DNA here is from genome assembly GCF_002932165.1 of Rathayibacter sp. AY1F8. Classification (NCBI taxonomy): domain Bacteria; kingdom Bacillati; phylum Actinomycetota; class Actinomycetes; order Micrococcales; family Microbacteriaceae; genus Rathayibacter; species Rathayibacter sp. AY1F8. Next base: position 246,678 of record NZ_PSVB01000003.1, read on the forward strand.
GCGGCCGCGCGCCTCCAGCCAGCCAGCGGCGACCAGCTGGTTGACGTGGTGGTAGATCTGCCCGGTGGTGCCCGCGCCCTCGCTCTCGGCGAGCTGCGCGACGGTCTCGACTCCGCCGGCCACCGCCTGCAGGAACCGCAGACGCACGGGGCTGCCCAGCGCGGCGAGCGCGGTCGGCCCGGGGCTCGCTCCCCAGTCGCGCTCGAAGAACGCGTCGGTGCTGAGGCCGTACTGCCACTCGACGGGGCCGGCCGGAGTGGCGACCGAGCCGGCGAAGACGACTCCGCCGGGAGAAGGCAGGCGCTCGCGGAGAGCGGTCAGGGCCCAGAGCGGATCGTCGGCGGCGGGCGCGGCGGGGGTGTCGGCGCGCTCGAGGCGGTCGAGCCGCGCTCGGAGCTCGTCGACCTCGCCGGCGAGGTCTCGGGAGGAGGTCATGCCTCCACTATTGCAAACATTCCGTAATCACGTAACTCCGGAGCGGAGCCGGTACCGCAGAAGTCGCGGTGGTCCAGCTCGACCACCGCGACTCCTGCGGACTCGGATCGCCCGGAGGCTCAGCCGAAGTGGCGCGGCAGCACGGCGCCGTTCACCGAGCGCAGCTCGTCGAGCGGCAGCGTGAAGAGGCCCTGCACCTCGACCGCGGGGGTCGCCGCGTCGGTCACGCCGATGCGCAGCACCGGGTAGCCCCGGCCCTCGCAGAGCCCGCGGAACTTCACGTCGTCCTCGCGCGGCACCGACACGAGCACGCGGCCGGTCGACTCCGAGAACAGCGCGGCCGTCGCGTCGACGCCGTCGCGCTCCATCAGCTCGTCGAGCCAGATGCGCGCCCCGACGCCGAAGCGCAGCGCCGACTCGGCCAGCGCCACCACGAGCCCGCCGTCGGCGAGGTCGTGAGCGGAGGCGATGAGCGACTCCTTCGCGCCCGCCGAGATCAGCTCGGCCAGCGCGCGCTCGGCGGCCAGGTCGAGCTGCGGGGGCAGCCCGCCGAGGTGGTCGTGGATGGTGCCGGCCCACGCGGAGCCGTCGAGCTCGTCGCGGGTGGTGCCGAGGAGGTAGAGGTTGTCGCCCTCGTCCTGCCAGCCGGAGGGGATGCGGCGCGCGACGTCGTCGATCACGCCGAGGACGCCGACGACCGGGGTCGGGAAGATCGGCACGTCGCCGGTCTGGTTGTAGAACGAGACGTTGCCGCCGGTGACGGGGATTTCGAGCTCGAGGCAGGCGTCGGCGAGCGCGCCCACGGCCTCGCGGAACTGCCACATCACCTCGGGGTTCTCGGGGCTGCCGAAGTTGAGGCAGTCCGAGACGGCGACCGGGGTCGCTCCGGTGACGGCGACATTGCGGAACGCCTCCGCCAGCGCCAGGCGGGCGCCCTGCGCCGGGTCGAGCTGGCACCAGCGCCCGTTCGCGTCGGTCGCGACCGCGAAGCCGAGGCCCGACTCCTCGTCGACGCGGACCATGCCGCCGTCGTCGGGGTAGCTGAGCGCGGTGTTGCCGAGCACGTAGCGGTCGTACTGCGAGGTGATCCAGCTCTTGTCGGCGAGGTTCGCCGAGCCCAGGAGCGCCAGGGTCTCGGCGCGCAGCGCGTCGCCGCCGGTCGAGCGGGGCAGTCGGGAGGAGGAGTCGGCCTGCAGCGCGTCGAGCCAGGAGGGGTACTCGATCGGGCGCTCGTAGACCGGGCCGTCGACCGCGACGGTGCGCGGGTCGACGTTGACGATCTCCTCGCCGTGCCAGTTGATGATGAGGCGGCCGGAGTCGGTGACCTCGCCGAGCACGCTGGTCTCGACGTCCCACTTGCCGACGACCTCGAGGAACGCGTCGAGCTTCTCGGGCGTGACGACGGCCATCATCCGCTCCTGCGACTCCGACATGAGGATCTCCTCCGCCGTGAGCGAGGGGTCGCGCAGCAGCACCGAGTCGAGCTCGATGAACATGCCGCCGTCGCCGTTGGATGCCAGCTCCGAGGTGGCGCACGAGATGCCCGCGGCGCCCAGGTCCTGGATGCCCTCGACGAGGTCCTTGCGGAACAGCTCGAGGCAGCACTCGATGAGCACCTTCTCGGCGAACGGGTCGCCGACCTGCACCGCGGGGCGCTTGGTCGGTCCGCCGTCGGCGAAGGTGTCGGAGGCGAGGATCGACGCGCCGCCGATGCCGTCGCCTCCGGTGCGCGCCCCGAAGAGCACGACCTTGTTGCCGACGCCGCGGGCGTTCGCGAGGTGCAGGTCCTCGTGGCGGAGGACGCCGACGGCCAGCGCGTTGACGAGCGGGTTGCCCTGGTAGACGGAGTCGAAGTAGGTCTCACCGCCGATGTTCGGCAGGCCGAGGCAGTTGCCGTAGAAGGAGATGCCGGCCACGACGCCGTGCACCACGCGCGCGGTGTCGGGGTCGTCGATCGCCCCGAAGCGCAGCGCGTCCATGACCGCGACCGGCCGGGCGCCCATCGAGATGATGTCGCGGACGATGCCGCCGACCCCCGTCGCCGCACCCTGGAAGGGCTCGATGTAGCTCGGGTGGTTGTGGCTCTCGATCTTGAAGGTGACGGCCCAGCCCTCGCCGACGTCGACCACTCCGGCGTTCTCGCCCATGCCGACCATGAGGTTCTTCTTCATGGCGGGGGAGACCTTCTGCCCGAACTGGCGGAGGTACATCTTCGACGACTTGTAGGAGCAGTGCTCGCTCCACATCACCGAGTACATCGCGAGCTCGCCGCTCGTGGGGCGGCGGCCGAGGATCTCGCGGATGCTCGCGTACTCGTCGGGCTTGAGTCCGAGGGCCGCGTAGGGCTGCTCCCGCTCGGGCGTCGCCTCCGCGTTCGCAGTGGTGTCGGGAACGGCGGTGCGGCTGTCTGCCATGTGCTGGAGGCTCCAGGGGAGGGGGACGGGATGCGCGTCGATCCTACCCGCCGCGGTCGCCGGGGCCCGGGCCCTCCGGTGGAGCGGTGCGGGCAGCGGCGCCTAGGATCGGGCGGGTGAAGCGGGCGGCTCTGATCGGGACCGTGCTGTGGGGGCTCTACCAGTGCTTCGGGAACCTCGGAGCGGCGAACATCTCGTCGGACGAGCCCGTGTACCTCGCCGCGGGGTGGGACTACCTGCACGGCGACGTGAGCGCGAACCTCGAGCATCCGCCGACGGCGAAGTACCTGATCGGGCTCGCGCAGGTGCTGCTCGGCGAGGGGCTGCTCGCGGGCAGGATCGCCGCCGGCGCGGCCGCGTTCCTCACCGGGCTGGTGCTCTGGCTCTGGTTCCGGCGCGAGCTCGGCCCGACGCTCGCGCTCGTCCCGGCCGGCCTGTTCCTCCTCCTCCCGCGCACCGCCGTGGGAGCCGGCACCCGGATCGACCGCCTCGCGCTCCTGGAGCCGTTCATGGTGCTCTTCGCCGTCGCGGCGATGGCGGCGGCGTGGACCTGGTCGCGCGCCTCCCCGGGCAGGCGGAGCGGCTGGCTGATCGCACTGGCCGGTGCGCTGCTGGCGCTGTCGGTCACCTCGAAGCTGACCACCGCGGTCCTCGCGCCCGTGCTCCTGCTGCCGCTGCTGTGGTCGGGGAGCAGGGCCCGGGCTCTGCGGGGCGGCCTCGCCCTCTCCGTCGCGTTCGTCGTCACCGGGGTGCTCGCCTACCTGCCGGTGCACCCGGTCGAGGCGGTCCGGTATCTGCTCGAGTTCCAGTCCGAGCACAACGCCGACGGCCACCTGATCGAGGTCGCCGGGACCGCGTACGTCTTCCCTCCGTGGTGGGCGAACCTCTGGTTCATGGTCGTCGGCATCGGGCCGGCGGCGCTCGCCGTGCTGCTCCTCGGGACCCTGCTGGCCCTGCTCGCTCCGCGGCGCCGCGCGCTGGTGCTCTACCTGGGCGCCGCGACGCTGCTCCTCCTCGTGTTCCACCTGGCGATCAGCTCGGTCGCGCTGCCGCACTACTACGCGGCGTGGGCGTGGCTCCTCTGCGCGCTGGCGGGCATCGGCATCGCGGAGGCGCTGCGCGGCGGGATCGTGCTGCCCGCGCCCCTCGCCCGCGGCGCCGGCGCGGTGCTGCTGGCCGCCTCCCTCGTGATCGCGATCGCCACCTCGGCGGGGATCGCCCAGGAGCGGCCGACCGGGATCGCGCGGGTGGCCGACGCGCTGCGCAAGCGCGGCCTCGACGGCGGCCTGGTCCTCGCGCAGGGCATGTCCTCGGGCGTCTACGTGCCCTACATCGGCGACCGGGTGACGACCGATCCGTCGTCCGCAGGGATCGTCGCCATCGCGATCGAGCGGTCGGCGCGCTTCCCCGTCGATCCGCGCGTGTCCGCCTACCTCGAGTCGGCGCGGCCCGAGACGGTGCGGCTCGACGACCTCACCCTCGTGCTGGTCGACGGACCGCTGCCGTGACCGCTCACTTCGAGCGGCAGGCCCCCGGATCGACGGCATCCGTCAGCGAGGCGGCCTGCTCGACCACGGGAGTGAGGACCGAGAGCGGGATGGCGTAGCCGACGTTGTCGACGGAGGCGGCCTTGCCGAAGACGACGCCCGACACGGTGCCCTCGAGAGAGAGCAGCGGGCCGCCAGAGTTGCCCTGGTTGACGACGGCGGCGAGGGTCAGCACCTCCCGTGAGGTCGGTGCTCCGTCGACCATCAGCGAGACCGTGGCGTCGGAGGAGATCTCGGCCGAGCCGAGGGTCAGCGGGCCGCCGAAGGGGTAGCCCGCGACCACGGCGTCGTCCCCGGCGGCGACGGCGTCGTCGAGCGGGAGCGGGGAGGCGTCGAGCCCGTCGACGGCGATCACGGCGAGGTCGGCGGCCGGGTCCAGGTAGACGACGCGGCCGGTGCGCGGGGCCTCGCCCGGCGCCTCGACGACCGGCTGCGAGACTCCGCCGACCACGTGCGCGTTGGTGATCACGCGGTCGTCCGAGACGACGAAGCCGCTGCCCGTCACTCCGACGTCACAGGCCCAGGCCGTGCCGGAGACGCGCACGACCGAGCGGGTGGCGGCGGCGACCTCCGGGTCGTCGGTCGAGACTTCCGGGATCGCGGGCGCCTGGGTGGGAGCGTCGAGCGCCTCGACGACCCACGACGTGCCCTCGTCGACCACGGTCGACTGCAGGTGGGCGAGGAAGGCGCGGACGGGGGAGGGGGTGAGGTCGTCGATCGTGCGGATGACCGTCGATCCGGCGACCGAGGTCGTGACGAGGGGGACGCCGAGGAGGGAGACGGCCGAGGTGACGGCGATCCAGACCAGGCCGGAGATCGCGACGCCGGCGACGCCGCCCGCGAGCCGGTCGAGCAGGCCGAGCTTCACGCGGTCGGCTCCGCGGCCGATGACCGCGCCGAGCGTCGCTCCGATCGCGTAGCCGACGCCCAGCAGCAGCACGGCGGTGCCGATCACGGCGAGCAGGCGCCACTCGCTGCCGGCCGTCCACGACGAGACGGCGGGCACGGCGAACGAGGCGCCGATCGCGCCCGCGACGATCCCGGCGAGACCGCCGAGGGTCCGGAGCAGGCCGCGCCGCAGACCGTCGACGAGCGCGCCGATGAGGCTCAGCACGACGATGACGTCGACGATCACGGATACACCCACGCGGAACTCCTGCCGGTGTCGGGGACGGGTCCTCCAGCATGACCGACGCGGGATGCGCGGACGCCCGGAGGCGGCTGGCAGTCCGCGGCGGCTGAGGTGCGCGGGACGGCGGCGGCGCGGGAGCCGGACGCCTCCGGGCGGGCGCTGCAGCCGAGCGGGCGGTGCCCCCTAGAAGAACGAGATGCAGTACGGCGTCGCGATCGGCGCGAACAGGCGGTCCATCCGCCCCGCCTCGCCCGTGACGCGCGCCAGCCCGGCCTTCGCCAGGATCGACGGCCGCACCGAGCCCAGCAGCAGCGAGCCCAGGTCGGCCACGTCCAGCGCGAGCTCGGCCTCGTCCCCGGTGCGCTCCACGGTGGCGGAGCCGCCCGAGGCGGTGAGGCGGTAGCGGCCGTCGGCGAGCCCGAGCCCGTCGGCCACCTCGACCACGACCGAGCCGTCAGCGGTCCACGGCCGGGCCGAGAACGCGGCGGCGACGTCGAGGATCCGCAACCAGATCAGGTCGCCCACGTGGCTCACCTGCACCACGCGCGCGTCGCGGAGCGCCCAGGTCAGCGGATCGTCCACCGGCGCCATGTCCCAGGTCACCGCGGAGGCGAGGTCGACCGCGCCGAGGTAGCCCCAGAGCGCGAGATAGGCGTCGGCGCCGGGGGCGACGAGGTCGACGATCTCGAGGGTCTTGTCGTCCTCGGGCCCGACCGCGCGGTAGGTCACGAAGCCGTCGAGCGTCCCCTCCTCGTCGAGGTGGACGGCCGAGCGGACGTCGAGGCCGGGCGTGGTCTCGCCGGACGCGGTGCCGACGGAGTTCGCCTCGTAGCGCGACTGGCGGGTCAGCGAGCCGGGGGTCGACGCCTGGAACGCGGCGAACACCGCGGGGATGCGCGGCTGCAGCCAGCTCGTCGCGACCACCTCGACGCGGCCGGCGGGCTCGGTCTGCAGGCCGAAGCGCGGCCCGGTGTCGACGCGGATCGAGCGGGTGAAGGCCGAGCGGCCGAAGCCGAACCGGCGGTAGATGGAGGCCTCGCTCGCCGTGAGCGCGGCGACCGGGGTGCCGGCCTCCTTCGCCAGGCGCAGGTCCTCGGTGATCATCGCGCGCAGGATGCCGCGGCGCCGGTGCGTGGGCCGCACGGTCACCTGCGAGACGAGGTGCGCCGGCAGCTCGCGTCCGCCGCCGACCTGCAGGGCCCCGGGGAACGCCGCGTAGGTGCCGACCGGCACGCCCGCGCCGTCGAGCCCCTCGGGGGCGGAGGAGTCGACGACCGCGGTGAGCACGCGCTGGTCGGCGACCATGTGCTCGGCCCAGTCGCGCAGCTTCTCCGGCGTGAACTCCTTCTCGTGGAAGCCCGCGTTGATCGCGGTGGCCCACGCGGTGGTGGCGGCATCGGGACCGCCCTCGTCGTTCAGGGCGGCGGGGAAGCGGCGGAGGTCGAGACCGGTGAGAGGCATCCGTCCAGCCTATTCACCCGGGGTGCGCGGGGGCTGAACCGGTGCGCGAACGGTCACCGCGACGGGCGCGCCCGTAACGCGGACCGCCGTCAGAGCACGGTCCACCGCTTCTCGAGCGCCGCGTCCACCGCCTCCGCGAGCTCGTCCAGCCGCCGGGAGTCGAGGCGCCCCGGGTCCGCGGCCGCCCTGATCCGCCCGCTCATCGCCGCGATCGCCGAGCGCCGCCGCGGCAGGGTCGCGGTGAACGCGCAGTCGCGCAGCAGAACCAGCAGCTCGCCCGCCCGGCCCTGCGCCTCCGCGAGGACCTCGAGCCGCCGCTCGAACGGCGACTCCGGGACCGTCACGCGCAGGAACCCGTCCGGATCCTGGAACGCCGCCGGCGGATCCGGGATCCGGGCGAGCAGCGCCAGCGCGGCGCCCAGCTCGTCCAGACCGCCCTCGTGCGCCAGCTCCCGCAGCCGCGAGTCCACGTCCTCGGCCGGCCCCGCCCCGAGCTCCACCGTCCGCAGCACGAGCGCGTCGAGCCGGCGCTCCTCCTCCTCGCCCGGGACCGACGGAGTCGCCGACCACCACGAGAGCACCGGAGTCGCGGCCACCGCGTGCTCGCCGATCCGCCGCTCCAGCGCGATCAGCAGGTCCTCCCGCGCGGCGAGCGCCACCAGCGCGTCCACGTCGACGTGGAGAAGGGTGCCCGAGGCGGGCGGCGCCACCAGCCGGCGTCCGGAGGGAGGGACGGTCTCCGCCCGCGTCCTCGCCCCGGGTCCGCGCCCGCTCGCCCGCAGGATCTCCTCCTCGAGGGTCCGCCGGGGTCGTCGTCGTCCGCTTCCGCGCGCCATGCCGTCACGCTACCGTCGGCCGCATGACCCGGTTCCTCGCCCTCCTCCGCGGAGTGAACGTCAACGGCCGCACCGTCCGCAGCGCCGAGCTCGCCGAGACGGTCGCCGGGATCGGCGTGGACCGGGTGCGGACGGTCCTCGCGAGCGGCAACGCGGCCTTCGACTCCGACCGCCCGGCCGCCGAGCTGATGCCCGCGCTCGAGGCGGCGCTCGCCGAGCGGTTCGGCTACGACGCCTGGATCGTGCTCGTGACGCAGGAGGCGCTCGCCGCGGTGCTCGCCGCCTACCCGTTCCCGCGGATCGACGAGGAGGCGCATCCGTACGTCGTCTTCGGCTCGGACGAGGAGGCGCTCGACGCCGCGCAGGCCGCGATCGGCGAGCCGGATCCGGCGGTCGAGCTCGTCGCCCGGGGCGCCGGTGTCCTCTACTGGCGCTGCCCGCGCGGCTCCTCGACGGACACGCCGGTCGCACGGATCCTCGCCCGATCCGCCTACCGCTCCACCACGACGACCCGGAACCTGCGCACCGTCGAGAGGCTCGCGACGGCGTGACGTCCGCGGCCGTGGCGGGGCCGCCTCCGGGCTCCGCGAGCGGCACCTCGGGGCGCCTCCGACCTCGGGAGGCGAGGAATCGGGGCTGAGAGCACGCACATTCTTTGGTTAGGCTGTCCTTAGTGCCGGTCCACTCGGACCCTGCGCCGCCTCCCGCACAGCCTCTCGAAAGGGACCCATGCTCCGCGCCACCACGCCCCTCGCCCTGCTCGCCGCCACCGCGCTGACGATCGGCCTCGCCGGCTGCAGCGGCTCGGCCGCCGGAGACGACGCCGCCGCAGACAGCGGCTTCACGCCGATCACGATCGAGCACGCTCTCGGCACCACCACCATCGAGTCGGCGCCCGAGCGCGTGGCGACCGTCAACTGGGCCAACCACGAGGTCCCGCTCGCGCTGGGCGTGGTCCCCGTGGGCATGGCCGCCGCCAACTTCGGCGACGACGACGGCGACGGGCTCCTCCCCTGGGTGAGCGAGAAGCTCGACGAGCTCGGCGCCGAGACCCCCGTCCTCTTCGATGAGACCGACGGCATCGACTTCGAGGCCGTCTCGGACACCGACCCGGACGTCATCCTCGCCGCCTACTCCGGCCTCACGCAGGAGGACTACGACACCCTGAGCGAGATCGCCCCCGTCGTCGCCTACCCCGAGACCGCCTGGGGCACCTCCTGGCGCGACATGATCACGCTGAACAGCGAGGCGATGGGCAGGGCCGACGAGGGCGCCGCCCTGATCACCGAGCTCGAGGGCGAGATCGAGGAGAAGGTCGCCGCGCACCCGCAGCTGGCCGGCACCTCGGCGATGTTCCTCACCCACGTCGACCCGACGGACCTCAGCCAGGTCAGCTTCTACACCTCGCACGACACCCGCCCCGCGTTCTTCGAGGATCTCGGCATGGCCACCCCGGGCAGCATCGCCACCGCCTCCGCCGCGACCGACAAGTTCTCGCTCACGCAGAGCGCCGAGCAGGCCGACGCCTTCAGCGACGTCGACGTGATCGTCACCTACGGCGACGACGAGCTCGTGAGCACCCTCAAGGCCGACCCGCTGCTCTCGCAGATCCCCGCGGTCGCCGACGACGCCATCGTGCGCCTGCCCTCCACCCCGCTCGGCACCGCCGCCAACCCGACGCCGCTCTCGATCTCGTGGGTCCTCGACGACTACCTGGACCTGCTCGACGAGGCCGCCGCCAAGGCCGCGCAGAGCACTCCGGCCGCCTGAGCCGGGACCCGACCCGCGTGACCCTCGCCGCTCCTCCCGCCGCCTCGGGCGTCGCCGCCGTGCGCCGCCCGAGGCGGCTGCGCGCCCTCTGGCTGGTCGCGGCCGTGGCCGTGCTGCTCGCCGCCGCCGTGGTCTCGGTGCTGGTGGGGTCGCGGGAGGTGGCGTGGAGCGACGTGGTCGCCGCGTTCGGCGGGTCCACGGACGGATTCGCGCAGGCCGCGGTCGCCAAGCGCATCCCGCGCACCGTGCTCGCCGCGATCGCGGGCGCGGCCCTCGGCGTCGCCGGCGTGCTGATGCAGGGGGTGACCCGCAATCCGCTGGCCGACCCCGGCATCCTCGGGGTGAACACCGGAGCCTCGCTCGCGGTCGTGACGGGCATCGTCTTCTTCGGGCTGACGAGCTCCGCCGCCTACGTCTGGGTCGCGATCGGCGGGGCCGCGGTCGCCGCGGTCTTCGTCTACACGGTCGGTTCGCTCGGGCGCGGCGGCGCGACTCCGCTCAAGCTCGCCCTGGCCGGCGCCGCCACCTCGGCCGCGCTCGTCTCGGTCATCAGCGCGATCGTCCTGCCGCGCGCCGACATCGCGGGCGGCATCCGCTCCTGGCAGATCGGCGGAGTGGGCGGCGCCACGTCCGCGAGCATCGCGCAGGTGCTCCCCTTCCTCCTGGCCGGCCTCGTCCTCTGCGTTCTCTCGGCCAAGAGCCTCAACACCCTCGCGCTCGGCGACGAGCTCGCCGCGGGCCTGGGGGAGCGGGTCGCCCTCGCGCGCGGCGGGGCCGCCCTGGGCGCGGTCGTGCTCTGCGGAGCGACGACCGCGGTCACCGGGCCCATCGGCTTCGTCGGCCTGGTCGTCCCGCACGCCTGCCGCCTCCTCGTCGGCGTGGACCACCGCTGGCTGCTGCCGTTCTCGGCGGTGACCGGCGCCGTGCTCCTGATCGCGGCGGACATCGTCGGCCGCGTCGTCGCGCGCCCGAGCGAGATCGACGTGGGCATCGTCACCGCGCTGGTCGGCGCCCCGGTGTTCATCGCGATCGTCCGCCGCCAGAAGGTGCGCGAGCTGTGACCGCGCTGCTCGAGGCGCCCTCCGCCACCGCCCGCGCCGTCGCGGCCGGCCGCCGCCGCCGCGGGGCCCGCCGCCGGGTCGTCGTCGCCGTGCTCGCTGTCCTGATCGCGGCCGTCCTCGCCGTCTCCCTGCTGGTCGGCCAGACCGTCTACTCGCCCGACGAGGTGCTGCGCGTGATCCTCGGCGAGCAGGTGCCGGGCGCGAGCTTCACCGTCGGGCGCCTCCGCCTCCCGCGCGCCGTCCTCGCCCTGCTGGTGGGCCTGTGCTTCGGGCTCGGCGGAGTGAGCTTCCAGACCATGCTCCGCAACCCGCTCGCCAGCCCCGACATCATCGGGATCAGCGCCGGGGCGAGCGCCGCCGCGGCCTTCGCGATCGTGACGCTCTCGCTCGGAGCCGCGCAGGTCTCGGCCCTCGCGATCGTCGCGGGACTCGTGGTCGCCCTGCTCGTCTACGCCCTGTCCTACCGCAGCGGAGTCGCCGGCACCCGGCTGATCCTGATCGGCATCGGGGTCGCCGCGATGCTCGACTCCCTCACCGCCTACGTGCTCTCGCAGGCCGCGGCGTGGGACCTGCAGGAGGCGTCCCGCTGGCTCACCGGGAGCCTCAACGGCGCGAGCTGGAGCGAGGTCGTGCCGGTCCTCGCCGCGGTCGTCGTCCTCACCCCCGTCCTGCTCTCGCGCTCGCGCGACCTCTCCGCCACGCAGCTCGGCGACGACACCGCCTCCGCGCTCGGCATCCGCGTGAACGCCACCCGCCTCGTCGTGATCGTCGCGGCGGTCGGGCTGATCGCCTTCGCGACCGCCGCCGCCGGCCCGATCGCGTTCGTGGCCTTCCTCTCGGGCCCGATCGCCGCCCGCCTGATCGGGCCCGGCGCGTCGCTCCTCATCCCCTCGGCCCTCGTCGGCGCGCTGCTCGTGCTCGTCGCCGACTTCGTCGGGCAGTTCGGGCTGGGCCTGCGCTACCCGGTCGGAGTGGTCACCGGCGTCCTCGGGGCGCCGTACCTCGTCTACCTCATCGTCCGCAGCAACAGAGCGGGAGGCTCACTGTGACCACCGCGCACACCCTGACGGCCGAGGGGGTCACCCTCGGCTACGGCGGCCGGACGGTCGTCGACGGCCTCGACCTCGTCGTCCCGCCCGGCCGCATCACCGCGATCGTCGGAGCGAACGCCTGCGGCAAGTCGACGCTCCTGCGCTCGATGTCGCGCCTGCTCGCGCCTCGCTCCGGCGCCGTGCTGCTCGACGGCAGGGCCGTGCACCGGACGCCGGCGAAGCAGCTCGCCCGCACGCTCGGCCTCCTCCCGCAGTCGCCGATCGCCCCGGAGGGCATCACCGTCGCGGATCTCGTCGGCCGAGGCCGCCATCCGCACCAGGGGATGCTGAGCCGCTGGAGCGCGCACGACGACGAGGCCGTCGCGACCGCGCTCGACGCGACCGACACCGCCGCCCTGGCCGATCGCTCCGTCGACGAGCTCAGCGGCGGGCAGCGCCAGCGCGTCTGGATCGCGATGGCACTCGCGCAGGAGACCGACGTGCTGCTGCTGGACGAGCCGACCACCTTCCTCGACGTCAGCCACCAGATCGAGGTGCTCGACCTGCTCGTCGACCTCAACCGCACCCGCGGGACGACGGTGGTGATGGTGCTGCACGACCTCAACTTGGCCGCCCGCTACGCCGACCACCTCGTGGCCATCGCGCACGGCGCGGTGCACGCCTCCGGCACCCCGGCCGCGGTGCTCACCGAGGAGACGGTGCTCGCCGTGTTCGGCCTCGACAGCCGCATCATCACCGACCCGACCTCGGGCACCCCGCTGATGCTCCCCCTCGGGCGGCACCGCCTCGCCCCCGAGCGGATCGACGCCCCCGGCGGCGCGCAGATGACGGACGTGTAAACGGTTCCACACGGCGGCCGGGGGGCGTATACGATACCTGCAGTCCGCGGCGGACGACCGTCATCGGCGGAACCGCCGAACGCCTGCCCCCGATCAGAGGTCCTCCCCGCCGTGACTGCATCCCCGACGCGCCCCGACGCCTCCGCCCTCCGCGGCGTCCGCGCGCTCCTGTTCGACCTCGACGGCGTGCTCACGCCGACCGCCGACGTCCACATGCAGGCCTGGTCGCGGCTGTTCACGGAGTACCTCTCCTCGCGCGGGATCGCCGAGGGCTACACCGACGCCGACTACTTCCGGTACATCGACGGACGCCCGCGGTACGACGGCGTCCGGGCGCTCCTCGCCTCGCGCGGCATCACCCTCCCCGAGGGCGCGCCCGAGGACGACCCGTCGCTCGAGACCGTCTGCGGGCTCGGCAACCGCAAGAACGACGCCTTCAACCGCACCCTCGCCGAGACCGGCGTCGCTCCCTACCCGGGCTCGCTCCGCTTCGTCGACGCCGCGATCGCCGCGGGCGTGCAGGTCGCCGTCGTCACCTCCTCCCGCAACGGCGTGCCGGTGCTCGAGGCGGCCGGCCTCCGCGACCGCTTCGAGGTCGTCGTGGACGGGCTCCTCGCCGCCGAGCGCTCGATCGCCGGCAAGCCCGCGCCCGACACCTACCTCTACGCGGCCGAGCTCCTCGGCCTCCCGGCCGCCGAGTGCGCCGTCCTCGAGGACGCGCACTCCGGAGTCGCGGCAGGCCGCGCGGGCGGCTTCGGCCTCGTCGTCGGCGTCGACCGCGGAGTCGGGGCCGACACCCTGCTCGAGCACGGCGCCGACCTGGTCGTGGACGACCTGGCCGAGCTGCTCCCCTTCCTCCCCACCGCTCCCGCCCCCGAGGACGCCGCATGAACCCCATCACCTCCGACCCGCTCGACCGGAACCGCTTCCCGATCGACGAGTGGGCCCTCGTCGAGACCGAGTTCGCCTCCGAGCTGCAGGGCCGCACCGAGACGCTCTTCGCCACCGGCAACGGCTACCTCGGCCTCCGCGGCAACGTGGAGGAGGGGCGCGACGGCTACGCCTACGGCACCTTCATCAACGGGTTCCACGAGACCTGGCCCATCCGCCACGCGGAGGAGGCGTTCGGCTTCGCCCGCGTCGGCCAGACCATCGTCAACGTGCCGGATGCCAAGATCATCCGTCTCTACGTCGACGACGAGCCCTTCGTGCTGAGCGAGGCCGACGTCCTCGCCTACTCGCGCCGCCTCGACTTCGCGAACGGCGTGCTCACCCGCGAGCTGGAGTGGCGCACCCCCTCCGGCAAGCGCGTCCTGATCCGCTCGCGCCGCCTGGTCTCGTTCACCGACCGGCACCTCGCGATCCTCGACTACGAGGTCGAGATGCTCGACCACGACGCGTCCGTGCTGATCTCGAGCCAGATCCTCAACCGCCAGGACGGCGTGGACGAGTACCACGCCCCCTCCGGCAGCGAGGGCGCCGGCTTCGACCCGCGCAAGGCGGAGTCGTTCGAGGACCGCGTGCTCCAGCCGCGCCTCAAGCGCGTCAGCGGCACCCGCTACCTCCTCGGCTACCGGACCACCAACTCCCAGATGACCGTCGCCTGCGGCGCCGAGCACCAGCTCGAGACCGAGAACGAGTGGGACCAGACCTCCCAGATCGACGACGACCTCGCCAAGCACGTCTACCGCGTGAAGGCCAAGGCCGGCCGGCCGGTCCGCCTGGTCAAGACGCTGACCTACCACACCTCCCGCGGCGTGCCCGTGCGCGAGCTCGCCGACCGCTGCGACCGCACGCTCGACCGCGCCCGCGAGACGCCGGTCGAGGAGCAGTTCGTCAAGCAGCGCGAGTGGCTGGACGACTTCTGGACCCGCTCCGACGTGCAGCTGGACGGCCAGCCCGCGATCCAGCAGGCCACCCGCTGGAACCTCTTCCAGCTCGCCCAGTCCACCGCCCGCACCGACGGCGGCGGAGTCGCGGCCAAGGGCGTCTCGGGCTCCGGCTACGGCGGCCACTACTTCTGGGACACCGAGGTCTACGTCCTCCCGTTCCTCAGCTACACGGCGCCCCTCGTCGCCCGGAACGCCCTGCGCTTCCGGCAGAACATGCTCGAGGCCGCCCGGGCGCGCGCCTCCGAGCTCAACCAGCGCGGCGCGCTCTTCCCCTGGCGCACCATCAACGGTCAGGAGTCGTCGGCGTACTACGCCGCCGGCACCGCTCAGTACCACATCGACGCCGACATCTCCTACGCGCTCATGCAGTACGTGGGTGCCACGGGCGACGACGACTTCCTCGCCCGCGGAGCGATCGACATCCTCGTCGAGACCGCGCGGATGTGGGCCGATCTGGGCTTCTGGCGCAGCAACGGCGACGACCACTTCCACATCCACGGAGTGACGGGGCCGGACGAGTACACGACCGTCGTCAACGACAACCTGTACACGAACGTCATGGCCCGGGCGAACCTCCGCTCGGCCGCCCGCGCCGTCGAGCTGCTGAAGGCCGTCGAGCCCGCCGCGTACGAGCGGATGGCCGACCGCCTCGCTCTCGACGAGGGCGAGGTGCTCGAGTGGGCGCGCGCCGCCGAGAAGATGCACATCCCCTTCGACGCGCGGGCGGGCATCCACCCGCAGGACGCGGCCTTCCTCGAGAAGGAGCTGTGGGACCTCGAGAACACCCCCGCGAGCAAGCGCCCGCTGCTGCTGCACTTCCACCCGCTGGTGATCTACCGCTTCCAGGTGCTCAAGCAGGCCGACGTCGTGCTCGCGCTGCTGCTGCAGGGCAACGAGTTCACCGCCGAGCAGAAGCGTGCCGACTTCGAGTACTACGACGCGCTGACCACCGGCGACTCGACCCTCTCGGCCGTCGTGCAGTCGATCATCGCCGCCGAGGTCGGCTACAGCGACCTGGCCCGCCACTACTTCCTGTCCGCGCTGTTCGTCGACCTCGCCGACCTGCACCGCAACACCGCGGACGGCATCCACGTCGCCTCCACGGGCGGCGTCTGGAGCGCCCTCGTCTACGGCTTCGGCGGGATGCGCGACCACGGTGGGCGGATCACGCTCGACCCGCGCCTGCCCGACGACTGGGACCGCCTCGCCTTCCGCATCACCCTCCACGGCACGCGCGTGCGCGTCGAGGTGACGCAGACCGAGGTCCTGTTGACGGTCGAGACCGGCGACTCCGCCGCGATCACCGTCCGCGACGAGCGCGTGCACGTCGCTGCCGGCAGCCCCGTGCGCGTCCCGCTCACGCACCAGGGCCGCCGCCTGCACGGCGCGCCGACCACGTCCGACATCGAGGGCACCCGCCGCTCCGACGGCACCGTGATCACCGCCTCGATCCCCACCATCTCGATGACCCCCGAGCCCGAGGTCCTGACCGGTCCCTGAGCGGCCCCGCGAACATCGCCCATCACGCACGAGACCCCCGGCCGGAACCGGGGGTCTCGTGCGTCGCGGGCGGGCGGAGCCGGCCGGACCGGATGCGTCAGGCGGAGGCGAGCAGCGACTTCAGCGCCGACGTGAAGAAGGTCAGCCCGTCCACACCCGAGCGCATCGCGGCGGCCGTGTCGGGCCCGAAGCCCTCCTCGACGGCGTGCTCCGGGTGCGGCATGAGCCCCACCACATTGCCGCGGCGGTTGCTGATGCCGGCGATGTCGTTCATGGAGCCGTTCGGGTTGTGGCCGAGGTAGCGGACGACGACGCGTCCCTCCGCCTCGAGCTCGAGCAGCGTGTCGGCCGAGGCGATGTAGCCGCCCTCGCCGTTCTTCAGCGGGATCGTGATCTCCTGGCCGGGCTCGAAGCCGTTCGTCCAGGCGGTCTCGGTGCTCGCGACCATCAGGCGCTGGTCGCGGCAGACGAAGGATCCGATGTCGTTCGCGATCAGGCCGCCGGGCAGCAGGTGCGCCTCGGTGAGCATCTGGAAGCCGTTGCAGATGCCGAGGACCGGGGTCCCGGCGTTCGCCGCGTCGACGACCTCGCGCATGATCGGGGAGTGGGAGGCGATGGCGCCGCAGCGCAGGTAGTCGCCGTAGGAGAAGCCCCCCGGCAGGACGATCGCGTCGACGCCGTCGAGGTCGTGGTCGCCGTGCCACAGCGCGACCGGCTCCGCACCCGCGAACCGGACGGCGCGCTGGGCGTCGCGGTCGTCGAGCGAGCCGGGGAAGGTGATGACGCCGATCCTCATCGGGCGGCCTCCGCCGGGTAGTGGATCCCGACGACGTCCTCGATCACCGAGTTCGAGAGCATCTCGTCGGCGATGCGCTGCACCGAGGCGCGCACCTCGTCGGTCACCTCGTCGACGGTGATCTCGAAGCGCTTGCCCACCCGCACGCCGTGGAGGGCGGAGTGGCCCAGTCGCGCGAGCGCGCCGGCGACGGCCTTCCCCTGCGGGTCGAGCAGCTCGGCCTTGGGCATGACTTCAACGACGATCGTGGGCACCGTGTTCTCCGGAGTCTCGGGGGAGTGCGGTCTTCCGCGCGACCATCGTACCCGCGGGGGTCCCCTCGATCGGCGGCGCTCAGGAGGTCGTCACGCGGATCGCGTTCGCCCAGGGGTCCTCGAAGGCGAGGGTGCGGCCGTCGTCGCGGGTGGCGACTCCGGAGCGGGCCAGCCGCTCGCCGAGCGCGCCGAGATCGTCGGCGCCGGGCACCACGATCTCCACCTGTCCGAGGCCGAGGGCCTGCTGCCGGCGTCCGGCGCCCGCCGAGTTCCAGGTGTTCATCGCCATGTGGTGGTGGTAGCCGCCCGCCGAGACGAAGAGCGCCTGCCCGCCGTACGCGATCGTCGTCTCGAAGCCGAGCCGGTCGACGTAGAACTCCTTCGCCGTGGCGACGTCGCCCACGCTCAGGTGCACGTGGCCGACGGAGGCGCCGCCGAGGCGCGGCTGCGCGATCGACTCCTCGGTGAGGTGCTCCTGCAGGAACGCGTTCGGGTCGAGGAAGAGCGTGCTCATCTCGATCCGCCCGTGCGTCCACGACCACTGCGTGCGGTCGCGGTCCCAGTAGAGCTCGACGCCGTTGTGCTCGGGGTCGTCGAAGTAGAAGGCCTTGCTGACCAGGTGGTCGGAGCTGCCGGTGAAGGAGCCGGGGTGCCGGGTCGCGACGCTGTACACGGCCGCGGCGAGCGCCGCCTCCGATTCGAAGAGGATCGCCGTGTGGAAGAGGCCGGCGCTGCGCGGCGAGGCGTGCACCAGCTCGGGCGCGTGCTGGAGGATCACGGCCGGCACTCCGCCGCGGCCGAGCACCGCGACCGGTCCGTCGTGCGAGAGCAGCTCGAGCGTCACGGCGTCGCGGTAGTAGGCGATCATCCCGTCGAGGTCGGCGACGCGGAGGGTCACCGCGCCCATCGCGGTGTCGGGAGCGAGCAGGTCGGGGGAGGAGGTGGTCACGCGGAGACGCTACCCGCTTTTGGTTGACGCTACAACCATTCGGGGAGGTGGGCGCTCATAGGAACCGCATAAGCGGCATCCAGGCGGCGCCGGGAGGCCGGGCGTGGAATGGGAACCGGTCGCCGTCAGGGGCGGCCCCGGCACGAGGACGACACCATGAACGAGCGACACGAATCCGACGAGCGAGAGCTCACCGACCAGCCCGCCACCACCGAGGCGACGGGCGCCGACGAGGTGCGCGCGCTGCGCGCGGACGACCGCCGTCGTCGTCGTCGGGCGCTGATCGCCGGCGGCCTCGGCCTCGCCGTGCTGATCGGAGTGACAGCAGGCGGAGTCGCCACCGCCGGCCGCACCGAGGCGGCCTCCTCGGCCTCGGCCGGCGCCACCACGATCGTCTACCCCGGCGGCTCGCGCGGATCCTTCGGCGGCGGGTACGTGATCGTCCCCTCCTGGGGCGGATCGACGCAGGGCGGCTCCTCCCCGTACGGCTCGACGCAGGGCGGCTCCTCCGCCTCCGAGCCGGCCACCGGCGCGACCGACGCCGTGGCCGCGAGCACCGCGCAGACCGCCGGCGTCGTCACGATCACCTCCGAGCTCACCTACCAGGGCGCCCGCTCGGCCGGCACCGGCATGATCCTCACCTCCGACGGCATGATCCTCACCAACAACCACGTCGTCGAGGGCGCCACCGCGATCTCGGTCACGGTGGAGTCGACGGGCCGCAGCTACACCGCCCGCGTCGTCGGCACCGACGCGACGAACGACGTCGCCGTCCTGCAGCTGGAGGACGCCTCCGGCCTCACCCCCGCCTCGCTCGACACGGACGGGGTCGCTGTGGGCGACACCGTGACCGCCGTCGGCAACGCGGGAGGGACGGGCGACCTGGTCGCCGCCACCGGCACGGTCACGGGTCTCGATCAGCAGATCACCACCCGCTCCGAGTCGGGGATCTCCGCCGAGACGCTGACCGGGCTGATCCAGACCGACGCCGACATCGTCTCCGGCGACTCCGGCGGCCCGCTCGTCGACTCCGCCGGCCGCGTCGTGGGGATGGACACCGCCGCCTCCAGCGGGACGGCCGACATCACCGGCTTCGCGATCCCGATCTCGAAGGCCCTGGACATCGTGGCCACCATCGAGGCGGGCGCCGACACGGCCACCGTCGAGATCGGCTATCCGGCCTTCCTCGGCGTCTCCCTCTCCTCCGGCACCGCGTCGCCGACTTCGCGCGCGCTCGCGACCACCGCGTCCGGCGCCGTGATCGGCGGAGTCGTCGAGGGCGGGCCGGCCGCGCAGGCGGGCCTCGAGGCGGGGGACGTCGTCACCGCGGTCGACGGGGTCGCCGTCGCCTCGGCCGATCAGCTGTCCGCCTCGCTCGCGCAGCGCGAGCCCGGGGAGTCGGTGACGATCTCGTGGACCGACTCCGCGGGCGCCGCCCGCTCCGCCCAGGTCGTGCTGGTCGAGGGTCCGGTCGCCTGATCGGAGCCTCCGCGTGGCCGCCGGAGCGTTCCCGGCCGTTCACCCGGGCGAGCGCGCCACGCCGCCCGTTGTTTTGATCCGCTCAAGACAACTCGGGTAGTGTCCTCGGCATGACGACAGTGGACGAGCGGCTCCGAGCCTCCGGGCTCAAGGTCACCGCCACCCGGCGCGCGGTGCTCCTCGCTCTCGAGGAGCACCCGCACTCCGGGGTCGACGCGGTCCTGGCCCGAGTGCGCGAGGGCCTCCCCGAGGCCTCGGCGCAGGCCGTCTACGGAGTGCTCTCGGCGTTCACCGACGCCGGGATCGTCCGCCGCATCGAGCCGGAGGGCCACCCCCGCCGGTTCGAGCTGCGGGTCGGCGACAACCACCACCACGTGGTGTGCCGGCGCTGCGGGGCCGTGGCCGACGTCGACTGCGTCGTCGGGGAGGCGCCGTGCCTGCATCCGCAGACCGCGAGCGGCTTCGCCGTGGACACCGCCGACGTCACGTTCTGGGGCACCTGCCCCGACTGCCTGGCCCTCGCCCACTGACCGACATCCGCTACACCGCAGCGGCGGGCCCCGTGCCCCTCGCCGACAGGAGGAACATGACCGAGGAACGATTCACCACCACGAACTCCGGAGCACCGGTCGCGAGTGACGACCACTCGCTGAGCGTCGGAGCCGACGGACCCCTCGCGCTCCACGACCACTACCTCGTCGAGAAGCTGGCCCAGTTCAACCGCGAGCGCATCCCGGAGCGGGTCGTCCACGCCAAGGGCGGCGGAGCCTTCGGACGCTTCACCACCACCGCCGACGTCAGCGCCTACACGCGTGCCGCGCTCTTCCAGCCCGGAGTCGAGACCGAGATGCTCGCGCGGTTCTCCACTGTCGCCGGCGAGCAGGGCTCGCCCGACACCTGGCGCGACCCCCGCGGCTTCGCGCTGAAGTTCTACACGAGCGAGGGCAACTACGACCTCGTCGGCAACAACACCCCCGTCTTCTTCATCCGCGACGGCATCAAGTTCCCCGACTTCATCCGCTCGCAGAAGCGCCTGCCCGGCAGCCACCTGCGCGACCACGACATGCAGTGGGACTTCTGGACCCTCTCGCCCGAGTCGGCCCACCAGGTCACATGGCTCATGGGCGACCGCGGCCTCCCCTCCTCGTGGCGGCACATGGACGGCTTCGGCTCGCACACCTACCAGTGGATCAACGCCGCCGGCGAGCGCTTCTGGGTCAAGTACCACTTCAAGACCGATCAGGGCGTCGAGATCCTGAGCCAGGAGCAGGCCGACCAGATCGCCGGTGAGGACGCGGACTTCCACATCCGCGACCTGTCCTCCGCCATCGACCGCGGCGACTTCCCCTCGTGGACGCTGTCCGTGCAGGTCATGCCTTACGAGGACGCGAAGAGCTATCGGTTCAACCCGTTCGACCTCACCAAGGTCTGGCCCCACGCGGACTACCCGCTGATCCAGGTCGGCACCATGACGCTCGACAGGAACCCCGAGAACTACTTCGCGCAGATCGAGCAGGCGGCGTTCGCCCCCTCGAACTTCGTGCCCGGGATCGCGGCCAGCCCCGACAAGATGCTCCTCGCGCGCATCTTCAGCTACGCCGACGCGCACCGCTACCGCGTGGGGACCAACCACGCGCAGCTGCCGGTGAATGCGCCGAAGTCGCCGGTGCACTCGTACTCGAAGGACGGCCCCATGCGGTTCGACTTCCAGAAGTCCGAGGTGCCCGTCTACGCGCCGAACACGATGGGCGGCGCCCACGCCGATCCCGCCCGGGCGGCGGAGTCGGCCGGCTGGGAGACCGACGGCGAGCTGACGCGCGCCGCGGCGACCCTCCACCCGGAGGACGACGACTTCGGTCAGGCGGGGACGCTCTACCGCGAGGTCCTCGACGACGACGCGCGCGCCCGCCTGGTCGCGAACATCGCCGGCCACGTGTCGAAGGTCACCCGTCCGGAGCTGCGGCAGCGCGTGCTCCAGTACTGGGCGAACGTCGACTCGTCGCTCTCGCAGCGCGTCGCCGAGGCGCTCGAGCCCTCGGCTCCCGGTGCGGACGTCTCCCCCGAGGCGGTCGGCATCGGGGCGTAGTCCCGGCATCCCCTCGAGGAGCGCGCGGTACCGGAGCGATCCGGGCCGCGCGCTCCTCGTCGTTTCCGGGGAGGGTCCTTCCACTCGGTGGAGTCGGATCCCCGCGCGGGTGCCCGCCTCGGTCCGATGCAGCCGGCTCGGACCCCGGATCCGCCCGCGGAACCGGGCGCCGACGGGGAGGACCCCTGATCCCGACACGCCCGGGATGCGCGATTTCGGCCCGTCGTTTGACAGCACCGCGATCGCTGCGTAACTTATTCCGAGTCGCCACAAAGGCCGCAGGGAAACGGAAAGAGCAGCAGCTCCTACGTCCCGGCCTCAATCGGGACCATCCACTCGGCAAGACAGCTTTTCGGAGCAGGTCTGCCGCACGGATGTAAAGCCTTCGCAGGATTCCTCGGATCCAGCAACTTCGCCGCCCGGCGCAGGACTCAGGTCCTGAACCGAGCAACGTCGGAGCGCCTATGAGCGTGACGGCATCGCGAAGAAGCCGGATTTGACACGGCCTGCGGATGTGCTAAGTTATACAAGTTGCCACGGCGACAGTGAGAAAGAAACTTCTCCCAGTCTACCGAGAAGACGCGTATGACGCAAGCAACAACATCTTCGATCACTTCCGTTGTGAAGCACCGTTCTGGTGTGGAGGCGGGATGTGTCCGATTCTTGAGAACTCAACAGCGTGCACTATGTTCAATGCCAATTTTATACCCCGGCCTTGATCTTCGGATCGGGTTGGGATTCCTTTGGAAATTGATGTCAGCTTCCGGCTTTCGGGTCGGAAAGATGTCTTATTTGCTAGAGGTCAAACTTGACTCTCCTTCTCTTCGGGGTTGGGGGTCGTAATTTTTTTACGGAGAGTTTGATCCTGGCTCAGGACGAACGCTGGCGGCGTGCTTAACACATGCAAGTCGAACG
>NZ_PSVB01000030.1:0-28575 GCF_002932165.1 Rathayibacter sp. AY1F8
GCCGGTCCCTGCCCGGCTCGCCGCGGTCGGCTCTCGGGGGTGGCTGGGTGGGTGGAGCGGGTCGCGTCCGCCTAGCGGGATCCGCTGGGACGCGGATCGTGCGTTCGGCGGTGCTTGTGGAAGCCGGTCCCTGCCCGGCTCGCCGCGGTCGGCTCTCGGAGTTGGCGGGGCGGGTGGAGCGGGTCGCGTCCGCCTACAGCGATCCGCTGGCACGCGGATCACTGGTTCGGCGGTGCGGGGGCTGCCGAGACGGCGGCTCGTCTCCGGCGAGGAGGGCGCGGAAGGCTCGGTGCTCGGGCCGAGACGGGCGCGGACCGGCTCTCGAATAGACTGGCCCCTGCCATCAGCGGCGCCCTCGGGGGCCGCACGCAACGAGATTTCCGAGGGAGCACCGTGTCCGGGCATTCCAAGTGGGCCACGACCAAGCACCAGAAGGCGATCAAGGACTCGCGCCGCGCGAAATCCTTCGCCAAGCTGATCAAGAACATCGAGGTGGCCGCCAAGATCGGCGGCGCCGACCTCTCCGGCAACCCGACGCTCGTCGACGCCGTGCAGAAGGCGAAGAAGACCTCGGTGCCGAACGACAACATCGACCGCGCGATCAAGCGCGGCGCCGGCCTCACCGGCGAGGTCATCGACTACACGACGATCATGTACGAGGCCTACGGCCCCAACGGCATCGCCCTGCTCGTCGAGTGCCTCACCGACAACAAGAACCGCGCCGCGGCGGACGTCCGCACCGCGATGACCCGCAACGGCGGCACCATGGCCGACCCGGGCAGCGTCGCGTACAACTTCGCGCGCAAGGGCGTCATCTCCGTGCCCCACGGAGAGAGCGTCACCGAGGACGACGTGCTCGGCGCGGTCCTCGACTTCGGTGTCGACGACGTGCTCGACCACGGCGAGAGCTTCGAGGTCCGCGTCGAGCCGAGCGAGCTCGTCCCGGCCCGCTCGGCCCTGCAGGAGGCGGGCATCGACTACGACTCCGCCGACATCGAGTTCGTCGCCTCCCTCCAGGTCGAGGCCGACGCCGAGACGGCCCGCAAGGTCTTCCGCCTGATCGACGCGCTCGAGGACTCGGACGACGTGCAGAACGTCTACACCAACCTCGACATCACGGCCGAGGTGCGCGCCGAGCTCGAGAACGAGGAGTGACGCGGTGAGCCCGGCCCGATCCTGGAGGGCGGCCTGATGCGCGTCCTCGGGATCGACCCCGGGCTCACCCGCTGCGGCGTCGGCATCGTCGACGTCTCGCGCGACCGCCGCGCGACCCTCGTGCACGTGACGGTCCTCCGGACACCGCCCGACGACGCGCTGGAGCGCCGCCTGCTGGCCCTGGGCGACGGGCTCGAGGCGCTGCTCGACGAGCACCGCCCCGACGCCGTCGCGATCGAGCGGGTCTTCGCGCAGAACAACGTCAGCACCGTGATGGGCATCGCGCAGATCAGCGGCGTAGCCCTCGTCGCGGCGGCCCGGCGCGGGCTCCCGGTCGGGATGCACACGCCGAGCGAGGTGAAGGCCGCCGTCACCGGCTACGGAGCCGCGGACAAGCGCCAGGTCACCGCGATGATCCAGCGCGTCCTCCGGCTCGACGCCCCGCCGCGGCCGGCCGACGCGGCCGACGCCCTCGCCCTGGCCGTCTGCCACGCCTGGCGGGCGCCTCTCGCGCGGTCCTCCGGGTCGGCGGGAGCCGGTGCCGACGGAGCGGCGGGCGGCACAGCAGCGCAGCGGGCGTGGCGCGCCGCCGAGGCCGCGAGTCGAACGCCTGTTCGAGCATCTAGACTGACGCGGTGATCTCCTCCCTCCGCGGCACCGTCCTCTCCGCCCGCGGGAGTCTCGCCGTCCTCGACGTCCACGGCGTCGGCTACGCGGTGAACGTGACCCCGCAGCACGCGCTCGAGATGCGCGTCGGCGACGAGACCACGGTCAGCACCGTGCTCGTCGTCCGCGAGGACTCGCTCACCCTCTACGGCTTCCCCGACGAGGAGCAGCTCGAGATCTTCGAGCTGCTGATCGGCGTGACCGGCGTCGGCCCGAAGTCCGCGCTCGGCGTGCTCGGCGCGGTCGAGCCGGACCGGATCGCGCAGGCGGTCGCCGACGAGGACGACGGGGTGTTCCGGAAGGTCAGCGGCATCGGCCCGAAGACGGCCAAGCTGATCATCCTGTCGCTCGCCGGCAAGGTGACCGTCCGTCCGCGCGCCGCCCGCGGCTCCGGTCCCGCCGCCACCGCCGCGCAGAACGTGCTCGCGGCGCTCGTCGGCCTGGGCTGGCCCGAGCGCACCGCGGCCGATGTGGTCGACGAGATCCTGCTCGACGCGCAGGCCTCCGACGCCGCGAACGTGCAGGCGCTGCTCCGGCTCGCCCTCGCCCGCCTCGGTCCGGCGGCCCGCTCGTGAGCGACGAGGTGCTGGGCGCCGCGGTCGCATCGGAGGCCGAGGTCGCCTTCGAGGGCGCCCTGCGGCCCAGGAACCTCAGCGAGTTCGTCGGCCAGCGCAAGGTGCGCGGCCAGCTCGAGCTGCTGCTCAAGGCCGCGGCCATGCAGGGCCGGACCCCCGACCACATCCTCCTGGCGGGCCCGCCCGGTCTCGGCAAGACGACCCTCGCGATGATCGTGGCGGAGGAGAGCTCCTCGCCCCTGCGGCTCTCCAGCGGCCCCGCGATCCAGCACGCGGGCGACCTCGCCGCCGTCCTCTCCTCGCTGCTGCCCGGCGAGATCCTCTTCATCGACGAGATCCACCGCATGGCGCGCTCCGCGGAGGAGATGCTCTACCTCGCGATGGAGGACTTCCGGATCGACATCATGGTCGGCAAGGGGGCGGGAGCGACGTCCGTCCCGCTGGATCTCGCCCCGTTCACGCTCGTCGGCGCCACGACCCGCTCCGGCCTGCTGCCCAATCCGCTCCGCGACCGCTTCGGCTTCACCGCGCACCTCGAGTTCTACGCGGAGGACGAGCTGCGGCAGGTGCTCGCCCGGGCGGCACGGCTGCTCGAGCTCGACATCGACGCGGACGCGATCGCCGAGATCGCCGGCCGCTGCCGAGGCACCCCGCGCATCGCCAACCGCCTGCTCCGGCGGGTGCGGGACTTCGCCCTGGTCCACGGCGGACGGGCCGACGTGACCGCCGTCCGCGCGGCGCTGGAGCTCTACGACGTCGACGCGCTCGGACTCGACCGGCTCGACCGCGCGGTGATGGAGATCGTGCTGACCCGCTTCGACGGCGGGCCGGTCGGCCTGAACACCCTCGCCGTGTCGGTGGGGGAGGAGGCGGAGACGGTCGAGGCCGTCGTCGAGCCGTTCCTCGTGCGGATCGGATTGCTGACCCGGACGCCGCGCGGCCGCGTGGCGACCCCCGCCGCCTACCGCCACTTCGGCATCGACCCCCGGGGGACGGCGGCTCAGCCGCCCCTGTTCCCCGATGATCTATGATTCTCTAGGCCCGACGGGCCGCTCGATCCGCTCCGCCTCGACCTGAGGCCGCGCGGCGGATCGCCCATCCACTCCGGAAGGCCCACCCATGGATCCGACGATCATCCTGCTCGTCCTGCTGCTCGCCGTGATGATCATCTTCATGTTCCGCAACAACAAGAAGCGCCAGCGCGACGCGGAGAGCATGAAGAACAACCTCCAGCCGGGGGTGGAGCTCATGACCGGCTCCGGCCTCTTCGGCACCGTCGTGTCGATCGACGACGAGGCGAACAAGATCGTCATCGAGTCGACCCCCGGCACGCTGCTGACCATCCACCGTCAGGCGATCGCCCGCCTCATCGACCCGAGCGAGAACGCCGTCGCCGTCGACACCGAGGACGAGGCCGACCCGCTGACCGCGACCGGATCGCCCGAGTTCGGCGAGCGCGACTCCGCGCACCGCGACCCGCTGGTGGACCCGGTCGAGCGCGACCGCCGCCCCGACGCGCAGTAGTCTCCTGGGCGGGCCGGGCGCATCGGCGCCCGCCCGCCCTTCTCCACGCCCGGGCGTCCCCGGGCCGATCACCGTCGACCGAAGAGAAAGCTGAGCCCTGGGTGGCCGCATCAACCCCCGTCCGGAAGGCCCGCCGCTCCCTGAGCTGGCTCGGTGTCCTGATCCTCGCTCTCGTCGGACTCAACACGGCGGCCGTCCTCTGGGGCGGCGGCTCCTGGACGCCGAAGCTCGCCCTCGACCTCGAGGGCGGCACGCAGATCGTCCTGCAGCCGCAGCTGAACGACGGCGACACCGTCTCGTCGGAGCAGCTGACGCAGGCCGTCTCGATCATCCGCCAGCGCATCGACGCGTCCGGCGTCTCCGAGGCCGAGATCACGACCCAGGGCTCGAGCAACATCGTCGTCTCGATCCCGGGCACGCCCGACGACGAGACGCTCCAGCGCATCGAGGCCTCGGCGAAGCTCGACTTCCGCCCGGTCCTCGTCGCGAGCCAGGCCACCAACAGCTCGGTCGGCGGCGACGCGACGTCCTCGCCCACGCCGACGCCCGTCGACCCGTCGCTCGCGACGGAGCCGACCGCCTCGCCGACGAACGCGAGCGACCTCGCCTACCTCACGCCGGCGCTCGAGGCCCAGTACACCTCGTTCGACTGCGCGTTCCTCAACGGCCAGGACCCGAACCTCGCCCCGGCCGACCAGCCGCTCATCACCTGCGACGACAGCGGGACGGTGAAGTACGTCCTCGGCCCGGTGGAGATCACCGGCGAGGACATCTCGGACGCCTCGAACGGCCTGATGACGACCTCCTCCGGCGCCAGCACCGGCACCTGGGCCGTCAACCTCTCGTTCGACGACCAGGGCACGCAGGCCTTCGGCGACGTGACCTCGCGCCTCGTGGCGCTGCAGGGTGCGCAGAACCAGTTCGCGATCGTCCTCGACGGCCGGGTCATCTCGGCCCCGTCGACGAACGCCGCCATCACCGACGGCAACGCGCAGATCTCGGGCTCCTTCACCCAGGAGTCGTCGAAGACGCTCGCCGACCAGCTCAAGTACGGCGCGCTGCCGATCGGCTTCCAGGTCCAGAGCTCGGACAGCATCTCGGCGACGCTCGGCTCCGCCCAGCTCGCCAGCGGCCTGCTCGCCGGCCTCATCGGCCTGATCCTCGTCATCGTCTACTCCATCGCGCAGTACCGCGTGCTCGGAGCCGTCACGATCGCCTCGCTGCTCGTCGCGGCGATCGTCACCTACCTCGTCGTCACGCTGCTGTCCTGGCGGGAGGGACTGCGCCTCTCGCTCGCAGGAGTCGCGGGTCTCATCGTGGCGATCGGCATCACGGCCGACTCGTTCATCGTGTACTTCGAGCGCATCCGCGACGAACTGCGCGACGGACGCGGCCTCGAGTCCGCCGTCGAGTCCGGCTGGCGGCGCGCGCTGCGCACGATCTTCGCGTCCGACATGGTGAACCTGCTCGCCGCGGTGGTCCTCTTCCTCCTCGCCGTCGGCAGTGTCCGCGGCTTCGCGCTCACCCTCGGGATCACGACGATCATCGACCTGATCGTGGTGGCGCTGTTCACCCACCCGATCCTGCAGCTGATGGCCACGAGACCGTTCTTCGCCGAGGGGCACAAGGCGTCGGGCCTGGATCCCCGGGCGCTCGGGGCCGTCTACCGCGGCCGTGCCGCCTTCCGTCCGCAGGACCAGGTGGTCGCCGGCAAGCGCGCCTCCGCGTCCCGTGAGGCGGCCAAGCGCCAGACCATCGCCGAGCGGAAGGCCGCCGAGGCGGCCGGCCTGCGCGACTCCAACGACTCGAACGGGAAGGACGCGTGATGGCCAGCTTCTCGCAGTTCGGAAACGACCTCTACACCGGTGCGCGATCGATCGACTTCGTCGGCCGGCGCCGCACGTGGTACCTCGTCTCGCTCGCCCTGATCCTGATCACGCTGCTCGGGACGGTCGCCCGCGGCGGCTTCAACTTCGGCATCGAGTTCACCGGCGGCTCGCAGTTCACGGTGTCCTCGCCGTCGAGCCTCGAGCAGGCGACGGCGACGGATGCGGTGACCTCGGTCGCTCCGGAGACCGTGCCGCGCGTGTCCATCGTCGGCGACGACTCCATCCGCGTGCAGACCGGCCAGCTCTCGACCGACGAGTCGACCGCGGTGCGGAACGCCCTGTCGGAGGCCTACGACGTGCCCTCCGACCAGGTCGCCTCCTCCTTCATCGGAGCGGCGTGGGGCAACGACGTGACTCAGCAGGCCCTGCGCGGCCTGGTGATCTTCGTGGTCCTCGCGGCCCTGGCCATGTGGGCGTACTTCCGCACCTGGAAGATGTCGCTCGCGGCGATCGTCGCGCTCCTGCACGACCTCGTGATCGTGGCGGGCGTCTACGGCATCACCGGCACCGAGGTGTCGCCGGCGGCGGTGATCGGACTGCTGACGATCCTCGGCTACTCGCTCTACGACACGGTCGTGGTCTTCGACAAGATCCGCGAGAACACCGTGGAGGCGCTCGGCAGCACGACCCGCACCTTCTCCGAGACGGTGAACCTGGCCGAGAACCAGACTCTCGTGCGCTCCATCAACACCTCGATCGTCGCCGCCCTCCCGGTGGCCGCGATCCTCGTGATCGGCGCGTTCGTCCTCGGCGCGGGCACTCTCCGCGACATCTCCCTCGCCCTGCTGATCGGCATCATCGTCGGCACGTACTCGACGATCTTCGTCGCGGCGCCGCTGTACGCCCAGCTGCGCAGCCGGGAGCCCGAGATCTCCAAGCACGACAAGCGCGTGGAGTCGGCCCGGGCGAAGGCGACCGCTCCGGCCGCGCCGGCCGTGCAGGGCTGAGCCGTGGCCGACTACGCCCAGGTCACGGCGGCCGACGCCGTCGGACTCGTCGAGCGCGACGAGGTCTGGCTGCTCGACGTCCGGGAGCCGCAGGAGTGGGCGGCGGGGCACGCTCCGGCCGCCCATCACATCCCGATGGGGGAGATCGGCGCCCGGCAGGACGAGCTCCCGGCCGACACGGCGATCCTGGTGGTCTGCCACTCCGGAGTCCGCTCCGCGATGGTGACGCAGGCCCTCGAGGGCGCCGGATACGAGGTCGCCAACGTCGACGCCGGCATGACCGCCTGGGCCGCGGCGGGCGGCGACGTGGTCGACGGCGAGGGGCGCCCGGGACGCATCGGCTGACGCCGGCGCCGTCCGCCCCGGGCGGAACGGTCATCGGCGCCGTCCGCACGGGCGATAATGGGGCGATGGAGATCCTCGCGTGACGGAAACGACGACGACGTCCTCGACCGCTGCCCTGCGCAGACTGGTCCCGCGGATCTTCTCGCGCGCGCAGCCCTCCGGTGCTGTCGACACCCTCGTCCGCACCGTCCGGATGCACCATCCGAAGAGCGACATCGCGCTGATCGAGCGCGCGTACTCGGTCGCGGAGCGGGCGCACGCGAACCAGAAGCGCCGCAGCGGCGAGCCCTACATCACTCATCCGCTGGCCGTCGCGCAGATCCTCGCCGACCTCGGCATCGGCTCGAAGACGATCGCCGCCGCGCTGCTGCACGACACCGTCGAGGACACCGACTACCAGCTCGACGAGCTCCGCGCGGACTTCGGCGACGAGGTCGCGATGCTCGTCGACGGCGTCACCAAGCTCGACAAGGTCAAGTACGGCGACAGCGCGCAGGCCGAGACCGTCCGCAAGATGATCGTGGCGATGTCGAAGGACATCCGCGTCCTGATCATCAAGCTCGCCGACCGCCTTCACAACGCGCGGACCTGGGGCTTCGTCCCCGCCGAGTCCGCGGCCCGCAAGGCCACCGAGACTCTCGAGATCTACGCGCCGCTGGCGCACCGCCTCGGCATCCAGGCGATCAAGTGGGAGCTCGAGGACCTGTCCTTCGCGGTGCTCTACCCCAAGATCTACAACGAGATCGAGAGCCTGGTGAAGCGGCGGACGCCGCAGCGCGAGGAGTTCGTGCAGAACGTCATCGACCTGATCAGCGAGGACCTGCGGGCCGGGCGGATCCGCGGTCGTGTCGTCGGCCGGCCGAAGCAGTACTACTCGATCTACCAGAAGATGGTAGTCCGCGGTCGCGAGTTCGACGAGATCTACGACCTGGTCGGCATCCGCGTCCTCGTGAACTCGGTGCGCGACTGCTACGCCGTGCTCGGCTCGATCCACGCCCGCTGGACGCCGATGCCGGGCCGGTTCAAGGACTACATCGCCACTCCGAAGTTCAACCTCTACCAGTCGCTGCACACGACGGTCGTCGGGCCGAAGGGGCGTGCGGTCGAGATCCAGATCCGCACCAACGAGATGCACCAGCACGCGGAGTTCGGCATCGCGGCGCACTGGAAGTACAAGGAGCAGATGGCCACCGGCAAGGTGCCCACCTCCGGATCGAACGACACCGACCTCGCCTGGCTCGCGCACCTCTCGGACTGGCAGTCGGAGACCACAGACCCGAACGAGTTCCTCGACTCCCTCCGCTTCGAGATCGGCGCCAAGGAGGTCTACGTCTTCACCCCGAAGGGACGCGTGATCGGCCTGCCGACCGGTGCGACCCCGGTCGACTTCGCCTACGCGGTGCACACCGAGGTCGGGCACCGGACGATGGGCGCCAAGGTCAACGGGCGCCTCGTGCCGCTGGAGTCGGCTCTGACGACGGGCGACGTGGTCGAGGTCTTCACCTCGAAGAACCCCGACTCGGGACCGAGCCAGGACTGGCTCCACTTCGTGCAGAGCCCGCGGGCCCGCAACAAGATCCGGCAGTGGTTCACCAAGGAGCGGCGCGACGAGGCGATCGAGCAGGGCAAGGACTCCATCGCCCGGGCGATGCGGAAGCAGAACCTGCCGCTGCAGAAGCTGATGAGCCAGGACACCTTCACCGAGGTGGCCAGCCAGCTGCGCTACAACGACGTCGAGGCGCTCTACGCGGCCGTCGGCGAGGGCCACGTCTCGACCCAGTCGGTGCTCGAGAAGGTCGTCTCCTCCATCCAGGGCGATCCGGAGTCGGACGAGAACGAGGTCACCCTCCCTCGCTCGCCCCGGCCGCGGAGCCGGAGCAGCGAGTCGGGCGTCCTCGTGAAGGGCGCGCCGGACATCCTCGTGAAGCTCGCGAAGTGCTGCACTCCGGTTCCGGGCGATCAGATCGTCGGATTCGTGACGCGGGGAGCCGGCGTCTCCGTGCACCAGGCGAACTGCCACAACGTGCAGGAGCTGCTGAAGGAGCCGGAGCGGATCGTCGACGTCGAGTGGGCGCCGTCCTCCAAGAGCATCTTCCTCGTGCAGATCCAGGTCGAGGCGCTGGACCGCTCGGGCCTGCTGAGCGACGTGACGCGCGTGCTCTCGGAGCACCACGTCAACATCCTCTCGGCGACGGTCTCCACCTCGAGCGACCGGCTGGCGATCAGCCGGTTCGTCTTCGAGATGGGCGACACCACCCACCTGGACCGCGTGCTGAACGCCGTGCGCCGGATCGACGCCGTCTACGACGTCTACCGGGTGAACGCGGGCTGATCCCCGGGCGGCGCCTCGCCGAGCGCCGCCCGCAGCCGTCGTCCGACGATCCTCCGTCCGGCGACGGCGCTGCCCTCCTCCAGCCTCGCGAGGACGGCGTCGAGGCCGGTCCGGGTGCTCCGAGAGAGCGCCCGGAGGATCGCGCCCGCGTCCTCCGTCCGGGCGAGGTCGATCAGCGTGCGAGCAGGCGACGTGACCGGCGCGCCGCCGAGGAGGACGACGTCGTCCTCGTCGAGCAGGACCTCGTGGCAGCGCAGGCGGGGGTTCGACGGCGCCTGTCGGCGCTTCCGCCGGTCGATCGAGGCGCTGTGCACCGGCGGCGGGCCGTGCGTCGCCCCGTGCACCCATGCGGCGGAGAGACGATCGGCGACGGCGCCGCGGGGGAGCAACGAGCGCAGGGAGGCGGCCCGCTCGGACGCCCCCAGGGGCAGGTCCGCGACGAGGAAGCCCTCGTCGAGCGCGACCAGCTGGCCGTCGAGGCGGGCGGCGCACAGCTCCGCGAGAGGGAGGTGCCCGGGGAGGAGCACGGAGGGGAGGCGCATCCGGCCATGCTGGCCGATGCGCCTCCCCTCCGGAGCGTCGCGAGCGGATCTGTGGAGGGATCCGCCGGCGCGGGTCTAGCCGATCGCGTCGAGCCAGACCTTGCGGGCGTCGAGCGCCTCCTGAGCCTGGGCGATCGCGTCGCGGTCGCCGCGCGCCTTCGCCTCGTCGAGCTCGTCCTGGAGCTTCTGGATCGCGGCGGTCAGCTGCGAGGCGAGACCCTCGGAGCGGGCCTTGCGCTCCGGGTTGCTGCGGTTCCAGTGCTCCTCGTCGAGCTTGCGGACGTGCGCCTCGACCTTGCGGAGGCGGTCCTCGACGGTGCGCACCTGCTCGCGCGGCACGCGGCCGACGGCGTCCCAGCGCTCCTGGATCGAGAGCAGCACCCGCTTGGCCTTCTCGCGGTCCTGCTCCTGCAGGAGCGGCTCCGCCTCCTCGAGGAGGGCGAGCTTGAGGTCGAGGTTCTCGGTGTACTCGACGCTCTCCTGCGCGACGATCTCGGCCTTGGCGCCGTAGATCGCGTCGCCGGCGGCCTTGAAGCGCGCCCAGAGCGCGTCGTCGAACCGCTTGCCTGCGCGGCCTGCGACCCGCCAGCGCTCCAGGAGCGCGCGGTAGTCCGGGATGGCATCGGCGCCCTGCGGCACCAGCGCCTCGGCCTGGTCGATGAGCGCCTGCTTGGCCTGCTTGGCCTCGCGGTGCGCGGAGTCGAGGTCGGCGAAGAACGCCTTGCGGTTCTGCTCGATCGTGGTGCGCGCTCCGCGGAACCGGCGCCACAGCTCGTTCGCGTCGTTCTTGGGAAGGCGCGGGCCCTGCTGCTGGTGGTTCTGCCAGCGGGCGAAGAGGTCGTCGATCGCGGCGCTGGCCTGCTTCCACTGCGTCTTCGCCGGGTCGACCGCCGCCAGGGCCTCGGCCTCGGCGACGATGGCCTCGCGGTGGGCGAGGGCCTCGGACAGCGCGGCCTTCGACTCGGCCGCCTGCTGCTCGGTCAGATCCTCGACGGAGCCGCTCAGCGCGTCGACCCGGGTCTGCAGCGACTCGAGGTCGCCGACGGCGTTCGCCTGCGCGATGGCCGCGGACAGCGACTGCACCGTGCGGGCGACGTCTCCGGCGGGCGCGCCCCGCTTGGCGCGCTGCTCGAGCAGGGAGACCTGCCCGGCGAGCTCCGTGTACTTGCGCTCGTAGTAGGCGAGCGCCTCCTCGGGAGTCGCATCGGGGTACTGGCCGACCTCTCGCTCCCCGTCGCCGACGCGGACGTAGACCGTCCCGTCGTCGCCGACCCGTCCCCACGGCTGCTGGTCACTCATCGCTCGGAGCCTCACCTTGCTGTTCGATGTCGTGCTTCTCGGTGCCCGTCGCGTCGTCGGCCGGTGGGGCTCGACGGCCGGAGGGCCGAAGACCGCGCTCGGCCGCGAACGGGCAGTGACGACAAGCCTATTGCACTCCCCGCGCGGGCGGACCGTGACGACGCCGCGGGTGCGGCTACTGGACGGAGACGGAGGTGATGGTCACGGGCTCGGCGGGGGCGCCGTCACTCGATCCGTCGGCCGTGCCCTTCGACACGACGTCGCTGACGAGGGCGTCGAGTCCCGAGGTGACCTGCCCGAGCACGGTGTACCCGCCGGCCGCGTCGGCGGGCAGGGTCGTGTCCTGGTAGACGACGAAGAACTGGCTTCCCTGGCTGTAGCCGTTGCCGCCCTGGCGGGCCATCGCGATGGTCCCGGCCGGGTAGACGCCGTCCTCGGGCGCGTTCTCGACGGGACCGTAGCTGTAGCCGGGGCCGCCGGTGCCGTCGCCGTCCGGGTCGCCGCACTGGAGGACGTAGAGGCCCTCCGTGGTGAGGCGGTGGCAGGAGACGCCGTCGTAGAAGCCGGACTGCGTCAGCGAGATGAAGGAGGACACCGCCTGCGGGGCAGCGGCGCCGGCGAGCGTGATGCCCAGCGGGTCCTCGCCGATCGTGAGCGTGCCCGTCCAGTCGCGGCCCTCGGCGATGTCGGAGGAGGGGACGTCGCCGGTGTTCGCCCCCGTCGCCTCGGGCGTCGGGGTCGCGGAGGAGGAGGAGGTCGGCTCGGCGACCGGGGTGCCGGGGCCGCCGGAGAAGTAGAGGATCTGGGCGACGACGGCGAGCCCGATCACGACGACGGCGGCGATCGCCGCGATCACGTTGTCGCGCACGCGCCGCTTCTGCCTCGAGCGGTGGAGGCTCTGACGGGCCTGGTAGGCCCGGAGCCGGGTGCGCGCCTCGCGGTCGTTCGACTTGCCCTGGGCCACGTGTTCCTCCGACGTCCTCGTCCGCGCGGCTTCGGCGCGGCGGCCCGCGCACGCAGGCCGCGTCGAGCCTACGAGAACCGCCGGAGGCGCGACAAACGCCGCTCCGTCGCGCCGGGCAGTCGGGCCGGGGCTCTGTCGGAGGCCGTCGTTACGCTGGGGGCATGACCATGCAGCAGGCCGGACTCCGCTCCGGGGCGACTCCGCTCGCCGTGCGGATGCGGCCGCGCAGCCTCGAGGAGGTCGCCGGCCAGCGCCACCTCCTGACGCCCGGCTCGCCCCTGGTCGCCCTCGCCGCCGACACGACGGGGGAGCGGGGAGCGGTGTCCGTGATCCTCTGGGGCCCTCCCGGCACGGGCAAGACCACGCTCGCGCAGGCGGTGGCCCACTCCAGCGGCCGCCGCTTCGTCGAGCTCTCCGCCGTCACGGCGGGCGTGAAGGACGTGCGGCAGGTGATGGAGGAGGCGCTCTCCACCCGCGACCTCTACGGCACGTCCACCGTGCTCTTCCTCGACGAGATCCACCGCTTCACCAAGGCGCAGCAGGACGCACTGCTGCCCGGGGTCGAGAACGGGTGGGTCATCCTCATCGCGGCCACGACCGAGAACCCCTCGTTCTCGGTGATCGCGCCGCTGCTCTCGCGCTCGCTCCTGCTGACCCTCGAGCCGCTCAGCGACGACGACCTGGGCGTCCTGGTCGACCGCGCCCTGCACGACGAGCGGGGTCTGCGCGACTCGGTGACGCTGGAGGAGGAGGCCCGGGCGAGCATCGTGCGGCTCGCCTCCGGAGACGCCCGGCGGGCGCTGACCGCGCTCGAGGCCGCCGCCACCTCCGCCCGCTCGGAGGCCCGCGAGGCCGACCGGGCCGCCCGCGCCGCCGCCGCGGAGGACCCGGACGAGGAGGACGAGGACGACGAGGGCGCTCCCGTCGAGGCCGCCGCCGAGGAGCCCGCGCTCCCCGTGATCACGACCGAGGTCGTCGCGCGCGCCGTCGACCGAGCCCTGCTGCGCTACGACCGCAACGGCGACGAGCACTACGACGTCATCAGCGCCTTCATCAAGTCCATCCGGGGCTCGGACGTCGACGCGGCGCTGCACTACCTGGCCCGGATGATCGAGGCGGGGGAGGATCCGCGGTTCATCGCCCGCCGCATCATCGTCTCCGCGTCCGAGGACATCGGCATGGCCGACCCGCAGGCGCTCGTCGTCGCGATCGCCGCGGCCGACGCCGTGCAGTTCATCGGCATGCCGGAGGGGCGCATCCCGCTCGCCCAGGCGGTCGTGCACCTGGCGACCGCCCCGAAGTCGAACGCGTCCTACTCCGCCATCGACGCGGCCATCGCGGACGTGCGCGCTGGCCGCGCGGGCCGGGTGCCGGCGCACCTGCGCGACGCGCACTACCCCGGCGCCAAGAAGCTCGGCCACGGGAAGGGCTACCGGTACCCGCACGACGCCGACCTCGGCGTCCTCGAGCAGCAGTACCTCCCGGACCCGCTCCAGGGCGCGCGGTACTACCGGCCCACCGAGCACGGCAACGAGCGCGACGTCTCCGCACGACTGGCGAAGCTCCTGCGCATCATCCGCGGCGACCGGGGCTGACCGCGCCGACCGCGAACTCGCGCGACCCGCACGGGAGGCCGTGGCCTGATAGTCTTGCGAGG
The DNA here is from genome assembly GCF_002932165.1 of Rathayibacter sp. AY1F8. NCBI lineage: Bacteria > Bacillati > Actinomycetota > Actinomycetes > Micrococcales > Microbacteriaceae > Rathayibacter > Rathayibacter sp. AY1F8. The sequence goes on from NZ_PSVB01000030.1 coordinate 13,896, forward strand.
TTGCCCACCGCTCTGTAGCCGAGCGGAGCAGCGCATCCCTCTGAATCGCGCAGCCCGCCACTGCGGTCACCCTTCCCCCGCACCCGCGGAGGACACGACCGCGGCGTCCGCCCTCCTCCCGGAGCCGGCGGTCGAGAGCTGCGACCGAACCTCTCAGACCTTGGAAGGACCACTGTGTCGACCACGTCCCGTACCCGCTCGAAGACGCGCCTCTCGCGCGCCCTCGGCATCCCCCTGACCCCGAAGGCCGCCCGCTACCTCGAGAAGCGTCCCTACGCTCCCGGCGAGCACGGCCGCTCGAAGCGCAAGGCCGACTCCGACTACGCAGTCCGCCTGCGTGAGAAGCAGCGTCTGCGCGCCCAGTACGGCATCCGCGAGAAGCAGCTCCGCATCGCCTTCCAGGAGGCGCGCCGCACCCAGGGCCTGACCGGTGAGAACCTGGTCGAGCTCCTCGAGATGCGCCTCGACGCCCTCGTCCTGCGCTCGGGCTTCGCCCGTACCACCGCGCAGGCCCGCCAGTTCGTCACCCACCGCCACATCATGGTGGACGGCAAGACGGTCGACCGCCCCTCCTTCCGCGTGAAGCCGGGCCAGGTCATCCACGTCAAGACCCGCTCCGAGGGCACCGAGCCCTTCCAGGTCGCCGCCGCCGGTGGACACGTCGACGTCCTCCCCAAGACCCCGGGCTACCTCGAGGTCGAGATCGACAAGCTGCAGGCGACGCTCCTGCGCCGCCCGAAGCGCGCCGAGGTCCCCGTGACCTGCGAAGTGCAGCTCGTCGTCGAGTACTACGCGGCCCGCTGAGTCCAGCCCCGCAGAGAAAGGCCCCGGTGTCCGCACCGGGGCCTTTCCCGTTCCCGGGGTCGCGATCCGGAGTGCCCGCCGCGCTCCGAGAGTCCCGCGCTGCGCCCGATCCGGCCGTCGCGCCCGAGCCGAGCGCCCGTCCCCGCGTCCGACCCTCTCGCGGCCCGTCGGTAGGCTGGAGTGCCGCGCTGGGCGGCATCGAACGGAGGTCACCGTGACCGGTGGAGACATCGCAGGGCTCATCGCCGCGGGGGTGTTCGCGATCCTGGTGGCGATCACCGCCGTCCCGCTCTGGAAGCTCGGACGCGTCTTCGACAGCACGAGCGAGGCCATCAAGCAGGCCAGCGACGGACTGACGCCGATCCTCGACGAGTCGGCCTCCACCCTCCGCGAGGCCAACCACCAGCTCGCGCGGGTGGACACGATCACCAAGGACGTCGCCGAGGTCACCGGCAACGTCAACGCGCTCGTCGCCCTCACGGCCGCGACCGTCGGCGGTCCGCTCATCAAGCTCGCCGGCTTCACCGCCGGAGTCCGCGCCGTGCTCGTCGCCGGACGGACGGCCGACAAGGCCGGAGCCGCGGTCGGCCGCTCCGCCGCGAAGCGCACGAAGCGCCCGCGCTCGAAGTAGCGCCGCGCCCGCGCCCTAGAATCGAACGGGTCGTCGCGCCGTCGCGCCCGCCCCGCCGCTGTGGAAGGACACCCCGTGAAGAACATCCTCCTGATCGTCATCGGGATCGGCCTCGGATTCGCGGTCGCCCACCAGGTCTCGCGCACCGAGGCGGGCGCCCGGCTCTTCGCCGACATCAACCGCACCGCGAAGGAGCTCGGCGAGGCCGTCTCCGAGGGCTACCACCAGCGCGAGGCCGAACTGAAGGCCGCCATCGGCGAGGGCTGACGCCCCGCCGCCCGACATCCGCGTCGTCACCGACCGAACCGTAACGGAACCCATGCAGACCGCAGACATCCGCAACCGCTGGCTCGACTTCTTCGGGAGCCGCGGCCACACCGTGGTCCCCTCCGCCTCCCTCGTGAGCGAGGACCCGAGCCTCCTCTTCACCGTCGCCGGCATGGTGCCGTTCGTGCCCTACCTCACCGGAGTGGTCCCCGCGCCGTACCCGCGTGCCACCAGCGTGCAGAAGTGCATCCGCACCAACGACATCGAGGAGGTCGGCAAGACGCCTCGTCACGGCACCTTCTTCCAGATGAACGGCAACTTCTCCTTCGGCGACTACTTCAAGGAGGGGGCGATCGGCTACGCCTGGGAGCTGCTCACCGGCGCCGAGAGCGACGGGGGACTGGGCTTCGACGAGAAGGACCTCTGGGTCACCGTCTACAAGGACGACGACGAGGCGATCGCGCTCTGGAAGACGATCGCGGGACTGCCGGACGAGCGCATCCAGCGCCTGGACAAGGACACCAACTACTGGTCGACCGGCCAGCCCGGCCCCGCCGGCCCCTGCTCCGAGATCTTCTTCGACCGCGGCCCCGCCTACGGGATCGACGGCGGCCCGGCGACGGACGACGACCGCTACGTGGAGATCTGGAACCTCGTCTTCATGCAGTACCTCCGCGGCGAGGGCACGAGCAAGGTCGACTTCGACATCCTCGGCGAGCTTCCGCGCAAGAACATCGACACCGGCATGGGCCTCGAGCGCGTCGCCTTCCTCAAGCAGGGCGTCGAGAACATGTACGAGATCGACCAGGTCCGTCCGGTCCTCGACCGCGCCGCCGAGCTCTCGGGCCGCCGCTACGGAGCCGTCCACGAGGACGACGTCCGCATGCGCGTCATCGCCGACCACGTGCGCTCCTCGCTGATGCTGCTGTCGGACGGCGTGACGCCGTCCAACGAGGGGCGCGGCTACATCCTCCGCCGCCTGATGCGCCGCACGGTGCGCGCCATGCGCCTGCTCGGAGTGGACACCGCGACGTTCCCCGAGCTCTTCGCCGCCTCGCGCGACGCGATGGCGTCGGCCTACCCCGAGGTGTCCACGGAGTTCGAGCGCCTCTCGACCAGCGCCTACGGCGAGGAGGAGGCGTTCCTGCGCACCCTCGCAGCCGGCACCGAGATCCTCGACCTCGCGGTCCTGAAGACGAAGAAGGCCGAGTCGCCGACGCTGCCGGGCGACACCGCGTTCCTCCTGCACGACACCTTCGGGTTCCCGATCGACCTCACCCTCGAGATCGCCGAGGAGTCGGGTCTGACGGTCGACCGCGAGGCGTTCGACTCCCTCATGACCGCGCAGCGCACGCGTGCGAAGGCCGACGCGAAGTCGAAGAAGTCGGCGCTGGCCGATCTCTCGGTCTACGCCGACTTCCGCGCCCACGGAGAGACGCTGTTCACCGGCTACGACGTGCTCGACACCGAGACGCGCATCCTCGGCCTCATCGTCGGCGGGCACTCCGTCACGAAGGCGGTCGCGGGCGACATCGCCGAGGTGATCCTCGAGGCGACCAGCCTCTACGCGGAGTCGGGCGGCCAGGAGGCCGACGCCGGCCGCATCGTCGGCTCCGGCTTCGATCTCGAGGTCCTCGACGTGCAGAAGCCCGTCAAGGGGCTCATCAGCCACAAGGTCCAGGTCGCCAGCGGCGAGGTCGGAGTGGGCGACGCCGCCACCTCCGTCGTCGACCGCGACTGGCGCCGGGGCGCCACGCAGGCGCACTCGGGCACGCACCTCATCCACGCCGCGCTGCGCCAGGTGCTCGGTCCGCAGGCGCACCAGTCCGGCTCCTACAACAAGGCGGGCTACCTGCGCCTGGACTTCTCGTGGAACCAGGCCCTCTCGCTCGAGACCCGCAGCGAGATCGAGGAGATCGCCAACACGGCGATCCGGGACAACCTCGAGGTGGTCACGCGCGAGCTCCCGATCGACGAGGCGAAGGCGCTCGGCGCGATGGCCCTCTTCGGCGAGAAGTACGGCGACGTCGTCCGCGTGGTCGACATCGGCGGGCCCTGGTCGCGCGAGCTCTGCGCGGGCACCCACGTCGGGCGCTCGTCCGAGGTCGGCGTGATCAGCCTGGTCAGCGAGTCCTCGGTCGGATCGACCAACCGCCGCGTCGAGTCGCTCGTGGGCCGCGAGGCCTTCCAGGAGCTCGCCGCCGAGCGCGCCCTCGTCAGCACGATCTCGTCCTCGCTGAAGACCCCGCGCGAGCAGCTGCCCGAGCGGATCGGCGAGCTCGTCGCGAGCCTCAAGGCCGCCGAGAAGCGGATCGCCGCGTTCGAGGCCAAGGCCCTCGCCGACCGGGTGCCCGCCCTCGCCGCGACCCGCCGCACCGTGGGCGGCACGACCGTCGTCGCCGAGAGCATCGGCTCCGCCGGATCGACCGACGAGCTGCGCTCCCTCGTGACCTCCGTCCGCGAGCGGCTCGGCCAGGAGCCGGCCGTCGTCGCGCTCGCCGCCGACGTCTCGGGCAAGCCCGCGGTGATCGTCGCCACCAACCAGGCCGCCCGCGACCAGGGCCGCCGCGCGGGTGCGCTCGCCAGGCGCGCCGCCGGGATCCTCGGTGGCGGCGGAGGCGGCAAGGACGACCTCGCCCAGGGCGGCGGCTCCGACGTCTCCGCCATCGGCGCGGCGCTCGAGGCCGTGGTGCAGGAAGCGACCAGCTGAATGAGCCGGTTCGGCGTCCGGCTCGGCATCGATGTGGGCCGTGCCCGCATCGGGGTCGCCCGCTGCGACGCCGACGGCCTGCTCGCGGTGCCCGTCGAGACGGTCGCGCGGGCGGGCACTGACGGCGGATCCTCGGACGTCTCCCGGATCGCTCACCTCGCCGCCGAGTACGATGCCCAGGCGATCATCGTCGGACTGCCGTTGTCGCTGTCGGGGGCCGAGACGGCCTCGACGGAGGACGCGCGCGGATTCGCTCGACTGCTCGCCGAGGCGGTGCCCACCGCTCCGGTGCGGCTCGTCGACGAGCGGCTGTCGACGGTCACCGCTCAGAGCGCCCTGCACCGCTCCGGACGCACCACCCGCGGCTCCCGAGCCGTGATCGACCAGGTCGCCGCCGTGGTGATCCTGCAGCACGCCATCGATTCCGAGCGCTCGGCCGGCACCCCGGCCGGAGTCCTGCTCGAACCGAACGAAGGACCTCCCCGTGACCGACGTCCCCCCGAGCCGCCGCGACGCCCGCGCCGCCGAGCAGGCGCAGCCGACTCCGCCCGACCCGACTCCGGAGCAGCAGCCCGCGCCGACTGAGGCGCACGATCCGCTGGGCCGCCTCTTCACCGGGCCCGACGTGCCCGAGCCCCGCGGCCGCGACGACGCGGCCGCGTTCGACCCGGACGCGCGCCCGAAGCGGCGCCGCGCGGCTCCCGCGACGGGCGGCGCGAAGAAGCGCCGCAGCCGCCGCGGGCTCATCGGCGGGTTTCTGGCCTTCGGCGTCTTCGCCGCGCTCGTCGCCATCGCCGTGACGATCTTCCTCGAGCCCGTGCGCGGCCTGTTCGCCGAGCCCGAGCCGACCGACTTCACCGGCACCGGCTCGAGCGAGGTGCTGTTCACGATCCACCAGGGCGACGGCGGCAGCGACATCGCCAACAACCTCGTCTCGGACGGGGTCATCAAGTCGTACGACCCCTTCTACGACCTGCTCCTCGCTCAGAGCCCGGAGCCCGTCTTCCAGCCCGGCGCGTACTCGCTCAAGGCCGAGATGAGCGCCAAGGCCGCACTGTCGGCGCTGCTCGACTCCGAGTCGACGCGCCTCGCGAACACCTTCGTCATCCCCGAGGGGACGGCGCTCAAGGAGGCGCTGCCTCTCATCGCGGACGGCACCGGGGTCGCGCTGACGGACCTCGAGGCGGCCGCCGCCGACTGGGGCTCGTTCGGGCTCCCGGCCGGGGCGACGAGCCTCGAGGGGTTCCTGTTCCCCGCGACGTACGACATCGACCCGTCGACGCCGGCGCACGACATCCTGAAGACGCTGGTCGACCGGATGTACCAGTCGCTCGACCAGGCCGGTGTCCCGGTGGACGACCGCTACCGCGTCGTGGTGTTCGCGTCCCTCGTGCAGCGCGAGGCCCGCGTCGCCGAGGACTTCCCGAAGGTCGCGCGCGTGTTCCAGAACCGCCTCGACCAGGGGTGGCGCCTGCAGTCGGACGCGACCGTGGCGTACGGCACCGGCGCGACCGACCGCGTCTCGACCACGGACGCCGAGCGGAACGACGCCGGCAACGTCTACAACACCTACCAGCGCGACGGCCTGCCGCCCGCGCCGATCTCGAACCCGGGCGACGTGGCGATCGACGCGGTCATGCACCCCGCGGACGGCACCTGGATGTACTTCGTCACGGTGAACCTCGAGACGGGCGAGACGGTCTACTCCACCACCGACGCCGAGCACAACGCGGCCGTCGACCAGTGGCAGGCCTGGATGCGGGACCACCCGGAGTACCAGTGACGGCCGCCGGGTACCGCCTCGCGGTCCTCGGCGCGCCGATCGCGCACTCGAAGTCGCCCGCGCTGCACGCGGCCGCCTACCGGGTGCTCGGACTCGACTGGAGCTACCGCGCCGTCGAGACGACGGAGGCGACCCTCTCCGAGGTCGTGTCCGGTGAGCCCTGGCACGGACTGTCGCTGACCATGCCGCTCAAGCACGCGGTGCGACCGCTGCTGGCGGAGGAGGACGCGGTCGCCCGGGTCACCGGCGCGGTCAACACCGTGCTGGTCGACCGCTCCGGCCCGGCACCCCGCCTCCGCGGGTTCAACACCGACGTCGCGGGCATCGTGCGCGCCCTCGCCGAGGCGGGCGTCGTCTCGGCGGAGCGCGTCCAGGTGCTCGGCGGGGGAGCGACCGCCGCCTCCGCCCTGGCCGCCGCCGCCGAGCTCGGCGCGGCGCGGGTCGACCTCGTCCTGCGGACGGCGTCGAGGGCCGTCGAGCTCGCTCCGCTCGCGGAGTCGCTCGGCGTCCCGCTCTCGGTCCGCTCCTTCGCCGACTGGTCCACCGGAGCGCCACTGGTGATCTCGACGCTCCCCGGCGGGGCGGCGGACGGCCTCGACGTGCCCGACGCGGCGGTCGCGGGCTCAACCCTGTTCGACGTGGCGTACTCCCCGTGGCCGAGCGCGCTCGCCCGGCGCTGGGAGCAGGGCGGCTCCCCGGTCGTCTCCGGGCTCGGGATGCTGCTCCACCAGGCACTCGTGCAGGTGCGGATCTTCGTCGGCGGCGACCCGGTCCTGCCTCTCGATCGCGAGGACGAGGTGCTCGCGGCGATGCGCCGAGCCGTCTCGGCGGGTCCGGCGCACTGACCTCGTGTGCCAGAATCGGAGGATGCTCCGTTGGCTCACGGCCGGGGAATCCCACGGTCCCGAACTCGTCGCCGTCCTCGAAGGACTGCCGGCGGGCGTCCCCGTCTCCCTCGATGACATCCGCGCCGATCTGGCGCGCCGGAAGCTCGGCTACGGCCGCGGAGCCCGGATGAACTTCGAGCAGGACGAGCTGACGATCTCCTCCGGCGTCCGGCACGGAGCGACGATGGGCAGCCCCATCGCCCTGCGCATCGGCAACACGGAGTGGCCGCGCTGGGTCGACGTCATGTCGGCGGAGCCCCGTGACCCCGAGAGCCTGCCCAAGGGCCGCGGCGCCGCGCTCACCCGGCCCCGCCCGGGCCACGCCGACCTCGTCGGGATGCAGAAGTACGGCTTCCCCGAGTCCCGCAACGTGCTCGAGCGCGCCTCCGCCCGCGAGACCGCGGCCCGCGTCGCCCTCGGCGCCGTCGCCCGCCGCTTCCTCGGCGAGCTCGGCGTCTCGCTCGTCAGCCACACCCTCGCCATCGGGCCGGTCCGCGTGCCCGAGGGCTCGCCGCTGCCCGGCCCGGCCGACGTCGCCGCCCTGGACGCGGATCCGCTGCGCTGCCACGATGCCGCGACCAGCGCCCTCATGGTCGCCGAGGTGGACCGCGCCCACGACGACGGCGACACTCTCGGCGGCGTGGTCGAGGTCCTCGCGTACGGTCTCCCGCCCGGACTCGGGTCCTACGTGCACTGGGACCGTCGTCTCGACTCCCAGCTCGCGGCGGCCCTGATGGGGATCCAGGCGATCAAGGGCGTCGAGGTCGGCGACGGCTTCCTCACCACCACCCGCCGCGGCTCGGAGGCGCACGACGAGCTCTTCCAGTCCGCCGCCGGCATCTCCCGGTCCAGCGACCGGGCCGGCGGCACCGAGGGCGGGATGAGCACGGGGACCGTGCTGCGGGTCCGCGCCGGCATGAAGCCGATCGCGACCGTGCCGCACGCGCTGCGCACCGTCGACGTCGCCACCGGCGAGGCGACCGGCGCTCACCACCAGCGCTCCGACGTCTGCGCGGTGCCGGCGTCCGGTGTCGTCGCGGAGGCGATGGTCGCCCTGGTGCTCGCGAACGCCGTGCTCGAGAAGTTCGGCGGCGACAGCGTCACCGAGACCCGCCGCAACCTGCAGGGCTACCTCGCCGCCATCCCCGACGAGCTCCGCACGGCCGCCGCGAGCGACCCGGGTCTCGGGCTCGCCTGATGGCCGCGTCCTCGGCGGCCCGCTGATGGCGGGTCACGATACCGGCGCGGCCCGCGCCCGCCTCGTCCTGATCGGCCCGATGGGCGCCGGCAAGACGACGATCGGCAAGCGGGTCGCGAAGGCGCTGAGCGCCGGGTTCGTCGACTCCGACGCGGAGTTCGTGCGCACCCACGGCCCGATCGCCCCCTACTTCGACGCCCACGGCGAGCCGGCCTTCCGCCGGGAGGAGCGCCGTGTCGTCGAGCGCGCCGTCCGTCGCGACGTGGTGCTGAGCCTCGGCGGGGGAGCGGTGCTCGATCCCGCGACGCGCGCCGACCTCGCGGACGTGCCCGTCGTGCTCCTCACCACCACGGCCGAGGCCGTCCGCGACCGGCTCGGCTCCGGCTCCCGCCCGCTGGTGCGCGGCGGGGTCGGCGACTGGGTCCGCATCTTCGACGAGCGGCGCCCGGTCTACGAGTCCCTCGCGGACACCGTGGTCGACACCTCCCGGCGGCCGATCACCCTGATCGCCGCCGAGATCGCGGAGTGGGTGCGCGCGCAGCGCCCCTCCGCCACCCCTGCACCATCGGACCCGGCGGCCACGAGCCGCCCGAGCGGAAGACAGTCATGAACGACGGCACCACCGCCATCCCCGTCGCCGGAGAGAACGGCTACGACATCCACGTCGGGCGCGGACTCCTCGACGGCCTCGCCGACGCGATCGGCCCCCGGGCCGCGAAGGTGCTCATCGTGCACCCGCCGACCCTCGCGGTCCTCGCCGCCGAGATCCGCGAGAGCCTGCTCGAGCGCTACGAGGTGCTGCTCGCCGAGGTCCCGGACGCCGAGGCCGCGAAGCGCGTGGAGGTGGCGGCCTTCTGCTGGCAGGTGATGGGGCAGTCGGACTTCACCCGCACGGATGTGGTCGTCGGCTTCGGCGGCGGCGCGATCACCGACCTGGCCGGCTTCGTCGCCGCCACCTGGCTCCGCGGGGTCGACCTGGTGCAGGTGCCGACCACCGTGCTCGGGATGGTCGACGCGGCCGTCGGGGGGAAGACCGGCATCAACACGGCCGAGGGCAAGAACCTCGTCGGCGCCTTCCACGCGCCGCGGGCGGTCGTCGCCGACCTCGACGTGCTGACCAGCCTCCCGCGCAACGAGATCCTGGCCGGCTTCGGCGAGATCGTGAAGTACGGGATGATCGCCGAGCCGCGCATCCTCGACATCATCGAGTCCGACATCGACCTGGCCACGGACCCGACGTCGGAGGAGTTCCGCAGCCTGGTCGAACTGTCGATCGGGATCAAGGCGCGGGTCGTCGGCGAGGACTTCACCGAGAAGGGCCTGCGCGAGATCCTGAACTACGGGCACACCCTCGGGCACGCGGTCGAGCACGCCGAGCGCTACCAGTGGCGCCACGGCGCGGCCGTCTCCGTCGGGATGATGTTCGCGGCCGAGCTCTCGCGCCTGACCGGATCGCTCAGCGACGCGGTCGTGGACCGCCAGCGCCGGGTCCTCGAGTCGCTGACCCTGCCGACGAGCTACCCGCTCGGACGGTGGGAGACGCTCCTCGCCGCGATGCAGCGCGACAAGAAGACCCGTGCGGGCATGCTCCGCTTCGTGGTCCTCGACGACATCGCCCGCCCGAGCATCCTGCAGGGGCCGGAGACGTCGCTGCTGTTCGCGGCGTACCAGGAGATCGGATCGTAGGTCCGACTCGGCTGAGCCCGGGCGGCGCCGTTGGGGCGATTCGCACGCGGCGTCCAGACTCCTCTGCCGACGGGGCCGCGTCGACTACACTCGACGGGTCAGCCGGACCGGCCGATATCGCCGCGCCCGCGTACCGGGCTCGCCGGCGCAGACTTCCACCGAAACGGATCCCCCTTCGCATGGCCTCTACCACCGACATCAAGAACGGCACCGTCCTCAGCATCGACGGCCAGCTCTGGAACGTCATCGACTTCCAGCACGTCAAGCCGGGCAAGGGCGGCGCCTTCGTCCGCACCAAGATGAAGAACGTCCTCACGGGCAAGGTCGTCGACAAGACCTTCAACGCGGGCGCCAAGATCGACACGGCCAACGTTGACCGCCGCGACTTCCAGTACCTCTACCGAGACGGCGCGGACTTCGTGTTCATGGACACCAGCGACTACGACCAGATCACCGTCCCCGAGGCGGTCGTCGGCGACGCGGCGAACTTCATGCTCGAGAACCAGAACGTGACCCTCGCCCTGCACGACGGCGACCCGCTCTACATCGACCTCCCCGCCTCGGTCGTCCTCGAGATCACCTACACGGAGCCGGGCCTCCAGGGCGACCGCTCGACCGGCGGCACCAAGCCCGCGACGGTCGAGACCGGCTACCAGATCCAGGTCCCGCTCTTCCTCGAGCAGGGCACGAAGGTCAAGGTCGACACCCGCACGGGCGACTACCTCGGCCGCGTCAGCTGAGCCGGGCCTCCCGTGAGTGCTCGCACGAAGGCGCGCAAGCGCGCCCTCGACATCCTCTACAACGCCGACGTCCGGCAGATCAGCTTCGCCCAGTCGCTGCGCGCCGAGGCCGAGCGAGCGGCGAACGAGCCAGCCCGTGAGGCCTCGTGGCTCTACGCCCGCGAGATCGTCGACGGGGTCATCGACCACGCCGACGAGATCGACGAGCTGATCGCCCGGCTCGCCCAGGGCTGGACACTCTCGCGCATGCCGCTGGTCGACCGCGCGATCCTCCGGATCGGGGTGTGGGAGATCCTGCACAACGACGCGGTGCCCGACGGCGTCGCCATCTCGGAGGCCGTCGAGGCCGCCACGTCGCTGTCGACCGACGACTCGGCGGGCTTCATCAACGGGCTCCTCGCCTCCGTCGCGGAGTCCCGCACGACGGCCTGACCCGCCCCGGAGACCTGCTCGGCCCGCCGGATCCCCGTGATCGGGCGGGCCGAAGTCGTTCCCGGGCTGCCCGTCCGGCGGGCCGCGTGACGGCCCCTATACTCGACACGGCTTTTCCTTTAACAGCCGTCCTGTGAGGCGGGGAAGGAGGTCGGTGTGACGGCACGAATCGTGCTCAACGGCGCTGACATCACGCGAGCGCTCACGCGCATCGCCCACGAGATCCTCGAGTCGAACCGCGGCCCCGAGTCGCTGGTCGTCCTCGGCATCCCGACGCGCGGCGTCGCCCTCGCGAGGCGCATCGCCGAGACGATCGCGCGGATCGAGCCGGACGGTCCCCCCGTCTTCGCCGGCTCCCTCGACGTGACCATGTACCGCGACGACCTCTCCCGGCACCCGGTCCGCACCCCCGCGCGCACCGCCGTCCCCGCGAGCATCGACGGCCGGACCGTGGTCCTCGTCGACGACGTCCTCTTCTCGGGCCGCACCATCCGCGCCGCCCTGGACGCCCTCAGCGACATCGGCCGTCCGCGAGCCGTGCGGCTGGCCGCGCTGGTCGACCGCGGACACCGCGAGCTCCCGATCCGGGCGGACTTCGTCGGCAAGAACCTGCCGAGCAGCCTGAGCGAGCGGATCAACGTCCGGCTCGTCGAGACGGACGGTGAGGACCTGGTCGCGATCGAGTCGCAGGCCACCGGCGAGGAGACGGCTCCGTGAAGCACCTGCTCTCGACCCGGGACCTCGACCGCGCGAGCGCGATCGCACTCCTCGACATCGCCGAGGACATGGCGGACGTGCAGAACCGCGAGGTCAAGAAGCTGCCGACCCTGCGCGGGAAGACCGTGGTCAATCTCTTCTTCGAGGACTCCACCCGCACGCGGATCTCGTTCGAGGCGGCGGCGAAGCGGCTCTCGGCCGACGTCATCAACTTCAGCGCGAAGGGCTCCAGCGTCTCCAAGGGCGAGAGCCTGAAGGACACCGCGCAGACGCTCGCCGCGATGGGCGCCGACGGCGTGGTCATCCGCCACAGCGCCTCCGGAGCCCCCGCGGTTCTGGCGGCGAGCGGCTGGATCGACGCGTCGATCCTCAACGCCGGTGACGGGACCCACGAGCACCCGACCCAGGCGCTCCTGGACGCGTTCACCATCCGCCGGCGCCTGCACGGCGCCTCCGCGTCCCGCGGCAAGAGCCTCGACGGCGTCGCGGTCACGATCGTGGGCGACGTCCTGCACTCGCGGGTGGCGCGCTCGAACGTCTGGCTGCTGACGGCGCTGGGCGCCGAGGTGACCCTGGTCGCACCGCCGACCCTCGTGCCGGTCGACACGCGCGACTGGCCCGCGACCATCCGCTTCGATCTGGACGAGGCGATCGACACCGGGCTCCCCGACGTCGTGATGCTCCTGCGCATCCAGCTCGAGCGGATGTCGAGCGGGTTCTTCCCCAACGGCCGGGAGTACGCGCGGATCTGGGGCCTCGACGACGAGCGGCTCGCCCGGCTGGGTCCCGATACCATCGTCATGCACCCCGGACCCATGAACAGGGGCGTCGAGATCTCCTCGGCGGCCGCCGATTCGAGCCGCTCCACGGTGCTCGAACAGGTCACGAACGGAGTGTCCGTCCGGATGGCCGCGCTCTACCTGCTGCTGTCCGGCGAACGGGAGGTCCACTGATGAGCACTGCCCAGCCGCTTCAGAGCACGGCGCCGGAGCGGATCCTGATCTCGGGGGCGACGCTCGCCGACGAGTCGACCGCCGACCTGCTGATCGACGGGGGCGTGATCGTCGAGATCGGCGCCGACCTCGACTCGCGCGGGGCCCGCGTGATCGACGCCGACGGCATGCTGGCGCTGCCCGGCCTGGTCGACCTGCACACCCACCTGCGCGAGCCGGGGTTCGAGCAGAGCGAGACGATCCTCACCGGCACGCGAGCTGCGGCCGCCGGAGGCTTCACCGCCGTCTTCGCGATGGCGAACACCTCGCCGGTGCAGGACACCGCGGGCGTGGTCGAGCAGGTGCAGAGCCTGGGCGAGGACGCCGGCTACGCGACGGTCCGCCCGATCGGCGCGGTGACCGTGGGTCTGGCGGGGGAGTCGCTCGCCGAGCTCGGCGCGATGGCCCGCAGCCGCGCGGCCGTGCGGGTCTTCTCGGACGACGGGAAGTGCGTCTCGGACGCGCTGCTGATGCGCCGCGCTCTCGAGTACGTCAAGGCGTTCGACGGAGTCGTCGCCCAGCACGCGCAGGAGCCGCGGCTCACCGTCGGCGCGCAGATGAACGAGGGCGCCGTCTCCAGCGCCCTCGGCCTGCAGGGCTGGCCCGCCGTGGCCGAGGAGGCGATCATCGCCCGCGACGTGCTCCTCGCCGAGCACGTGGGCTCCCGCCTGCACGTCTGCCACGTCTCGACCGCGGGCTCGGTCGACGTCATCCGCTGGGCGAAGGCCCGGGGGATCGACGTGACCGCCGAGGTCACCCCCCACCACCTGCTCCTCACCGAGCAGGCCGTCGCCGGCCAGGACGGGCCGAGCTACGACGCCCGCTTCAAGGTGAACCCGCCGCTGCGCCGCGACGAGGACGTGCTCGCCCTCCGCGAGGCCCTCGCCGACGGCACCATCGACATCGTCGCCACCGACCACGCGCCGCACCCGGTCGAGGCGAAGGACTGCGAGTGGGACGCCGCGGCGTTCGGCATGGTCGGCCTCGAGAGCGCGCTGAGCGTGGTGCACGCCGCCGTCGTCGAGGACGGGCGGATGAGCTGGTCCGACGTCGCGCGCGTGCTCTCCTCCGCCCCCGCCCGCATCGGCCGGCTCGACGGCTACGACCGCGGCCTCGCCGTCGGGGCCGCCGCGAACGTCGTGCTCTACGACCCGGAGGCGCGACGCCGCTTCTCCGTCGAGGACCTGCGCGGCCGCAGCGGCAACTCCCCGTACCTCGGTCGCGAGCTGCCGGGCCGCGTCGTCGCCACCCTCCACCGGGGCTTCCCGACCGTGCTGGACGGCGAGCTCGTCGACGCGGCGGTCGTCGCCGCCTCCGCGAAGGCCTCCCGTGGATAGGGCCGCGATCACGATCGTCATCGCCGCGGTCGTCGTCCTCGTCTTCGTCGGCATGCTGCTCTCCTGGCGCGCGCGGCGCCGCCGCTCGGCCGCCCTCGCGCCGGAGCCCGTGCCCGCGTCCTCGCTGGGCGCCGAGGTCGAGCGCGTCGACCTCCCGTACGTGGCCACGACCCGCTTCGAGCAGCCGCTCGAGCGCGTCGTGCTGCCGGGGCTCGGCTTCCGCGGCAACGCTGTGCTGCGCCTCCACGAGCGCGGCGTCGTGATCGCCCCCGTCGGCGAGCGCGAGACGGTGATCCCGGCCTCCCTCCTGCGCGGAGCGGGCCAGGGCAGCTACGTGATCGACCGCGTCGTCGAGGAGGGCGGCCTGCTCGTGATCTCCTGGTCGCCCCGCGGCGACGAGACCGTCGACAGCTACCTCCGCGTGGCCGAGCCCGCCCTCCTCGACGACGCGGTCGATCACGTAGCTGCCCTGGCCCGCTCCGCGCAGGAGGGAGGC
>NZ_PSVB01000031.1:0-26173 GCF_002932165.1 Rathayibacter sp. AY1F8
GCCCCGCCCCCGGCTAGGCTGACCCCCGCAAGCAGAGGAGACCGCGGATGCCCGACCACGCGACGCGCGGCAACAACCTCGACCGCGTCCGGCGGCACAACCTCTCGGCGATCCTCCGCCTCGTGCACCGCGGCGGCCCCCGCTCCCGCTCGCAGCTGACCCGCCTGACCGGCCTCAACCGCTCCACGATCGCGGCGCTGGTCGGCGAGCTGGTGGAGCTCGGCATCGTGCGCGAGCGCGAGCCCGCCACGCCGAACCAGGTCGGCCGGCCGAGCCCCGTCGTCGAGGCCGATCCCGGAGTCGTCGCGCTCGCCGTGAACCCCGAGATCGACGCCGTCACGGTCGCCGTGGTCGGGGTCGACGCCGTCGTCCGCCGCCGCATCCGCCGCTCCGCCTCCGTCCCCACCGCCGAGGCCGCCGCCCGTCTGGCGGCCGAGGCGGTCGCCGAGCTGCTCGCCGAGCTGCCCGAGGAGACGCGGACCGTCGGCATCGGTGTCGCCGTGCCCGGCCTCGTCCGCGACGCCGACGGCCTCGTCCGGGTCGGCCCGCACCTCGGCTGGGACGACGAGCCCTTCTCCCGCATGCTCGCGGACGCGACCGGACTGCCCGTCCTCTCGGCGAACGACGCCAACCTCGGTGCGCTCGCCGAGAGCGTCCTCGGCGCCGGCCGCGACGTCTCGCACCTCGTCTACCTCAACGGCGGCGCGAGCGGAGTGGGCGCCGGCGTCATCGTCGGCGGCGCGCCTCTGCACGGCATCGACGGCTACGCGGGGGAGATCGGCCACACCCTCGTCAACAGCGCGGGCATCGACTGCCACTGCGGCGCCGTCGGCTGCCTCGAGACCGAGGTCGGCCGCGCCGAGCTGCTCACCGTGCTCGGCCTCGACGAGAGCGAGCGGCTGGAGGAGGCGCTCGCCGCCTCCGAGGACCCGGCCGTCCGCGCCGAGGTCGAGCGCCAGCTCGGGCACCTCGCGGTCGCCCTGCGCAACGTGATCAACGTGTTCAACCCGCAGCTCGTGGTGCTGGGCGGCTTCCTCGGGGCGCTGATCGGAGTCGCGCCGGGGTTCCTGGAGGAGCGCCTGGGCCGCGGCGGCCCCTTCCGGGTCGCACTCGACTCCGTGCGCATCGTGCGGACCGAGCTCGGCGCCGATCTGCTCATGCTGGGCGCCGCCGAGCTCGCCTTCGAGCGCCTGCTCGCCGACCCGCTCGGCACTCCGCTCCACCCGGTCTGACCCGACGGCGGGCCGAGGGGTGGCGCCCCTGTCCGACACGTGATCGAATTGATTCGACCGAGCGGCGTGGAGCCGACGAGGTCCGCTCCCGCGCCGAGGACGACACCGGCCGCACCCCTCCCTCCCACCCCGCTGCGCCCTGCGCAGGAAGGCACTCCGTGTCCACTCCCGCCTCGACTCCGACCGCCTCCCTCCCGGTGCACCGCCACCCGGGCGACGCCCTGACGGCCCGCCAGCGCCTCGTCTACGTGATCGTCCTCGGCTCGCTGACCGCCCTCGGGCCGTTCACGATCGACCTCTACCTGCCGGCGTTCCCCGCGCTGCAGAGCGAGCTGAACGTGTCGGAGGCGGCGGTCCAGCTGACCCTCACCGGCACGACCCTCGGCTTCGCACTCGGCCAGCTGGTCGTGGGCCCCTGGAGCGACGCGGTCGGCCGGCGCCTGCCGATCCTCTTGGCCACCTCTCTGCACGTGCTGGCCTGCGTCGGCGCGGCGCTCGCCCCCGAGATCGTCACCCTCGGCGTCTTCCGCTTCCTGATGGGAGCCGGCGCGGCGGCGGGCGGCGTGGTCGCGATGGCGATGGTCCGCGACCTCTTCGGCGGACGCCCGCTGGTGCGGATGCTGTCCCGGCTCGCCCTGGTGTCGGGCCTCGCGCCCGTGCTCGCGCCGGTCATCGGCTCGCAGCTGCTGCTGATCATGGACTCGCGCGGGATCTTCGTCTTCCTCGCCGCCTACGGCGTGCTGGTCGTCGCGGCCGTCGGCCTGCTCGTCGTCGAGACCCGGCCCCGCGCCGCCCGACACGAGCGCGAGCACCGCTCGCTCGTGCAGCGCTACCGGGCCGTCCTCAGCGACCGCGTGTTCCTCGGAGTGGCGGTGATCGGGGGCATGACCTTCGCCGGCCTGTTCACCTACCTCTCCAGCTCCTCGTTCCTGTTCCAGGGCCTCTACGGATTCGACGCGCAGCAGTACGGGCTGCTCTTCGCCGTGAACTCGCTCGGCGTCGTCCTCGGCGTGCAGGCGTCCTCCTACCTCAGCCGGAGGATCGGGCCGCAGTGGATCCTCGCGATCACGACGCTGACGCTGTTCACCTCCGCCGGCCTGATCGCCCTCTTCGACGTGCTCGGGCTGGGGCTCTGGGGCACGCTCGTCCCGCTGTGGTTCTTCATCGCGTCGTGCGGCTTCAGCTTCCCGTGCGTGCAGGTCCTCGGCCTGGTCAACCACGGCCGGGAGGCGGGGACGGCCGCGTCGCTGCTCGGAGCGGTCAACTTCGGCACCGCCGGACTGCTGTCGCCGATATCAGGGGTCTTCGGCGCCGGCTCGGCCGTGCCGATGGCCGTGGTGATGATGGCGACGGCGACCGTGTCGATCCTGGCGCTCTGGCTGATCGTCCGGCCGAGGAGCGTCCCGGCGCTGCAGGACTGAGCGCTCGGCTCCGGGCCCCGGCGGTCCGGCACGCCCCGCTCCTGCAGCTCCTCCCGGGTGTTCGGGCCCTCGCTGGATCCGCTCCCGAGCGCCGCTGCTACAGTCCCCTCCCATGTCCTCCCGCGACTCCTCCGCCCTGCTCGCCGAGCTCTCCGACCCCGACCGCGACGTCCGCCTCCGTGCGGCGATGACCCTGGGCGAGCTCGCCGAGCCCGCCACCGCCGAGCCCCTCGCGGCGCACCTGTGGGAGGAGCCGGACTTCTTCGTCCGCGACGTGCTCACCTGGTCGCTCGGCCGCCTCGGCTCCGCCGCCGTCCCCGTCGCCCGCGAGGCGCTCGGCCGCGAGCCCCGGGTGCGCACGCAGGCGCTGCACGTGCTCAGCAAGATCCTCGACCCGGCGACGCTCGACGACATCGCCCCGCTGGCCGCCGACTCCGAGCCCGCCGTCGCCGCGAAGGCCCGCTTCGCGCTGGGCCGCCTCGGCGACGCGCGCGCGCTGCCGGTCCTGCTCGGCCTGCTCGGCGACGACGACGCGGAGGCGCAGAATGTGCTCACCGACGTCCTCGCCTCCTTCGGCGCCGCGGCCGTCCCCGGTCTGGAGCAGGCCCTCCGCGAGGGGTCCGCGCCGGTCCGGCGTCACGCCGCCGCCGCGCTCGGCTACCTGGGCGACGACGCGCGTCCTGCCGTCGACGCGCTGGACGGGGCCGCCGGCAGCGACGACTCCGCGCTCGCGGTCTCGGCCGTGATGGCGCTCGGCTCGATCACCGGTCCCGACGCGGCCGCCGCCCTCGAGCGGGCCTCCGCCTCGGACGACTCCCGCGTGAGCGCCGTCGCCGCGCGGCTCCTCGTCCGCTCCTCCGAGCCGACCCGGCTCGACGCCCTCCGCGCCGCCCGCCTGGCCCGCGCGGCCGGCTGAGCCGCGCCGCGAGACCCCCGCGGGGGAAGGCCGGGCATCCGCACGGCCGGTCGAACCGTGCCACCAACCCGGCGCACGGACGCCGGGCTTCCGAACGGTCGGCCGAGCCGTCCCGCAACCCCCAGCGGGGGAACGCCGGGTGACGGCATCATGTCCGAATGGATCATCGCGACGACCGCCTGTCGACCGAGCCCGGAACCGCGCGCCCCGACGCCGTCCAGCGCGCGCGGATGCGCGAGCAGGTGCCGTCCGACGACGTCGCCGCCCGGCTGCTGACGAAGGAGGCGGCCCACCGGGTCTCCCACCGCTGGCCGCTGATCTCCGCGTCGCTCGCGATCCTGCTCACGGTGCTCCTCGCCGTGCTGATCGCCTTCCGCCCCACCTCGGCCTTCCGCTTCGACGTGGAGTGGATGGACGAGATCGTCGAGCACCGCTCGCCGGTCTGGGACATCCCGGCCCTCGTCATGAACACGGTCGGAGCGGGGCTCGTCGGGACGACGCTCATCCCGCTCGGCATCGTCGCCGTGCTGCTGGTGTTCCGCAGGCGGTGGGCCGCGCTCTACTACGCGATCGCCGCGCTGGTCAGCGTGGGCGCCACCCAGCTCGTCAAGGAGCTGGTGGGACGCGCCCGCCCGGCCGACATGCTCGTCACCAGCGACTACGGCTCCTTCCCGTCCGGCCACACCGCCAACGCGGCGACGACGGCGATGGTGCTGGCCCTGGTGTTCCCGCTGCTGTGGGTCTGGATCGCGGGCTTCCTCTACACCGTGGCGATGATGGCGAGCCGCACCTACCTCGGCGCCCACTGGCTGAGCGACACCGTCGGCGGCCTGCTGCTCGGGATCGGCGTGGCGCTCGTGGTCTGGGCTCCGCTCGCCGGCCGCCTGCGCACCGAGGCCGAGCTCCCGCACCCGCCGATCTGGATCCGCCGCACCACCTGACCGGCATAGCGCTCCCTGCGAGGGCTTCGAGGCCCCGAGGATCGGCGCCCGAGGAGCGCGGAGGCTCGCCGATCAGCCGAAGGCGGCGAGGGAGTCGAGCTCGTTGAAGGTGTAGACGTGCAGGCCCGCGAGGCGGTCGCCCGCCGCCGCTTCCAGGCGCGCGACGAACGCGGACGGGTCGAAGCGGCGTCCGCGGAGGAGCCCGCCGGCCACCGAGGTGCTCCGCCTCAGGAAGCCGAGCGAGGAGCCCACTCCGATCCGCGCGCCCAGCGTCAGCAGCCGCGAGCGCTCGACCGGCCCCGGCACGCCCGCCCACAGATCGGCCGTGATCCCCGTCTCGCGGAGCCGGTCGGCGTAGCGGACCACCGCGTCGACGTCGAAGCACATCTGCGTGACGATCGAGCGGATGAACGGAGCGCGCTCGCGCAGGTGCCGCTCGATGCTCTCGTCGGAGAGGTGCGGGTGGCCCTCGGGATAGCCTGCGATGTCCATGGCCAGCCCGGGTGAGATCTCGCGGGCGTCGCGGATGAGCTCGAGGCTCGTGGAGTATGTGCCGGCCGCCGAGGACGCGTCGCCCGAGATCACGAACGCCTCGTCGATCCCCGCCTCGCCCATCCGCTCGAGGACCCGCTCGAGTGCGGCGCGGCCCTCGACGTTCCGCGCCGCCAGGTGGGGCACCACGCGGAACCCGCGCCCGGCCAGCGCGACCGCGCAGTCCACGGTCCGCCCGGTCCCGTGCTTCGGCAGGCTCGTCACGGTCAGCGTCACCGCGGAGGGGTCCGGGAACGCCCGCGCGGCGCGCTCGCCGATGTCGTCGGCCGGGATGATCTCGAAGCGCGCGCGGGTCATCGGCCCAGCCTGCCACGCGGAGCCGGAGCGGTGCGGGTGGTGGCCGCAGCCGCACGAGTGTCGGAGGGGCGCCCTAGCCTGGAGCCGATCGCCGCCCGGTGGTCGCGGAAGGAGTCGCGTGTACCTGGAGTCCGGCCGCGTGGTCACGAGCCCCACCGACCTGTCGAACTGGGCGGCCTGCGAGTGGGCGGTCCTCCGCCGGTTCGACGCCCTGCTGGGCCGCGCCCCGCGCCTCGAGGCCGAGAGGGACGGGATGCTCGAGCGCACCGCGGTGCTCGGCGACGAGCATGAGCACCGCTTCCTCGCCGAGCTGAAGCGCACGCACGAGGTGCTCGAGTTCGAGCGCCCCGAGCCCGCCGGCTACCCCGCGGCGGCCGAGGCGGCCGTCGAGGCGATGCGCGCCGGGGTCGACGTGCTCTACCAGGCCACCTTCTTCGACGGCGAGTTCCTGGGCTTCTCGGACTTCCTCCTCCGCACCGCCGACGGCGCCTACGAGGTCTACGACACCAAGCTCGCCCGTCACGCGAAGATCCCGGCGCTGCTGCAGCTCGCCGCCTACGCCGAGCAGATGCAGGCCCGCGGCATCCGCGTGGGGGAGCAGGTGCACCTCGTGCTCGGCGACGGCTCCGTCACCAGCCACGAGCTGGCCGTCGTCGCCCCGGTCCAGCGCGTGCAGCGCGCCCGGCTCCGCGCCGTGCTCGCCGAGCGCCTCGCCGCCGACGAGCCGCTGGCGTGGGGCGATCCGCGCTACCCCTCCTGCGGACGCTGCTCGGTCTGCGCGCCCGAGGTCCAGGCGCACCGCGATCCGATCCTCGTCGCCGAGATGCGGCTCGACCAGCGGGCGAAGCTCACGGCGGCCGGCGTCCTCACCCTCGACGCCCTCGCCGAGCACGACGGCCCCGTCCCCGGGCTGAGCGCGGGCACGCTCGAGGGCCTGCGCGCCCAGGCGCGGCTGCAGCTGCGGTCGGAGTCCTCGCCGGTGCCGGCCGTCGAGGTGATCGACGCCTCCGTGCTCGCCGGGCTGCCCGCGCCCGACCCGGGCGACCTCTTCTTCGACTTCGAGGGCGATCCGCTCTACACCGAGGACAACCGCGAATGGGGCCTCGACTACCTCTTCGGCATGGTCGACGACCAGGAGCGCTTCACCGCGCTCTGGGCGCACGACCTCGCGGCCGAGCGCAGGGCGCTCCTCGACTTCCTCGCGCTCCTGCGGGCGCGCCGGGCCGAGCACCCCCGGATGCACGTCTACCACTACGCCTCCTACGAGCGGAGCCACCTCCTCTCGCTCGCGCTCCGCCACGGGGTCGGCGAGGAGGAGGTCGACGCGCTCCTGCGCGACGGCGTCCTGGTCGACCTGTACCCGGTGGTGCGGCGGGCGCTCCGCGTGGGCTCGCGCAGCTACTCGCTCAAGAAGCTGGAGCCGCTCTACATGGGCGAGGAGGAGCGGGACGCGTCCGGCGTCACGAACGCCGCCGACAGCATCGAGATGTACGTGGAGGCGCGCGCCGCACAGAGGGCCGATCCTGTCGAGGGGCAGCGCGGGCTCGACCTCGTCGCCGAGTACAACGCCTACGACTGCCGCTCCACGCTCCGCCTGCGCGACTGGCTCCTGGAGCTCGCTCCGCCGCGCGAGGAGCTGCCGCCGCTGCTCGAGGTCGAGATCCCCGTGCCCCGCGAGCCGCACCCGGTCGCGGTCGCCCTGCTGGCGCAGGTCGAGGGGATCGAGCCGCGGGAGCGCACCGCCGACCAGACCGCGCTCGCCCTCGCCGGCGCGGCGATCGACTACCACCGCCGCGAGGCCAAGACCTTCTGGCAGGAGCACTTCGACCGCCTCCGGCAGCCGCTGGACGAGTGGGCGGACACCCGCGACGTCGTGATGATCGACCGGGTCGAGGTCGTCCGCGACTGGGCGAAGCTCCCGCGCGCCCGCACGCAGTCGCGCGAGCTGCGGATCCTCGGCCGGCTCGCTCCCGGCAGTCGGCTCGGCACCGGCTCGTCGCCGTACCTGGTCTACGAGGCCCCGGCGCCCCCTGGTGCGCCCTCGCCCGGTCCCGGTCTGCGCGGCGCCTCCGAGCGCTCCGAGATCCTCGCGGTCGACGACGACGGGGAGCGGATCGTCCTGCTCCTCAAGGAGGGCCTGAAGGCGGGGGAGGATCCGCACGACGACGCTCCGGTCGCCCTCGCCCCCGCGCCGCCGCCGCGCGCCGCGCCCCAGCCCGAGGCGATCGCGGAGTGGGGCGGCGAGGTCCTCGACGCGCTGCCCGCGATGCTGGCCGACCCGGCGCTCGACGTCCTCCGCCGCGTGCCGCCGGGAGCCGTCGCTCCGGTGCAGGGCGACGACGTGATCGGCGCGGTCGTCACCACTCTGCTCGGACTCGACCGGGCGACCCTCGCGGTGCAGGGTCCGCCCGGCACCGGGAAGACCTACGTCGGCTCCCACGTGATCGCACGGCTGGTGAACGAGCACGGCTGGCGCATCGGCGTGGTCGGCCAATCGCACTCGGTGGTCGAGAACGTGCTGAGCGCCGTCGTCGGCCGCGGCGTCGATCCCTCCCGCGTGGCGAAGGTGCCCAAGAACGGCACGCCGCCCGAGGCGCTCGAGGCGGCGCCCTGGGCGCCGGTGAAGAACGCGGCGGCACTCACCGCGGTCCTCGAGGAGGGCGGCGGCTGCGTCATCGGCGGCACCGCCTGGACCTTCGCGAACCCGGTCACCGTGCCGCGCCGCTCGCTCGACCTCCTGGTGGTCGACGAGGCCGGGCAGTTCTCGCTCGCCCCGACGATCGCGTCGGCCGTCTCCGCCCAGCGGCTGCTCCTGCTCGGCGATCCGCAGCAGCTGCCCCAGGTGAGCCAGGGCGCGCACCCGGAGCCGGTCGACGAGTCGGCGCTCGGCTGGCTCGCCGACGGGCACGACGTCCTCCCGCCCGAGTACGGCTACTTCCTCGCGCAGACCCACCGGATGCACCCGGCGCTCTCCGACGCCGTCTCCGAGCTGTCCTACGAGGGCGCGCTGCGGTCGCGGGCGCCGCAGGTGCGCCACCTGGAGGGGGTCGAGCCGGGCGTGCACTCCGTCCCGGTCGAGCACGCGGGCGACACCACCTCCTCGCCGGACGAGGCGAGGCGCGTCGTCGAGATCGCCCTCTCCCTCGTCGGCCGCGCCTGGACCGACGAGCACGGCGAGCGGACGCTGACCGCGGCCGACGTCATCGTCGTCGCGCCCTACAACGCCCAGGGCGGGCTCCTCCGCACCGCCCTCGACGCCGCGGGCCTCGAGGAGACGCCGGTCGGCACTGTCGACCTCTTCCAGGGCAGGGAGGCGGTGGTCGCCATCGTGTCGCTCGCCGCGTCCTCCGGGGCCGACGTCCCGCGCGGAATGGAGTTCCTCCTCCTGCCCAACCGCCTGAACGTCGCGGTCTCGCGCGCGAAGTGGGCGGCGTACCTGGTGCACTCGCCGGCGCTCGCCGCCTCGCTCCCGACCTCGCTGACCGGCCTCGGGCACCTCTCCGGCTTCCTCCGCCTGCTCGAGCAGGGGGAGCGGGCCGCCCCGTGACGGATCCGGTGGCCGGAAGGCGCGCTCCGCTCCGATTCCGTCGGTGCTCGGCATGGTGGACGACGCGATCCGTCGCTACGGTGTCCCCATGAGAATCCTCCTGGTCGGCGCCGGCGGCGTCGGCGACGCCTTCGCGAAGATCGCCGCGCGCCGCTCCTTCTTCGAGCAGATCATCGTCTGCGACTACGACCTCGCCCGGGCCGAGCGCACGGTCGCGTGGATCGCGGAGCGGCACGGTGCCGACGACCGCTTCGTCGCCGCGCGGATCGACGCCTCCGACGCCGAGAACGTCGAGACCGTCGCCCGCGCGCACGGGGCGACCCACGTGATGAACGCCGTCGAGCCGCGCTTCGTCCCGACGATCTTCGCCGGAGCGCTCGCCGCCGAGGCCGACTACCTCGACATGGCGATGAGCCTCTCGCTCCCGCACCCCGAGCGGCCCCACGAGCTGACGGGGCTCAAGCTCGGCGACGAGCAGTTCGCCGCGGCGGAGGAGTGGTCCTCCCGCGGCCGCCTCGCCCTGGTGGGCATGGGCGTGGAGCCGGGACTCTCCGACGTCTTCGCCCGCTACGCCTCCGACCACCTCTTCGACGAGATCGACGAGCTCGGAGTGCGCGACGGCGCGAACCTCGTCGTGCACGACGCGGACGGCCGCGAGATCTTCGCTCCGTCCTTCTCCATCTGGACCACGATCGAGGAGTGCTTGAACCCGCCGGTGGTGTTCGAGCGCGACCGCGGCTGGTACACCACCGCCCCCTTCTCGGAGCCGGAGGTGTTCGAGTTCCCCGAGGGCATCGGCCCGGTCGAGTGCGTGAACGTCGAGCACGAGGAGGTGCTGCTGATGCCGCGCTGGCTCGACGCGAAGAAGGTCACCTTCAAGTACGGCCTCGGCGAGCAGTTCATCGGCGTCCTGCGCACCCTCCACCTCCTCGGCCTTGACAGCACCGAGCCCCTGCGGGTCCGCTCGGCCGGCGGTCCCGTCGAGGTCTCGCCGCGCGACGTCGTCGCCGCCGCCCTGCCCGACCCCGCCGGCATCGGCCCGCGGATGACCGGCAGGACCTGCGCCGGCCTCTTCGTCTCCGGCACGAAGGACGGCGCCCACCGCGAGGTGTACCTCTACCACGTGAGCGACAACGAGTGGACGATGGCCGAGTACGGCACCCAGTGCGTGGTCTGGCAGACGGCGCTCAACCCGGTGGTCGCGCTCGAGCTCCTCGCGACCGGCGTGTGGACCGGCGCCGGAGTGCTCGGGCCGGAGGCGTTCAGCGCCGACCCGTTCCTCGAGCTGATGGCCCGCCCCGAGGCCGACGGCGGGTACGGACAGTCCTGGCACGTCCGCGAGGACTGACCGGCGCCGCCGACCTAGGCTGAGCCCATGAGTGACGACGACGGGCTCGCCTCGGCGAGGGACGAGGCGCGCGCGGCCCTGGAGGCCGCCCGCCGACTGCAGGCGGAGGCCGCCGAGGCCCTGGCGCGAGCGGAGGCGGCGGCCGCGGCGCTGAACGCGGCGGCCGGCCCGGAGGAGGCGGAGGCCGTCGCGGACGACGTGCGGCTGGTGGCGGCGTCGGGGAGCGGAGCGGAGCAGTCCGCTGCTCCCGTTGCCCCGGACGCCGTCGCTCCGGACGCCGTCGCTTCCGGTCCGATCGCTCCGGATGCAGATGCTCCGCCCGCCCCCTCGGCGCCCTCGTCAACGGCGACGCGCGGATCGACGTGCCCGTCCGCATTCCGCTCGGCATGCTCAACCGGCACGGCCTCGTCGTCGGCGCGACCGGCACCGGCAAGACGAAGACGCTGCAGGTCCTCGCCGAGCAGCTCTCGGCCCACGGCGTCCCCGTCTTCGCTGCGGACATCAAGGGCGACCTCTCCGGCCTCGCCACTCCGGGCACGGCGACCGACGCGCTGCTCGCCCGCACCCGCGGCATCGGCCAGGACTGGCGGGCGGAGGCGGCCCCCGCCGAGTACTTCGCGCTCGGCGGCATCGGCACCGGCGTCCCCGTCCGCGCCACCGTGACGGGATTCGGCGCGCTGCTGCTCGCGAAGGTGCTCGGCCTCAACCACACGCAGGAGTCGAGCCTCGGCCTCGTCTTCCACTACGCCGAGAGCGCCGGTCTCCCGCTCGTCGACCTGTCCGATCTCCGCGCCGTGCTCACCTACCTCGTCGGCGACGAGGGCAAGGCGGAGCTCGCCGAGCTCGGCGGGCTGTCGAAGGCGACCGCCGGCGTGATCCTCCGCGAGCTGATCGCGTTCGCCGACCAGGGCGCCGACGTGTTCTTCGGTGAGCCCGAGATCGACACGGCCGAGTTCCTCCGCCTCGCCGCCGACGGTCGCGGCGTCGTCAGCCTCCTCGAGGTCCCCGGAGTCGCCGACCGACCGGCTCTGTTCTCCACCTTCCTGATGTGGCTCCTCGCCGACCTCTTCAACGACCTGCCGGAGGTCGGCGACCTCGACAAGCCGAAGCTGGTGTTCTTCTTCGACGAGGCGCACCTGCTCTTCCGCGACGCGTCGAAGGACTTCCTCGCCGCGATCACCCAGACCGTGCGCCTCATCCGCTCCAAGGGCGTCGGCATCGTCTTCGTCACGCAGACCCCGAAGGACGTGCCCGGTGACGTCCTCGCCCAGCTCGGCTCCCGCGTGCAGCACCAGCTCCGCGCGCACACGCCGGACGACGCCAAGGCCCTCCGCGCCACCGTCTCGACCTACCCCGAGAGCGACTACGACCTCGGCGAGGTCCTCCAGGCGCTCCCCATCGGCGAGGCGATCGTGACGGTCATGAACGAGCGCGGCGCCCCGACCCCGGTCGCCTGGACGCGTCTCCGCGCCCCGCTCGGCTCGATGAAGCCCACCCCCGAGGCCGACCGCGAGGCGAGCGTCCAGAGGTCCCCGCTCCTCGCGCGCTACGGAACGCCCCTCGACCGCGACTCCGCCCGCGAGATCCTCACCCGCCGGCTCGACGCCGCCGCCGACGCCGAGGAGGCCCGCGCCGCCGCCGAGCAGCAGGCCGCCGACGACGCCCGCCGCGCCAAGGAGGACGCGCGTCGCGCCAAGGAGGAGACCGCGGACGCCGCCCGCCGCGCGAAGGAGCGGGCCGCCGCCGAGCGCGCCGCCGACCAGGCCGCCGAGCGCTCCCGACGGCGCACGGCACCGACCTCCCGCGGGACCCGCACCGCCCGCCGCGACAAGACGGTCGTCGAGGAGGTGCTGGGCTCGAGCGCCGGCAGGACGCTGCTGCGCGAGGTGGTCCGCGGGATCTTCGGGACCGCCCGACGGCGCTGACGCGACCCGGGCCGGTCCGGGAGACGAGGCGCTAACGGGAACGTGTTAGCGTCGGTAGCATGAGTGAGAGCGGGACGACGCGGGAGCGGATCCTCCGAGCGACGGTCGAGCTGCTGGCGGACGGCGGGCGGGACGCGGTGTCGACGCGGGCGATCAGCGCGGCGGCGGGGGTCCAGGCCCCCACGATCTACCGGACGTTCGGCGACCTGCGCGGGCTGCTCGACTCGGCCGCGGCAGCCGGATTCGCCACGGCCCTCGCCGACTTCGAGCGGAGCGAGGCGCCGGCCGACCCGGTCGACGCGCTCCGTGCCGCCTGGGATCACCACGTCGCCTTCGGACTCGCCGAACCGCACCTCTACGCGCTGATGTTCACCGCGCGGCCGGGGGAGGAGTCGGAGGCGGCGCGCCTGTCCCGCGGCGTCCTCCTCGACGCGGTCCGGGCCGTCGCCGAAGCCGGCCGCCTCACCGTCGACGTCGAGCGGGCCTCCCGCCTGCTCCAGTCGGCCGCGCTCGGCTGCACCCTCACGCTGACCGCCGTCGCCGACCCCGACGACGAGCTCTCGTCCCGCTCGCGCGAGTCCGTCCTCGCGGCGATCACCACGGCGGAGGCGGGCCCCACCGATCCCGCCGCCCGTGCGGTCGTCGCGCACGCCGTCGCCCTGCGGACGGCGCTGCCGCAGATCGAGCCCCTCAGCGCGGGGGAGCGGCTCCTGCTCGACGAATGGCTCGAGCGCATCGCCGACTGACGGTCGGCGTCGCCGGAGGGTCCGTATCGCCGCCCTGTCGTCCGCGGTGTCGTATTACGGATGGCGACGGGCACGATCCGGGACCGGCACCTACGGTCGGACCATGTCGCGATCCATAGCCGAACTCTTCTTCCGCCCCGTCTGCGCCGCCTGCTCGGCCCCGCTCGTCGCCCGCCGTGGCGCGTTCTGCTCCGACTCCTGCGCGCGGACGAACCACCTCTACGGCTGATCCCGCGCCCGGCACGCGCCGGACGATCGGCGGCCCCTGCTCGGCGCGACGTCGTCGTGCACCGGCGGCGCGAACCCGGCGATGCTTGAGTGGGCCGCTCCGATCGACGCCTTCACCGGTCGACCGGGCTCCGACGATCGGCCGCACCGGTTAAACAAAACGGTGCCCGTGCTGGCGAGAGCAACGGACACCGTTCGCGGAGGATGGGGGATTCGAACCCCCGAGGGCTTTCACCCAACACGCTTTCCAAGCGTGCGCCATAGGCCACTAGGCGAATCCTCCTGGCACGACCTGAGCCGCGACTCATCGATACTAGCCGGTGTCGGAGGCTCCCGCTGACCACGACCACGACCCCGACACGCCCCGCTCTCCTCGGCCGCCGTCGTCGGTTAGACTGTCACCCGGCTCCCCGCGTGGCGCCATCCAGGCCAACTCCCCCAGGGCGGAAACGCAGCAAGGGTAACCGGGCTCTGGCGGGTGCGCGGGGGGTCTTCTTCCGTTAACCGGCCCGCCTGCTCCGCCGATGGACCGCCGCACAGCCGCTACGAGGCCCTACCGACTGCGGACGCTCCTCCACAGCCGCGCGCCATGCACGCCCTCCCATCCCTGGCCTCTACTCAGCCAGGCGGAGGGACCCCCTCGGTAGGCTGGATCCGATGGTTCAGAGCATCTACATCTCGTCCGCCGAAGGTCATTCGGGCAAGTCCACGGTCGCCCTCGGCGTCCTCGATGCGCTCAGCAGCCAGGTGCAGCGGGTCGGCGTCTTCCGCCCGATCGCCCGCTCCACCTCCGAGCCGGACTACGTGCTCGAGATGCTGCTCGGCCACTCCGACTCGGGCCTCGCCTACGAGGACTGCATCGGCGTCACCTACGAGGACGTCCACGCCGACGGCGAGGCGGCGCTCTCGCGGATCGTCGAGCGGTACAAGGGCGTCGAGGCCCGGTGCGACGCCGTCGTCATCCTCGGCTCCGACTACACGGACGTCGGCAGCCCCACCGAGCTCGGCTACAACGCCCGCATCGCCGCCAACCTCGGTGCCCCGGTCCTGCTCGTCCTCACCGGCCGGGACTCGTCCCGCAGCGAGCAGCTGGGCCAGGCTCCCGCGCGCACGCCGGAGGAGATGCGCCAGATCACGGAGCTCGCCTCGGTCGAGCTGCGCACGGCCCACGCGAGCCTCATCGGAGTGATCGCGAACCGCGCCGATCCCGACACCGCCGCCGACGCCGTCGCCGCGATCCGCGAGAGCATCCCCGCCACCGTCCCGGTCTGGGCGATCCGCGAGGATCCGTTCCTCGTCGCTCCGAGCCTGTCCCGCCTGGTCGAGGCGGTCGACGGCGTCGTCGTCGCGGGCGATCCGGAGCTGCTCGGCCGCGAGGCGCTCGGCGTGGTGATCGCCGGCATGTCGATGGTGAACGTCCTGCCGCGGCTCACCGAGGGCGGCGTCGTGATCGTCCCCGGCGACCGGCCCGAGGTCGTCCTCGCCGTGATCATGGCGTACGCCTCCGGCACGTTCCCCACGGTCACCGGCATCATCCTCAACGGCGGCTTCGAGCTGCCGGAGCCGATCGTCCGGCTGATCGAGGGCGTCGACAGCCGCGTGCCGATCGTGATGACCGAGCTCGGCACCTACGACACCGCCGTCCGCGTCACCGCGGCCCGCGGCCGCCTGGCGGCCGACTCCCCGCGCAAGCGCGACACCTCCCTCGCCCTCTTCCAGGAGGCGGTCGACGCGGTCGAGCTGCTCACCCTCCTCGACGTCGGCCGGTCCGAGGTCGTCACGCCGCTGATGTTCGAGTACGGGCTGATCGAGCGCGCGCGCATCGCCGACCGCCACATCGTCCTGCCCGAGGGCGGCGACGACCGGATCCTCCGTGCCGCCGCGACCGTGCTCAAGCGCGGCATCGCCCGGCTCACGATCCTCGGCGAGGAGGCCGAGATCCGCGCCCGTGCGGCGGGCCTCGGCCTCGACCTCGACGGCGCGCGCGTGCTGAGCACCCTCGACCCCGAGCACCGCGCGCGCTTCGCCGAGGAGTACGCCCGCATCCGCGCGCACAAGGGCATCACCTACGACCACGCCTACGACACCGTCACGGACGTCTCCTACTTCGGCACGATGATGGTGCAGCTCGGCCTGGCCGACGGGATGGTCTCGGGAGCCGCGCACACGACCGCGCACACCATCCGCCCCGGCTTCGAGATCATCAAGACGAGCCCGGGCGTCTCCGTCGTCTCGAGCGTGTTCCTGATGGCGCTCGCCGACCGCGTGCTGGTCTACGGCGACTGCGCGGTGAACCCCGACCCCACCGAGGCGCAGCTCGCCGACATCGCGATCTCGTCCGCCGAGACCGCCCGGCAGTTCGGGATCGACCCCCGCATCGCGATGCTCTCCTACTCCACCGGCGAGAGCGGAGCCGGCGCCGACGTCGAGAAGGTCCGCGCGGCGACGGCGCTGGTGCGCGAGCGCCGGCCCGACCTGCTCGTCGAGGGCCCGATCCAGTACGACGCGGCGGCCGACGCGGCGGTCGCGGCCTCGAAGATGCCCGGCTCCCAGGTCGCCGGGCGCGCGACGGTGTTCATCTTCCCCGACCTCAACACGGGCAACAACACCTACAAGGCCGTGCAGCGCTCGGCCGGCGCCGTCGCCATCGGACCGGTCCTCCAGGGTCTGCGCAAGCCGGTCAACGACCTCTCGCGCGGCGCGCTCGTGCAGGACATCGTCAACACCGTCGCGATCACGGCCATCCAGGCCGCCACCCAGGCCATCGTCCCGCCCACCGCCGCCATCCCCGTGGTGCGCTAGCGGCGACCCCGCCGCCGCCCCTCCCGACCCCGATCACCCCAGGAGTCCCCTCATGTCCGTCGTCCTCGTCGTCAACAGCGGATCGTCGTCGTTCAAGTACCAGCTCATCGAGATGACCACCGAGGAGACGCTCGCCAGCGGCCTCGTCGAGCGGATCGGCGAGGACACCGGCCGCACGAAGCACACCCGCGACGGGGAGTCGTTCGAGATCGAGGGGCCGATCCCCGACCACACCGCCGGCTTCGACGCGATGATCCGCGCGTTCGGCGAGAACGGCCCGAGCCTCGACGAGTTCCCTCCCGTCGCCGTGGGCCACCGCGTCGTGCACGGCGGCAAGCGCTTCTTCGAGCCCACCGTCGTCACCGACCTGGTCAAGATCAACATCGAGGACCTCGCCGACCTCGCCCCGCTGCACAACCCCGCCAACCTCGAGGGCATCGAGGCGGCGCAGAAGGCCTTCCCGGACGTCCCGCACGTCGCCGTCTTCGACACCGCCTTCCACCACACGATCCCGGCCGAGGCGTCGACCTACGCGCTGCCCGCCGAGCTCGCCGAGAAGCACCGCGTCCGCCGCTACGGCTTCCACGGCACCTCGCACAAGTTCGTCTCGGAGGCCGCCGCCGCCTACCTCGGCCGCCGCCGCTCCGACCTGAAGACGATCGTCCTGCACCTGGGCAACGGAGCGTCCGCCTGCGCCGTCGACGGCGGCGTCTCCGTCGAGACCTCGATGGGCATGACCCCGCTCGAGGGCCTGGTGATGGGCAGTCGCTCCGGCGACCTCGACCCGGCCGTCGTCTTCCACCTGGCCCGCAAGGCGGGCCTCTCGATCGACGAGCTCGACACCCTCCTCAACCGCCGAAGCGGCCTCCTCGGCCTCACGGGTCGCGGCGACATGCGCGACGTCCAGGAGGCGGCCGAGGCCGGCGACGAGCAGGCCCGCGCCGGGCTCGAGGTCTACTACCACCGCCTCCGCCACTACATCGGGGCCTTCTACGCCCAGCTGGGCCGCGTCGACGCCGTGGTGTTCACGGCCGGAGTCGGCGAGAACGTCGCCGCCGTCCGAGCCGGCGCCCTCCGCGGCCTCGAGGGCCTGGGCATCGAGCTCGACCCCGAGCGCAACACGTCCTCCGACCGCGGCGCCCGCCGCATCTCCACCGACGACTCCCGCGTCGCCGTCCTCGTGATCCCCACGAACGAGGAGCTGGAGATCGCCCGGCAGAGCTTGTCGGTCGTGTAGCGGCGGAGCCGTGACACGACTCGCGGTCGGCTGCCGGGGGTGGTGGCTCCCGTGGAGCGGGTCCTGTCGGGCTGTCCTGAATCGCTCGCACGCGATTCCGGGTCGCGGCCCTCTTCCGAATACTCGGGCCCTGCTGCTGGTCGAGTAGCCGCGGGACGCGGCGTATCGAGTCCCACCGAGCGCGAGGGAGGAGATCTCGATGCGGCCGCTGTGCAGGCTGCTCCATCCGCAGGAGCCGGCTGAGGAGCCCCGGCTCAGGGCAGCAGGCGCGCGTCGCCCGCGTAGAGGTTGAAGCCGGAGCCGCGGCTGAAGCCGATCAGGGTGAGGCCGGAGTCGCGAGCCAGGTCCACCGCCAGCGACGACGGGGCACCGACCGCGGCGAGCAGGGGGATGCCGGCCATCACGGCCTTCTGCACCAGCTCGAACGAGGCGCGCCCCGATACCTGCAGCAGCGTCCCCCGCAACGGCAGCCGCCCCTCCCGGAGCCCCCAGCCGACCACCTTGTCCACGGCGTTGTGCCGCCCGACGTCCTCCCGGAGCACCAGCAGCGAGCCGTCCGCGTCGAACAGCCCGGCCGCGTGGACGCCGCCCGTCCGCTCGAACACCGCCTGCGCCTCGCGGAGCCGATCGGGGAGAGAGACCAGCAGCTCCCGCTCGACCCGCAGGTCGTCCTCCGCGACGCTCCACGCCGAGTCGGTGGCGACCGCTTCGAGCGACGCGAGCCCGCACACTCCGCACGAGCTGGTCGTGTACACCGACCGCTCGCGCTCGAGCAGCACGGCCTCCCGCCCGCCGCGGACGCTCGCGTCGACCACGTTGTACGTGTTCTCTCCCGGCTCGGAGCCGCTCGCGCAGTAGCGCATCGCCGCGAGCTGCTCCGACTCGGTGAGCACCCCCTCGGACACCAGGAATCCCGCGACCAGGTCGAAGTCGTCGCCGGGTGTGCGCATGGTCACGCTGAAGCGCCGTCCGCCGACGCGGATCTCGAGCGGCTCCTCGACGGCCAGGACGTCCTCGCGGCGTCGGGGCGGATCGCCGGCGCGGACGGCGGTCAGGCGGGTGCGGGCGACACTGCGGCTCATGGGTCTCCTCAGGCGGTGGAGGTCATCCTCCCACCGGGAACCGGGAGCGATGCCGGGGTGCGGACGTA
Source organism: Rathayibacter sp. AY1F8 (assembly GCF_002932165.1). NCBI lineage: Bacteria > Bacillati > Actinomycetota > Actinomycetes > Micrococcales > Microbacteriaceae > Rathayibacter > Rathayibacter sp. AY1F8. The sequence goes on from NZ_PSVB01000031.1 coordinate 18,343, forward strand.
CGATGCAGGAATGGTCGATGACGCCGAGCCCCGCGAGAGTCCGATCGACGAGAGCCGCCTCTCCGTCCGGTCGCCGAAGAGACGCGCCGTCGGGATCCCCGGCGTCGCCCACGCCCTCGAGATCTCGCTCAAGCAGATGGGTCCGGTGCGCAGCGCCGAGACGCTCCTGCGGGTGAACCAGAAGGCCGGATTCGACTGCCCGGGCTGCGCCTGGCCGGAGGGCGACAAGCGCCACGTCGCCGAGTTCTGCGAGAACGGAGCGAAGGCGGTCGCCGAGGAGGCCACGCTCCGCACCGTCACATCGGCCTTCTTCGCCGCGCACCCCGTCGCGGAGCTGGAGGAGTGGGACGACTTCGCGCTCGGCCAGCAGGGCCGGCTCACGGAGCCGATGCTGCTCGAGGAGGGCGCGACGCACTACCGGCCCGTGGGCTGGGACGAGGCGCTCGACCTCGTGGCGGAGGAGCTGCGCGCCTGCGCGAGCCCTGACGAGGCGATCTTCTACACGTCCGGCCGGACCTCGAACGAGTCGGCCTTCGTCTACCAGCTGATGGTCCGCGGCTTCGGTACAAACAACCTGCCCGACTGCTCGAACATGTGCCACGAGTCCAGCGGATCCGCCCTCACCGAGACGATCGGGATCGGCAAGGGCTCGGTGAGCCTGCGCGACGTGGAGCGGGCTCCGCTGATCATCGTCGCCGGCCAGAACCCCGGAACGAACCACCCGCGGATGCTGACCGCGCTGGAGCGCGCCAAGCGCGCCGGCGGCACCATCGTGGCCGTGAATCCGCTGCCGGAGGCGGGGCTGCTCCGCTTCCAGAACCCGCAGACCGTCCGCGGCACCCTGGGCGACGGCACGGCCCTCGCCGACCACTTCCTCCAGGTCCGGCTGGGCGGCGACCAGGCCCTGTTCCAGGGTCTGGGCAAGGCGCTGCTCGAGGCGGAGGAGGCGCGCGGCGACGTCTTCGACCACGCCTTCATCCGCGAGAGCACCGGCGGCCTCGCCGAGTACCTCCACGGGCTGCGGGAGGTCCAGTGGGACGAGATCGAGCGGGCGAGCGGGATCGACGAGACGCGCATCCGCACCGTCGCCGAGCTGATCGCGGCGTCCGAGGGCACCGTCGTCTGCTGGGCGATGGGCCTCACGCAGCACGCGCACTCGGTCGCGACGCTCAAGGACGTCGTCAACGTGCTCCTGCTCACCGGCAACATCGGCAAGCCCGGCGCGGGCGTCTGCCCGGTGCGCGGCCACTCGAACGTGCAGGGCGACCGCACGATGGGCATCTTCGAGCGGATGCCGGACTCCTTCCACGACGCGCTCGACCGCGAGTTCTCCTTCTCCTCCCCGCGCGTGCACGGGACGGACACGGTCGCCGCGATCCGGGCGATGCGCGACGGGAAGGCCCGCGTGTTCATGGGGCTCGGCGGCAACTTCGCCCGCGCGACGCCCGACAGCGGAGTGACGGAGGCGGCGATGCGCTCGCTCGCCCTCACCGTGCACGTCTCGACCAAGCTCAACCGCTCGCACGTGGTCACCGGCCGGCGCGCGCTGATCCTGCCCACCCTCGGCCGCACCGACTCCGACGTGCAGCGCTCGGGCGAGCAGCGGGTCACGGTCGAGGACTCGATGAGCGCCGTGCACGCCTCCCGAGGCCGCCTGCGCCCGCCGAGCCCGGGCCTGCGCTCGGAGGTGGCGATCCTCACGGGGATCGCGGAGCGGCTGCTCGAGGGCCGCGAGAACGTCCCGCGGGTCGACTGGGCGGGACTGCGCGACGACTACCGCCGCATCCGCTCGCACATCGCCAACGTCGTCCCCGGCTTCGACGGCTTCGAGGCCCGGATCGACGTGCCCGGCGGCTTCGTCCTCCCGCACCCGCCGCGCGACTCGCGCCGCTTCGACACCCCCTCCGGTCTGGCCCGCTTCACCGCGAATCCGCTCGAGTACCCGCGGGTTCCGGAGGGCAGGCTGCTGCTGCAGACGCTGCGCTCGCACGACCAGTTCAACACCACGATCTACGGCAAGGACGACCGCTACCGCGGGATCCACGACGGCCGCCGGGTGGTGTTCGTCCACGCCGACGACGTCGCCGAGCTGGGCTTCGCGGACGGCGCGATGGTCGACCTGGTCTCGGAGTGGCCCGACGGCGTCGAGCGGCGGGCGGAGGCGTTCCGCGTCGTGGCGTACGACACGCCCCGCGGCTGCGCGGCCGCCTACTACCCCGAGACGAACGTCCTCGTACCGCTGGACTCGACCGCGAAGATCAGCAACACGCCGACCTCGAAGTCGGTCGTGATCCGCCTCGAACCGTCCGCGTAGGCCTCACCAGGGCAGCGGCAGCAGGCGCACCGAGTCGCCCGCTGCCGCTCCCGGTGCGGGCACGACGGCCACGGCCTCCGAGGCGGCGAGACCGGTGAGCATGTGCGAGCGGATGCCGGCGGATGCCCGCCAGCCGTCCTCGCCGGAGGAGACGGGCACGAGCACCGTGGTCCCCGCGCGCCCGAGCGGCTCGGCGAGGACGCCCCGGCCGAGGGGCCGGGCAGCGGCGCCGGACGCCGCGTCGAGGGCCGGCGGCAGGAAGGATACCGCCGCGAGCAGGGCGGCGAGCGGGTTGCCCGGCAGCGCGATCACCAGCGTCCCTCCCGGCAGCAGCGCAGCCATGGTCGGGTGGCCGGGGCGCATTCCGACGCCGTCGACGAGGACGCGCGCGCCCACCGCATCGAGGGCGCGACGGACCGCGTCCACCCGGGAGCGCCCGGTCCCGCCCGTCGTGAGGAGGATCGGCGCCGTGCCCGCCAGCAGCGTCCGTGCGATCGCCTCCTCGTCGTCGCCGCGGCGCACGACCTCTCCCACGGCTCCGCCCGAGAGCTCGACCAGCGCGGGCAGCAGCGGCGTGAACGCGTCGCGCACCCGTCCGGCGGGCGGCATCCCCTCGGTGTCGACCTCGTCCCCCGTGAGGAGCAGGTCGACCGCGGCGGTCGGGCGGACGTCGAGCGCGTCGATCCCGGCGACCGCGAGCAGGGCGAGGTGCGCGGGAGTGAGGCGGGTCCGGGCATCGACCAGCACGGCTCCGCGGGCGGCCTCGTCGCCCGCGCGCCGGACGTGGCGGCCGGGCGGGAGGGGCGCCCGCGCCGTGAGCAGGTCGTCGCGGACCGCGCCCTGCTCGGACGGCAGCACGGCGTCGCTCCAGTCGGGCACGGCGGCTCCGGTGACGATCGGCGCGGCGGTGCCGTCCTCGAGCGGCCAGGGCCCGGGTCCGCGCACGGCCCAGCCGTCCATGGCCGAGGAGTCGTAGTGGGGGAGCGGCCGGGCGGCGGTGACGGCGCGGTCGAGGACGGCTCCGCGGGCGTCGAGGAGGGGGACTGTCGAGACGCCGGAGCGCGCCACCGCTTCGCCGACGATCCGCCTGGCCTCGTCCCAGTCGGTCGCCTCGTGCCCGTGTGCGCTCATCCCGTCCATTCTCCCGGGGCTCGGGGCGGGCCCTGGGCAGGACCCGCCCCGTCGGTCATCCCAGGTAGCCGTTCGGGTTCAGCACGAACTTCTTCGCGGCGCCCTTGTCGAAGTCGGCGTAGCCGCGGGGAGCGTCGTCCAGGCTGATCGCGGTGGCCTGGACCGCGTCGGCGATGTGGACCCGGTCGTGCAGGATCGCCATCATCAGCTGCCGGTTGTACTTCATGACCGGGCACTGGCCCGTGGTGAAGGACAGCGACTTCGCCCAGCCGAGCCCGAGGCGGATCGACAGCGAGCCCTCTTGGGCCGCCTCGTCGACTCCGCCCGGGTCGCCTGTGACGTAGAGGCCCGGGATGCCGAGGGCGCCGCCCGCCGCGGTGATCGACATCAGCGAGTTCAGCACCGTCGCCGGCGCCTCCTTCCCCGAGTCGGCGCCGTTGCCGTGCGCCTCGAAGCCGACGGCGTCCACTCCGCAGTCGACCTCGGGCACGCCGAGGATCTGCTCGATCTGGCCGGCCGGATCGCCCTTCGAGACGTCGACCGTCTCGCAGCCGAAGGAGCGCGCCTGCGCCAGACGCTCCTCGTTGAGGTCCGCGACGATCACGACGGCCGCTCCGAGCAGCTGCGCTCCGACCGCCGCGGCGAGTCCGACCGGTCCCGCTCCTGCGACGTAGACCGTGGAGCCGACGCCGACCCCGGCGGTCACCGCGCCGTGGAAGCCCGTCGGGAAGATGTCCGAGAGCATCGTCAAATCGAGGATCTTCTCGAGCGCCTGATCGCGGTCCGGGAACACCAGGAGGTTCCAGTCGGCGTAGGGGACCATCACGTACTCGGCCTGCCCGCCGACCCAGCCGCCCATGTCGACGTAGCCGTACGCGCTGCCCGGGCGGTCCGGATTCACGTTGAGGCAGATGCCGGTCTTGCGCTCCTTGCAGTTGCGGCAGCGGCCGCAGGCGATGTTGAACGGCACGGACACGATGTCGCCGACCTTGACGAACTCGACGTCGGGGCCGACCTCCACGACCTCGCCGGTGATCTCGTGGCCGAGCACGAGGTCCGACGGAGCGGTGGTGCGGCCGCGGACCATGTGCTGGTCCGAGCCGCAGATGTTGGTGGAGACGGTGCGGAGGATGGCGCCGTGCGGCAGCTTCCGCCCGATGTTCGCCGGATTGACGCCGGGTCCGTCCTTCAGCTCGAAGGTGGGGTAGTCGATGTCGATGACCTCGACGACTCCGGGGGACTTGTAGGCGACGGCTCTGTTGCCTGACATGCGGGGCTCCTTCAGATGGACGACCGCGGCGCAGTCGGCCGCGGGAGTCCTGCGCCGCTCTCGGTCCGAGCCGCGGCGCCGGGACTCGGGGGAACCGTACGGCGTCGACCTGGTGCCGGATCGAGGCCGGTGGAGTAGCGTCTCAGGAGGCGTGCGGACGCTCGTCCACCGCCCGGTGCGAGGCCGCGAGCGCCGCGTCGAGCGCGTCCCGTCCGCCCCCGGCCAGGCCCGCCGCGTAGCCCGCGAGGAACGTGGTCAGCGGAGCCGCCGGCCGGACCACTCCGTGCGCTGCGCGACCGGCGAGGGCGAGCAGGGCGTCCGGGTCCACCGGGACCTCGCCGAGGCCGAGCGCGGAGCACAGCTCGGCCCACCAGCCGGCGAGCACCTCCTCGGTGGGGCGGGCGCCGTCGGAGGCGGAGGGGCGGGGGCCGGTCGTGTCGTCCATCCGCTCAGTCTGCGCCGCGCGGGACCGGCAGGTCGATCCCGTGCCGGTGCGCGTCGGCGGGCGCGTCGACGTCGTCGGTCGTCCCTCCGGGCACCGTCACGAGCCGCGGGGGAAGGACCCGGAGGAGGGCGCGCACCGAGGCGCCGTCGGGATCGCCGAGCGCGGTGAGCGCTTCGACGAGGGCCGCTCGCCGGTGCACGCCGAGGAGCTGCTGGGCTCGGCCGCTCGCGTCGACGGCCAGGAGGGAGGCCTCGACGGCGCTCGATGCGACCTCGAGCAGCGTGTGCACGGCGGGAGCGGGGGCGACGAGATCGGCGGCGAGAACGACGACCCAGTCCGGAGCGCCCGGGCGGTCGAGCAGGGGCAGCGCGGCGGCCAGGCCCGCGACCGGGCCGCCGAACGGCGGATCCTCCTGGACGAGCTCGGCGCCGTCGACGGCCTGTGCGAGCGACGACGGTCCGGCCACGACCCTCCGCTCGGCTCCGCGCACGGCTGCGAGGGCGGTGCCGAGGAGCGTCGACTCGCGGTGCCGGAGGAGCGGCTTGACCGCGCCGCCGAGGCGGGAAGCGCGTCCGCCGGCGAGCACGACCGCGTCGAAGCGGGGGAGCGGAGGCGGCGGGAGCACGGGACCGAGGCTACGCGCGCTCGGAGGTCCGCCGTCCCGGCTGCGGTGTCGGAGGTCGCGGCTACTCTTGTCGGGTGGTAGCAGCCCTGTATCGCCGGTACCGGCCCGAGACGTTCGCCGAGATGATCGGCCAGTCCCAGGTGACGGATCCGCTCATGACGGCGCTCCGCACCAACCGCGTCAACCACGCCTACCTCTTCAGCGGCCCCCGCGGCTGCGGCAAGACCACCTCGGCGCGCATCCTCGCCCGCTGCCTCAACTGCGCGACGGGCCCGACCGACACCCCCTGCGGCGTCTGCGACAGCTGCGTCGAGCTCAGCCGCGAGGGCCAGGGCTCGCTCGACGTGGTCGAGATCGACGCGGCGAGCCACAACGGAGTCGACGACGCGCGCGATCTGCGCGAGCGCGCCATCTTCGCCCCGGCGCGCGACCGCTTCAAGATCTTCATCCTCGACGAGGCGCACATGGTCACGCCGCAGGGCTTCAATGCGCTGCTCAAGATCGTGGAGGAGCCGCCGGAGCACGTGAAGTTCATCTTCGCGACCACGGAGCCGGACAAGGTCATCGGCACGATCCGCTCGCGCACGCACCACTACCCGTTCCGGCTCGTCCCGCCGGCGCAGATGCTCGACTACACGCAGGAGCTCTGCGAGCGCGAGGGCGTGCACGTGGCGGCCGGCGTGCTGCCGCTCGTGGTCCGCGCGGGCGGCGGGTCCGTCCGCGACACGCTCTCCCTGCTCGACCAGCTGATGGCCGGCTCCGAGGCCGAGACCGTCGAGTACGAGCGGGCCGTCGCCCTCCTCGGCTACACCCACGGCGCCCTGCTCGACGAGGTGGTCGACGCGCTCGCCGAGCACGACTCCGCCGAGGCGTTCGGAGCGGTCGACCGCGTCATCCAGACGGGGCAGGACCCGCGCCGCTTCGTCGAGGACCTGCTCGAGAAGCTCCGCGACCTGATCGTCGTCGCGGCGACCGGGGGAGCGGCCTCGGCCGTGCTCCGCGGCGTCTCGCAGGACGAGCTCGACCGCATGGCCGGCCAGTCGCGCGCGCTCGGCCTGGCCGAGCTCTCGCGCATCGCCGACGTGGTCAACGAGGCCCTCACCGAGATGACCGGTGCGACCTCGCCGCGCCTGCACCTCGAGCTGATGATCGCCCGCACCCTGGTGCACGGCACCGGCGCCGGCATCGCGCCCGCTGCGGCCCAGGAGGAGCGCCCGCGGCACGTGGCCGCGCCGCGCGAGTCCGCGGCGCCCGCCCCGCGGTCGTCCGAGGCGTCGCGCGCGTCCGAGCCGTCCCGTGCGCCCGAGCCCCACCACGCCTCGCACGCCGCCGCTCCCGGCTCGGTGCCCGAGTCCATCGCGGCCGCTCCGCGCACCGAGGCGCCGGTGACGGCGTCCGCACCGGTCGCTGCGCCGCCGGTGACGGCGCCCGACGAGACGGCGGCCGCCCCGGAGGCGGACGAGTCCGCGCCGGCCGAGTCAGGACGCCCCCGCGCGACGACCGCCGCGGCGGCTCGTCCGGAGCCGGTCGAGCAGGAGCCGTCGGATCAGGCCGCTGCGTCCACTGAGGCGGCCGCCGCCTCCGCGGCCGCCGCCTCCGCACCCGCTGCGGCCGCGGGCGACGCACCCGCCGACGGCGCGGTCACCCTCCAGCGGATGAAGGACACCTGGCCCGAGATCCTCGAGGTCGTGCAGAAGGCGAAGATGACCGCCTGGCTGGTGGCCTACACCGCCCAGGTGCGCGCCCTCAAGGACGACGTGCTGACCCTCTCGTTCCCGAGCCAGAACGACGTCGAGTCGTTCAAGATGCCGGGAACCGCGGGGCAGCCCGGAGTCAGCGAGTACCTGCGTCAGGCGATCCAGCAGGTCCTCGGCCTGCGGGTGAAGTACATCGCCCGCGTCGAGCCTCGCGCAGCCGCCCCGGAGGCCGAACGCGCCGCCGTCGAGGCGACCGCCGCGCCCGCTCCGGCTGCGCCGATCCCGGCCGCGACCGGCTCCGACGGCTGGGCCACGGTGGCGATCCCCGCCGATCCGACCCCTGCGGCCG